>NZ_JAMWEL010000015.1 GCF_024509555.1 Streptococcus suis
AAAGGAGGTGCTGGAGGCTTATTTGCCATGGAAGGAAAAAATTAAGAGAGCATGTAAATAGAAAAAGGTTCCAGAGTCAATAGGACTTTGGAGCCTTTTCAATATACTTTGTTATTGGGCGGTTACGCTTATTTTGAATATTGTAAGCGGAACAAATTCATTTTGAATAGCCTAAACAAAAGGAACAAAGTATTAAAAAATAATACTTTAGAATTCTAATGACAATCGTATAAAAAAAACTCTGTAATCATCGTAATGAGTTGAATCACTACTAAATTACAGAGTTTCACAAAATAATTTTTAGATTACCGACATTATCGGTCTCTAACTATTCAGTTTCTTCGTCTTTTTTACGACGACGTCTTGCTGTAAGAGCAAAGGCACCTAGTAACATTGCAGTGCTAACTGCTCCCGCTACTTCTATCCTCTCTTCACCTGTGCTTGGTAGTCTTGTATGTTTTGGACTTGTTGATTCAGAAGTCGAGGTGCTGGTCGATGCACTAGTTGAGGCGGACTCAGATGCTGATGTACTTGCGGAAGTTGACGCACTGGTCGAAGCCGACTCGCTAGCACTCATACTTGCTGAAGTTGACGCACTCGTCGACGCGGACTCGCTTGCACTCATACTTGCGGATGTTGACGCACTAGTCGAAGCCGACTCGCTGGCACTTGTACTTGCGGAAGTAGACGCACTGGTCGACGCGGATTCACTTGCTGAGGTTGATGCACTCATTGAAGCGGACTCACTAGCTGACGTGCTTGCTGAAGTAGACGCACTAGTCGAGGCGGACTCGGAAGCACTCATACTTGCAGATGTTGACGCACTGGTCGAAGCTGACTCAGAAGCTGACGTACTTGCTGAAGTTGATGCACTGGTCGACGCGGACTCGCTGGCAGACGTACTTGCTGATGTTGACGCACTGGTCGACGCTGACTCGCTGGCTGATGTACTTGCTGATTCTGACGCTGAGGTCGATGCTGACTCTGACGCTGAGGTCGATGCTGACTCTGATGCTGAGGTCGATGCTGACTCTGACGCTGAGGTCGATGCTGATTCTGACGCTGAGGTTGATGCTGACTCTGACGCTGACGTGCTTGCGGATGTTGACGCACTAGTCGAAGCTGACTCGGAAGCGCTTGTACTTGCCGATGTTGATGCACTGGTTGATGCGGACTCTGAAGCTGACGTACTTGCTGAGGTAGACGCACTGGTCGACGCGGACTCGCTGGCTGACGTACTTGCTGAGGTAGATGCACTCATTGACGCTGACTCGCTGGCACTTGTACTTGCTGAAGTAGACGCACTGGTCGACGCTGACTCTGAGGCTGAGGTACTTGCTGAAGTTGACGCACTCATTGATGCTGACTCTGAAGCTGACGTACTTGCTGAGGTAGACGCACTCATTGATGCTGACTCTGAAGCCGACGTACTTGCTGAAGTAGACGCACTCATTGACGCTGACTCGCTAGCTGATGTGCTTGCTGAGGTAGATGCACTGGTCGACGCAGACTCACTTGCCGACGTACTTGCTGAAGTAGACGCACTGGTTGATGCGGACTCACTTGCCGACGTACTTGCTGAGGTAGACGCACTGGTTGACGCGGACTCTGAAGCCGAAGTACTTGCTGAGGTAGATGCACTGGTCGACGCTGACTCGCTTGCCGACGTACTTGCTGAGGTAGACGCACTGGTCGACGCAGACGCACTAGCAGACGTACTTGCTGAGGTAGATGCACTCATTGACGCAGACTCGCTTGCCGACGTACTTGCTGAAGTAGATGCACTCATTGACGCAGACTCGCTTGCCGACGTACTTGCTGAAGTAGATGCACTCATTGACGCAGACTCGCTTGCCGACGTACTTGCTGAAGTAGATGCACTAGTCGATGCGGACTCTGAAGCGGACGTACTTGCTGAGGTAGATGCACTAGTTGACGCAGACTCTGAAGCGGACGTACTTGCTGAGGTAGATGCACTGATTGATGCAGACTCGCTGGCTGACGTACTTGCTGAGGTAGACGCACTAGTTGACGCAGACTCTGAAGCGGACGTACTTGCTGAGGTAGATGCACTGGTTGATGCAGACTCGCTGGCTGACGTACTTGCTGAGGTGGACGCACTGGTTGATGCAGACTCTGAAGCTGAAGTACTTGCCGAGGTGGACGCACTGGTTGATGCGGACTCGCTGGCCGACGTACTTGCCGAGGTGGACGCGCTGGTTGATGCAGACTCGCTGGCTGACGTACTTGCTGAGGTAGACGCACTAGTTGACGCAGACTCTGAAGCGGACGTACTTGCTGAAGTAGATGCACTAGTCGATGCGGACTCTGAAGCCGATGTACTTGCTGAAGTAGATGCACTCATTGACGCAGACGCGCTGGCTGATGTACTTGCTGAGGTAGACGCACTCATTGATGCGGACTCTGAAGCCGATGTACTTGCCGAAGTAGACGCACTAGTCGACGCTGACTCGCTGGCTGATGTACTTACTGAGGTAGATGCACTGGTCGACGCTGACTCGCTGGCTGATGTACTTGCCGAAGTAGACGCACTAGTCGACGCGGACTCACTAGCAGACGTACTTGCTGAGGTAGATGCACTGGTAGACGCAGACTCGCTGGCTGATGTACTTGCCGAAGTAGACGCACTCATTGACGCAGACGCGCTGGCTGATGTACTTGCTGAAGTAGATGCACTAGTCGACGCAGACTCACTAGCAGACGTACTTGCTGAAGTAGACGCACTGGTTGATGCGGACTCTGAAGCCGAAGTACTTGCTGAAGTTGACGCACTGGTCGACGCGGACTCTGAAGCCGAAGTACTTGCTGAAGTAGATGCACTCATGGACGCGGACTCGCTGGCCGAAGTACTTGCTGAAGTAGATGAACTAGTCGACGCAGACTCACTAGCAGACGTACTTGCTGAAGTTGACGCACTGGTTGATGCGGACTCTGAAGCCGAAGTACTTGCTGAGGTAGACGCACTGGTGGACGCGGACTCGCTGGCCGACGTACTTGCTGAGGTAGACGCGCTAGTTGACGCAGACGCGCTGGCTGACGTACTTGCTGAGGTGGACGCACTCATTGATGCTGACTCTGAAGCTGATGTGCTTGCTGAAGTAGATGCACTCATGGACGCTGACTCTGAGGCTGACGTACTTGCTGAGGTAGACGCACTGGTCGACGCTGACTCTGAAGCTGATGTGCTTGCTGAAGTAGATGCACTCATGGACGCTGACTCTGAGGCTGACGTACTTGCTGAGGTAGACGCACTAGTCGACGCGGACTCTGAAGCCGAAGTACTTGCTGAGGTAGACGCACTCATTGACGCAGACTCGCTTGCCGACGTACTTGCTGAAGTTGATGCACTAGTCGATGCGGACTCGCTGGCTGACGTACTTGCTGAAGTAGATGCACTAGTCGATGCGGACTCTGAAGCCGATGTACTTGCTGAGGTAGATGCACTAGTTGACGCGGACTCTGAGGCTGACGCACTTGCTGAGGTGGACGCACTGGTTGATGCAGACTCTGAAGCTGAAGTACTTGCCGAGGTGGACGCACTGGTTGATGCGGACTCGCTGGCCGACGTACTTGCCGAGGTGGACGCGCTGGTTGATGCAGACGCGCTGGCTGACGTACTTGCTGAGGTAGACGCACTAGTTGACGCAGACTCTGAAGCGGACGTACTTGCTGAAGTAGATGCACTAGTCGATGCGGACTCTGAAGCCGATGTACTTGCTGAGGTAGACGCACTGGTCGACGCGGACTCTGAAGCTGATGTGCTTGCTGAGGTTGACGCACTGGTCGAGGCGGACTCAGAAGCTGACGTACTTGCTGAAGTAGACGCACTCATAGATGCTGACTCGGAAGCACTTGTGCTCGCTGAGGTTGACGCACTAGTTGAGGCGGATTCTGAAGCCGACGTGCTTGCGGAGGTTGACGCACTGGTCGAGGCGGACTCGGAAGCTGACGTACTTGCTGAGGTTGACGCACTAGTCGAAGCGGACTCGCTAGCAGACGTACTTGCTGATGTTGACGCACTGGTCGACGCTGACTCTGACGCTGAGGTGCTGGCTGACTCAGATGCTGAGGTTGATGCTGACTCGCTGGCTGATGTACTTGCTGAAGTCGAGGCACTGGTCGACGCTGACTCGCTGGCTGAAGTGCTTGCTGAGGTTGATGCACTAGTCGATGCCGACTCACTAGCTGACGTACTTGCTGAAGTAGACGCACTAGTCGATGCTGACTCTGACGCTGAGGTCGATGCTGATTCTGACGCTGAGGTTGATGCTGATTCTGACGCTGAGGTTGATGCTGACTCAGACGCTGATGTCGAGGCACTAGTCGAGGCTGACTCAGAAGCACTTGTACTTGCCGATGTTGACGCACTGGTCGATGCTGACTCGCTGGCACTCATACTTGCCGATGTTGACGCACTGGTCGACGCGGATTCGCTTGCTGACGTACTTGCTGAGGTAGAGGCATATTCACTGGCACTCGTACTTGCGGAAGTCGATGCGCTGGTTGAAGCAGATTCTGATTGCGATAAAGAATTAGATTTAGATAATGATGTAGACTCAGATGTATCAACTGTATACCAGTGTGTTGTTATATTCGTAGTTTTATCGATTAATGCATTGAATAATTGTACATGGGTCCCCCTTGTATTAGGGTTTACAACATTACCGTTAGAGTCCGTATAGTTCGGGGCATACTCCGGATGCGTCGGTTTTAGAATTGTTTGGACATGAACTGCTGAACCATAGTTATTTCCGTATTGGTCATATCTATATCCAGAAAATCCATACCGTACTTGTAATGTGCTATCCTCATAGACCACGACGAAAATGTCATTATCAACTTTCTTCGCCTCTGCATTTGCTGTTATTTGAGCGGCCTCTGTACTGCTCACTATTGACCCTGTTGGTACTAGTAAACTTGTATTGTAACTTTGAGGGGCTAGAACTTCCGTCTCCATCACCTTAAAGAATCCAGTTGTATCCGCAGAATTATAGTCAACTGTACCGGTGTAGGTTGGATCTTTTACCCATACAGTCTTAACAACGCTACCGTTCTCATCTACAACTTCTGCCAGACGTTTAATATACGATGTAGAAATCGCACCATCATTATAAATCGTTCCTGGAGAATAAAGGCGTACCGCATTACCACCTGTTGTTCTTGCATAATCATAGCCTACAAAATCACGTTTAACAGATGGCGTAGCAATTTGACCACCAATACCCATCATTGAGTAGGTTGCAATAGTTGTTCCATCAGTAGTTTTATAGTAAGTCGTATATAATTGATAGGTCGGAACTAAGGTATTAGTGAGCGTTCCACCGTTATACTGTAATTGAAGTTCACCTGTTGTCGTTGATGACGAAGTGCTATCACCGTAGGTAATCGTTAACGGTTTATTATCCGCACCAGAATAATTTTGGAAATATGTAAAAGTAGCTGTTTGCCCCTTGTCTAAAGTATGCCTCTCAACAACTGTATTGGTTGTCTTATTGACAAGTTCTAAATAAGTTGTAGTTGTCGATGAATCATAATCCAAAGAGTAACGGAAATAGTAATTCTCTTTAATTGTTTTATCCGTTAATTGATCACCGAACCAATTTAGTTTGGAATAATTGAACGTAAAACGTTCTGATTCAGAGGATGGGGTAAAACCTGTCGAATTCGTTGGATTCGAAATTTTCGCCCCATTGGCATCTGTCATAGCCGGGCTTGCCGTAGAAAGTGTATCGACTAATACCCCTTCCCCTTCGCCTACTTTCAATGTGCTTGAGCTAGTCAGGTTAAGAGCAACCGCAATGCTATCATCACCTGTATAAGCCATCAAGGCTTGTGCAAGAGATAGAATATCTGTCCGTAGCTCAGTAGCAAGTTGACTATAGTGCGCATCTGAAACGTCTGCTGTCAAAAGCGCTGTTTCTGCAACTTGCAACTCCTCAACGAGAGTTGATAATGAAGTTTGGACACTCTCAGATGATTCACCCTTGGAAAGAACGGTATTTGTATAGCCTGCTAATACCCGACCTTCTGCGAACAGCTGCTGAAGTTCAATTTTAGCACTGCTTTCTAATGTCAAATCTTTTTCCACATAGAAAGTAAGGACATTGTCTTGTGAGCTAATCAGAGCCTGGCGAATTTGTTCAGATTGGCTACTGCTCAATACATAGCCCTCTGGGAGTTCAGCTGTTTCTTCAACAATTTCTAGTGCGACTTCTTCTGCCGTATTCACTGAGAGGGTTTTTTCAACAATTTTAACGACCTTGCCTGTACCAACTTCTACATATTTTACAGAGTAATTAATGTCGACAACACGGTCTGTTGTTGTAGTGGTTGATTTTGACGTTTCCGACTGGCTGGAAGAAGAACTATCCAAGCTTGCCGCCAACAATGCTGTCGTCACTTCAGAACTTGCTGTCGCTGTTCCTGCTACTGTACTGTTGAGAAGCGACAAACCTTGACCAACTCCGAATGTATTGAGTGGAGCTGGCTGGCTACTCGTTGCCGAAGCAAGACTAGATTCTGTTTCAGAAGAAGTTGATGATGAACTGGTTTCAGAAACTTCTGATGTCGAAGTCGAAACCGAGGTTTCCTCAGTCGATGTCTGACTAGTGGTACTTGTGCTACTTGTAGAACGGATAGAGTCTGAACTAGTTTGGCTCTCTGAAACCTGTTTATCCGAAACGGATGATTCAGATGAAGACAAGGACAAGGAAACAGACTCACTAGTACTCAAGGAGGTAGAATGTGACTCGCTGGCACTCATCGAACTAGATTCACTTGCACTGAATGAAGCTGACTCACTGGCGCTAATGGATGAAGAGTGGCTCTCCAACTCGCTCAAACTGAGTGATTCGCTCAAGGACGAGGCTAGCGACTGACTGAGTGAAAGGGAATGACTGAGTGAACCAACTAGTGACTCAGAAATGGACAGACTGGTTTCATCCACAATCTCCGTTGAAACGGTTTCGATAACCACATAATCCTGGTTAACAACCGTATCAGCATTACCCTCTGCCTCTTGCTCCATCACCATCACTTGCTCTTCCGCAAAAGCTGTCGTTACGGCAGTACCTGTAATAGCAGCTCCTGAAGCAAGTACTGCTTTGAGGTAGTCCATACGTTGACGATCCAGGCGCTCACTATTTTCGATAACAGGTAAGGAAATGGTAGCTTGGCCCTGACCTCGAATAACACGAAGTAAGTTCAATTGAGACATAACTGTCCGAACCCAGTTCTTACCTGATTTGTGCATCTTAACTTTACTTTTACGATCTATCTCATCAAAATTTTTATTAAACCGTTTTGAATTCATGAATGCTCCTATTTAATCCATGTCAGTTAATTTACTTTTAGTACAAGACAACCAAGTCCAGACTGTACCGAACAGCTAAGTAAGTTCTAGCAATCCAGTGGAATACTGGAGCTTGGAAATGCAGAAACGAAGTTTCCACGCTCGCAATAGTAAAAAAAGATAAACTAAATGACAATACCCCACAGCATATACCATTAATTTTTTGTATACGCCAAAAATAAATCAATTGCTATAATTTTATCACAACTAAGAAAATACATCAAATATTTTTCTAATTTTTCAATGATTTTCTTCAAATAAAAATGAAAAATATTACATAATTTCATACTAAATGAATTGATCAACCTAAAATATAGCAAAAGTTACTAAAAATTTGCTTAAGACTCTTAAAAACAAAAATTCTACTAATATTTGGTAGAAGTTAGATGCTTTGCAAGTATCATCTCCACCTTGCCCCCACTGACTGTACAAGCAGCCTGATGTTCGATTCTTTTTGCTATAAGGAAACTCAACGACTGTAAAAAAATATGCTTTTAAAAAGGTCATAGGACCCCCTTTGGAATCATATTTTTATCTGTTTTCTAGAAAAAAAAGTATTGAATAATCTGATAGACAATCAATCCAAGACTGATTAAAACCGAGATGATGATAATGATATTAAAATTTAATTGACTTCTTTTTCTCTCTTTGGGAATCACATATCGTTCCTCGGCAATACGTTGCTCAATGCGTGCTTTCAAAGGGTGTTCATTTTTCATAGCCCCTCCTAACCTATCAGCTGCTGATAGTTCTCAACAGTCGTGATATTGGCTTCCATTTCTTGAGCCGCTAGTAAACGATCTTGTAAACCAGCTTGATTATCCAATAAGCCTTGCAGTTTCCACATCATTTCCTCCACTCTTGCAGAAGAATATCTGTTTTCGCCAGCTACGTAAGAAGGATTGTGTATGGTCTCCTCAAAACTGAAGATGACCAAACGCCATTCAAAGGCCGTTCTAACAGCCGATAGGATTTCGTTGCCATGGTTGATATCCAGATAGATGCTGACCCTTTGGTAAAGCTCACGCGCCAAATCCAAAGACATATTTGGGTAGAGGGTAACATTTTTATGTCGTCCCATTTCCATCAAACGACTGGACATCTCCGTGATTGCACCAATATGAAAATGTAATCCTGGCAAACCACTTACCAACTTGTCCAACTGTTCTAGCTGATCTGAGTTGGTTAAAATCAGTGCCTCAGGTTGCAAGTCACGCTTCTCTTTCAAGGGATATAGATAGCCCAAGTAAGCGATGCTATCCTTCTGCTCATCAGTTACCAAAGCTAACAACCGCTCATATGTTTTCTTATCTTGTACAAGAATCTTGGTTGGACGCTTACTCTGTTTTTCCAACAACAAGCGCATGTTCCCAGGAATTTCATCCGTAATTGGCTCCTGCCAGAATAACAAGTCCTCTCCCTCTTCTTCAAGATAAAATGCAGTTAGAAATGGCAGAGCCAAGGTATTGTAAACAATACGATCCAAATCAAAGCCAGCTTCTTTGAGGTAAAATTCAATCCAGCTATGCTTATTCTTGAAAAAATGAATCTGACCTTGGTAATTCAAAATCAAATCACCAGTGCCATGGTTCTCAATCAAGACCTCCTGCCCATCAACAGAATAATAACTAGTCTGAGTCGCCTGACCTTGACGGTCGTAACTAGTCTGACCAAATCGTAACCCCTTGTCATTGTAACGATCTGTCACAAGGATACGACCAGCTTCATCAAACCAATCCACTGCCTTAACTAGCCGCTTATGACTTGGGTTTGCATAGTGAATATGGGCACGTTTGTTAGCAAAATGATAGACCTCAGCCTTACTATTATCCCCACGAATTTCCCAAAAATCTGGCGTCTTGACCTGATTGAAATAAAGTGGTAAACCTTGAACTTCATCATAACCAGTAAAAAATCGAAAAGGTGTTGTCACATCCTCAAGTAAAAAACCATCATCCTGTAAAACTATGGTTGGGTTAGCATAACCCGAACATAGGAGTGAATAATGTAGGTCCCAACTGGATTGATGATAGGAATCGAATAAATGAATCACGCACGTACCTCCTCTATTAGGTCAAGCCATTTTTGTTCAATTTCCGACGTTAAAAAGTCAGCTGCCAATTCATATGAAATATCTTGCATAGCCTGACGATCTTTTTGGCTGAAAAATTCTATCAAGGCATGATAGTAATCTTCTACAATCTTCTGCTCATCTTCAACCGTAGGGAATGGAAGAAGGTAACCATTTTTGCCATGACGAATAAAGGTCTGATTACCATATGGAGCATCAAATCCAATCAAGGGCAAACCTGAACCGATAGCTTCTAGGAGAGTTAAACCAAAGCCCTCACTCTTGGAAGCGGTCAGATACAATTCATAATCCTTGTAAACCTCTGTCAAATCATGATGACCTTTCAAGACAATATAGTCTTCGGCTTGATGTTCCTTGATGATAGCAGAAATCTTACCGGACTCCCCACCACTGCCATAAATATCAAAAGATAACTCTGGCAATTCTTTCTTAGCCAGGACCACTGCTCTTGTTAGCCAATCTACATGTTTCTCCGTAGCTAGACGGGAAGCTGTGATAATGGAGTAAGGCCTTCTATTTTCACCCTTTCTCACCTGATCAATACTCCCGACAGGAATGGCAACTACACGAGGCACACGGCCAACATAGGTAGAAAATTGCTCTTCCAACACCTCTTTTTGACGCTGAGTAGAAGTGATAAAGAAATCAACCGTATCTGCGTGAACAAACTGATAATCATAAAAGTTATTCCAAAGAATGGTTGTTTCCGTTTGGTTATTAGGACTGTAATGCTCCGCATGAATGACAACCCCCAGACGAGCTCTTCCCTTATTGGAAAATACAGCCTGACCAATTCCTGTAGCACGGTCTAGGATGAGAACATCCTTGTCCGTCAAACCCAATTTCTGCATAAAATATGCAACAAATTCATCCTTAGAAGTTAGAATGGCATCTGACATTCTAAAGACACTGTTGGAGCCATCAATCACCTCTTCATAGGCAACCGAGCCATCTTCATTAAAGTAGCGTCTCAAATAGAGAAAAGCCTTATTATCACGAGGAGTGTAGTATTCACTGAAACTTCTCAAATAGGTAAAGAAGTCCTTTCGTATCAACATGCCACTCGACACATACTCAACACGGTGGACAAAATCCTCATCTTCTTTTTGCAAATATGCTGTCAAAAAGAAATCCTGATCATCGTAGAATAAACGAACGATCTTTCCTTCTCGCTCCTCTCTACTAATTTTTCCTTTAACATCCTGCCTCAACTGATCCAATGTATAGGTAATGGGAGAAACTTTCTGATCTGTGAAATAGGTATAGAGCCAGATTATTTCCTCATCCTGAAAACCAATATTCCTAGTGAGGGCAGACAAATTGTCCTGAGTAAAAAAATCTGTAAAAATGAAACGACTATCAACACCTAATTTTCTAAAAATATTGGCCCGATAGGCTTGGGCATATTCTACACCACTACTGGCCCAACCAATTCCTAAATTGATATTATATACCGTCATTGTCCTACCTTTCTATCAAGCAAAATAAATTTGCAGTTCTGTCTTATCATAAGACACCTGGCTTAACATCAAATTCCGTAAAGAAGCCACTCGAATTTCTTTCTTCATTTTTTCATAAGATGTAAAGGCCTCGATGTGGTATTCGTAAATTGGATTTCGTTGTGCTGTGATTCGAGCACCAGCAATAATCCTTAATTGTTGCAAGTAATCCACTTCCTCAATCCAAGTCTCATCAATCGCCTTCAACAGTGCAATCCGTTCAAACTGGATAAAATCATCTTTCAGCAGGTCTTTTTTCCGATTGATTTCATTCTCCACAATATTCATCAAGAGTTCCCTTACACTGTCTTCATCGGCAAATGAAAAGTTTCTCGGAAATTCTCTGAAATCGTAGGTAAAATTATCCAATATGAACCTCTCCAATGCATGCTCCGTCATTGTTGGAGTCGCAGAGATAAACTCTTCAATAATTTCATCCGCAAACTCATAAATATCAATTGCTTCACTCTTGCCAGCTATGATGGCATCTCGTTCTTTATAGACAAAATCACGTTGTACTTTAACACTTTCGTCAAATTGGAGGGTCATGCTCCGAGATGAGCGACCACTCCCATCGCTAGCATCTTGAGCGTGCTTCAAGGCCCGGGCAAATTTCTTGGCACGTAGCTCCTTTGGTCGCAGCGGATCAATTCTATCGCGATTCTGTTTAAAATAGTCCTGGACCCATTTTCCACCGTGTTCGATCATCAAGTCATCTTCCAGACAGACATAAAACTGGCTGAAGCCAGGATCACCTTGACGACCAGACCGACCTCTTAATTGCAGGTCTGTCCGCTTACTCTTCATCCGTTCTGTACCGATAATGGCTAAACCGCCCAATTCTTTAACACCCTTGCCTAATTTTATATCCGTCCCCCGCCCAGCCATACTGGTCGCAACTGTCACACTACCTAGCTGACCGGCTTCAGCGATCATTTGTGCTTCCTTGGCCGCATTGTAGGCATTTAGAAGACTATGGGGAATTCCTTCCATCAAGAGTAGTTCTGAGAAAATTTCTGATGAATTGACCGACCCGGTTACCAACAGAATCGGCTGTCCTGTAGCATGAATTCTACGAACCTTTTCTAAGATTGCCGTAATTTTTTCCGGAATAGTGGTATAGATCTTATCTGGAAAATCTATGCGAGCAAGCGGTTTATTGGTCGGAATTTGAACAACTTCCATATTGTAGGTTTCGATAAATTCGGACTCTGCTGTCTTACCCGTTCCCGTCATACCTGACAGTTTTGGAAACATTAGGAACAGATTTTGATAGGTAATAGAGGCCATAGACCGCATTTCTGAGGTGATTTTTACACCTTCTTTTTGCTCAATAGCCTGATGAATACCTCCCTGTATCTTGGTCCCTTGCAGTACACGACCATCAATTCTATCCAGCAAACGAATTTCATCATCTTCTACTACATAATCTTTCCCAAGAGTATAGAGCTTATGCGCTTGTAGTGCCAAATTAACGTGGCGAACTAACTCACGATTGCTTGCCACATAGAAATTTTTAGAGCTAAAATATCTTTCAGCCTCCGCAATCCCCTTTCGAGTAAGCCAAACTTCTCTCAATTCACGGTTATAATAATAACTTTCACCTTCTGTTAAACTATGAATAAAATGGTCTGCAATGGCATATAGATTGGACTGTACCCTAGGAGCACCCGAAATGATCAAAGGGGTTTGTGCAGTATCTAGTAGCACCGCATCCGCCTCATCAATAATGGCATAATGAAAGGGCCTTAAAAACTTTTGTTTTGTCTGTGTGGCTAAATTTTCAAACAGGTAATCGAAGCCCAAGGCTGAGTTGGTTGTGTAGACAATATCTGAATGGTAGATTGCCCTTTTTTTAGCGGCTCCCTTCTTTTTATCATCCTTCTCAACTCCGATACCGACCGATAGACCAAGAAAACGATAAACGTCACCCATTTCTTCTCCATCACGCATGGCTAAGTAGGCGCTGGTTGTAATCAGCATGGCCCCCTTGCCTTCAAGAGCATTAAGATAGAGGGGCATGGTGGCTGTTAAGGTTTTCCCCTCTCCTGTCTTCATCTCGGCAATATTACCTTGATGGAGAACAATGGCCCCCATGACCTGTACCTGATAAGGGAACATACCTAGCACACGCTTATCAGCCTCACGAACAACGGCATAGGCCTCAACGAGCAAATCATCTACCGTTTCACCTTGAGCCAAGCGATTACGAAATTCTTGCGTCTTGTCCCGTAATTCTTGATCCGTCAAGCCAGCCATTTCATCTTTCAGTTGATCAATCTGTAAGTAAATAGCTCTTAACTTTTCCAAACGGAAATAATCCAAGGAAAAGTATTTTTTAATATCCATACTAATCTACTACTTCCTCCTCATCTATCAAATCCAATAAAAATAATGGATGAATGGTTGAACGAACCAATTTTAATTCTTTGGTTAATTTCCGTTGTGCAAAGCTACTACTCTCCTTAGCTACCTCATCCCAATCAGTTGTTTGCACATTCTCAGGTACTGAGTAAACATGAATGGCTGGATGATGTTCCTTATACTGCCTAGCTGCTTGATTTCCTTTTGGTCCATAAGATAGAACTCGCAGTTCAGAAAAATCAGCTTGCTCTGTCAACATTTTCAAGTAGTTGAGGTGTTTCTGGTCCTGCAAATCAACCTTGGAATCTTCAAATAAAACTAAATTTTTCCAGGTATCAACCATCTCACGAAACACACCCTTATACATATAAAAATCTTGTTTATTTTCCAAGAGTACAATGTTTAGAGGGCTATTTTCAGCATAGGCATTCAAACTTTCGAACAAGATAGCATCTTCCTCAGGAAATTCATCCAAGGATTCCAAAACAAGTTCCTCAAAGGTCAACTGCTGACAACCTGCATTAATCAAAGCTATCTCGTAAAAGTGAGCTTCCTTAGGATAGATAAACTGGCTAGCCAAATCTTTCAAAATCACAAAGTCGATTTTTTCTTGATAGCGATTAAAAAACTCAACCTGTATATACATGGTATTCTTAGGTTCAACACTAGCTCTTGCCTCGATTCTATACGAACTACCATGTTTCAGCAGGGGAAGTTGAGGCTGAATGCGTTTCCCTTGGAAATTGGTTATCGAATGCCAGCGTTTCAATTCAAAACTAGGTGGCATCAACTCATTCTTAAAATATATCGTATTTCCCTCGATACGAATATCACTGCCATAACTGTAGGCCGAACGTAAAAAATGTTTCCATTTTACTCTAACTTTCATTTGCCGCATCCCTATCCAATAATGTTTCGATCATTGCCCTATACCGTTTTTCAAACCAGGCAGTCGGTGCGTTTCCTCCATCATTGTGTCGACCTTCAAACCCTCTACCATGAATCCGAGCTCCCGTAATCTTACTATAATGTACCAATTCTTCAAAGGCAGTTCGGTCATAATCCTCATCACGCATGTAGGCTACCGAAATGGTGGTGTCTTTAAAGATCCCCTCTTTCATCTGACTCCAATACCGTTGATTAAGACGATCGGCAGATTCAGCAGTCAAATCACCATAATGTGCATGCAAGAGTTCCAAGGAAGTCGCAAAACCACCCGGACGATCAAATTTTTCTCTTAAAGCAACCGTCCCCAAACTCAAAACTGGTTTAGAGATGACGATTCCCCCAGGAGATAATTTTGTTCCATAATAAGTGGCACCAAAGGTTCCCATGGAAATCCCCGACAGAATAAGTTGGCTATTATCAAAGCCTAGATAGTCTAACTTCTCTTGGATATTTGCAACAACTTTGGCCTCAAGTTCATCACTCCCTAGGTAAAAACCACCACCAATTAAGCGAGGATCACAAATCAACATAAAAGGCTTGTTGAGACTTCGGATGAGGCGGTAACCTTCAAACCCCTCCGCTGTACGAAATCCTGAAAAGTAGACACAAAGAGGTGGAGTAAAATCCATCGGATTGAAAAAGGTATGAATTTCTTGCATTTGCTGGTCAACCAAACGCTCACCGCCTAGAACAAATTCACCGAGACCATTCCGACTCCATCGATGATGGCAGGAACCAAGCTTTACTTTCCCTTGACCACGCGCAGCAACTGAGAAAAATAAGTATCCATTCACTACTGAATCAAGAAAAAGTTGTTCTTTTAACTGAGGACCTTGAAACTTCCACTCTTGAACTATATGGTTAGTTGACCCCTCTTGGATTAAGGAAATGGTCAATTCTAGGTCGCAATCCCCCTCTATCCCATGTTCAAAATAGATATCGTAGTAGATTTCTTTGTAGGCTTGTAGGTTATAGCGGAAAAAGGCAATTTGCTGGAAATCCTTACCAAATTCCCCCTCCAAATGAACATAATTTTGCCCTTCATACCAAATCTTTCCTTCAAATTGAGGAGAAAGCTCTAGTTCATCAATCTTGAACTTGGCACCATACTGTCCCTTAAAGAGTGCTTTCGAGAGCGTTTGAACAAGCTCTTTTCGTCCTGTCCACTCAAACCGATGCGCAACTTTTTTGTACAGTAAATCACTCAGTTCCTTCTGTTCTGGTTCCCAGTCCTGAGGGTAAAAAATACGGTAAGCATCAAATTCATGACCAAAATCAATCACTTTTGCATGGTATTTTCTATCAGACAAAATCAAGACCTGATAAGATACCAAGGTCAACGTCTCCAACTGCTCTTCCAATTGATCCAACTGAATCTGGTACTGAATTTGGATATCCTCATCTTCTGTCTTCTCTTTTAGTTCTGAAATTACCTTGAATTCTTTCAAGAGTTGCTTTCGTTGCTTACTCACTGTCTCCCGCTCCTCTAGAAAAGGAAGGATAACATCAGGATCTATATAATGCCAGGATATGTTATCAGGAATGGCGATATGCGATGACCAATCTTCTAAGCCTATCTGTAAGATATTGATTTTTTCTTTCATTTACTTGTATAATGCTTCTTTCATTTTTTCGACCAAGACCCCACTCGTATAGTCCGTGATTTTTTGCACTGAGTATACCAAGGCCTGATTCCAGTGGACTAATCCTATCAAATAGTATTCCAAGGCCTCGCGAACCTGGTCCCTGTTCTGGATAATATAGCCGTTTTTCAAATGCTCAACATACTCTGTCTCTAGGACATTGATTTGTGGAATACCTGCACTTATCCCTGCAATCTGAGTATATAGGTCCGGCTCTGCTGCCAGGTCTAGGACTAGCCTAGCCCGATCCAACTCATTGATAATGTCAACTTCAGAATGAAGGGCTTTAAAACAAATACGGCTCTCAGTCTTTTCTGGTCCGAAGACCTCATAGACATGTTTAACCTCTTCTTTTTCAAGATAGAGATAATCCTCTGGACGACTAGCTAAAAATTCCTCCAACCTCTCTTCTGTCTCTTCAATAACTCGTGGGTTGGCTTCGTAGGTGACAAGGGCAAGATGAACATCCTCCTGTTCTGCCATCAAATCAAACATCTCCAGAAGGACCTTCTCCATTTCCTCACGAGAAATATGGTCTATAACAAAATAGATTAGCTGCTCTTTCA
This sequence comes from Streptococcus suis, assembly GCF_024509555.1. Lineage (GTDB taxonomy): Bacteria > Bacillota > Bacilli > Lactobacillales > Streptococcaceae > Streptococcus > Streptococcus suis_AD. Next base: position 16,485 of record NZ_JAMWEL010000015.1, read on the forward strand.
TCCGTTGACTTTTTCCCAAGGCTAAACGGGTATCAAACAAGGAGATTTGTTGTACAGGTACTCCTGTCATTGACTTCAACTCCTCCTTGGTCCCCAAACGATCGGCTATAACTAAAGACGCCGAATCTTTTACAAGAGTAGCCTGATGAGACAACGGATCCCTATCGTATCTTTTTTTGAAGAAGGAAAGAATGAGTTTGTGATTACCTTTGACCTTTTGAATGATCTCTTGGTGGCGACTATCTGCGGCTACAACCAAAGTTCCCAATGTTTGTTTCTCAAAATAGGAAGCCGCAACTTCTTGGATAACAGCTCCCATATTTTCATAAACAGGCTGCTTGTAATGACCTCTCAACTTAGGATGCACATGGACAGCCCTATTTTCGGGATGAAGATACTCGCGCAAACGATAGCAACCGTCTAAACCGAGGTAGTCTTGATAATAGGGTTGACCATGACTGTGAAAAATAACACTAGACAGAAAACCTCTATCATCAAAGATCAACTTTTTATGGATAAGCCCTTGTTTAAAAAAATCTATCCAGATCATCTGACCTTCTTCACCAAACTCAATTTGAGCATATAACTCTCCATTTAAGCGTGCCATTACTAAGAAGGGAGTATTGATAAATTCAATGCCCTGCGGCCAGTCCAGATCCAAATAATCAATGACTTGATTTTGCTCTACTTCAATCCCTTGAATAGCATCGAAGATAGAAAAAGTATCTACCTCTAACAAATCATAGCGATGTAAAAAGTAGCGTAAATTGGGCATATAGTTCAGACAAACCAATCTCATGTCCTGACCTGCTGCCTGAAACATTCTCATCTGATTGATACTGTCATCAAAATATGATGCCATACTGCCCCTATACCATATCCTAGTATTATCGTACCAAGTTCGATCTTCAGGATACCAAGACGGAATAAAATAAAACATGACCTTCTAACCTTCCTCACTACTATCAAAAAGCGGTCGATACCTTTTCTTCAATAGCATGATTTTAAATTCTAACAAAATCCCCAAAATAATACCCGCAGTCATCATAATAACACCAGGTAATCCTGCGATAGCCCGTAATTCCGGATGAATCATCGCGATAAACAAGGGAATCCCTGACATGATGATTAAATAAATAGCATTAAAATGCCCCAAACAACCAACAACATGTGATAAATAGTCAACTGTTTCTTTTCCTGGTCGTACATCAGATATAAAGTCACCTGACTGTCTCATTTCATCTGCCTTATCCCTTGGACTGAGATTGATATAGGCAAATGAAATAGTTAGTACATAAAGTATGACCAAATAAACAATAATCCCCTCCCACTCCATAATTGAAAAGAATCTGGTCCAACCCGACAGTGTTGATTTAAACTGGGGGAAAAGGAAAGAAAGGAATAAAAGTAGGTAGGGCGGAAAACCCAATAAAGTAAAGGCATACATGAAGGGCATTCCACCCGATATAAAGAGCTTAATAGGCATGTAGGCCTCATCTGCCAAGTGGTTTTTTATTGAGACACGTTGAACGGGTATTCGATATTCTGCTTTTTCAAAAATAACAATGATATAAATCGTCAGTAAAATCCAAAAGAACCAAAACCAGAGATAGGGGGTCAGATAAGTTCCTATCAAATCTAAAACAATTGGAAATGTTGAAAATTGACCTAAAATAATATTTACCAAGACAATCAGAGCCGAGCCACCAATACCGTAGGCAGCATTGGTATCAATAAGCCAACCAACTACAAAAGCCCCTGCCACAGTAATCAGGGTGACCATAAAAATCATCAGGGTCGTATTTCCCCCTCCCTCTTGATAGGAGAAACTAATTGCCAAACCAAGCCCTTGAATAGTTGCAATCAGCAATTGAAGAGCATTTTTTCTAGCATTTATTACCTGAGGAGATACTGCTTTTGCCTTCCTTATGTTGAATAGGCTCATCAAAATCGTTGCATACATCCAAGGACCAAGCCCCAAAACAAATAGACTTGTTGTAGAATAATCAGTTACTATGAACCCTTGGTTTGCAGATAAGACTTTTTCCGTGTCAACCAGAGGCAAGAGCAAACGTCTTCCCAAAATAAATACAAGTATGATTGTGAAAGTAAGTATAAATTTTTTATACCTATAAAACTTATGTATCAATCTATTCAAAAAAGACCTCTTCCTATTTAAAGCACATTCCTGTATAATAATTTATAACTACTATAATATCATTTTTCAAAACGTTTAAAAAGGATTAATCATGAAAAAAATTATTTGCTTAGCCGGAGACAAAGAATATCTACTCCAATTAACCACCTGTCTCAAATCTATTTTTCACTTTAATCGCCAGTGTAGAGTATATATTTTTAACCAGGACATCCCTCAGGAATGGTTTATTTCCATCCGAAAAATAGCATCACAATTTGATAGCGAGATTCATGACATCCGCCTGTTTGATAGTGAGTTAACACAAGAATGGCCGACCCATGACCACATCAATCATATGGCTTATGCTCGTTACTTTATCCCCAAATACATTCCAGAAGACCGGGTACTTTACCTAGACAGCGATACCTTAGTTTGTCAGTCCCTTGACTCTCTCTATTCCTTAGACTTAAAGGGCTACCCATTGGCTGCCATTTTAGATCCTTCAGGAATTGAGTTTAACTCAGGTGTCCTCGTCATCGATAATAAGAAATGGCGTAAGGAACATATTCTTGACCAACTTATTCAAACAACTCAGTCAGAACAAGCAAAAAAAGAAGCAGAACCTGATTACCTTTTCAATGGAGATCAGACAGTCTTCAACAAGGTCTTTGCCAATAACTGGCTCGAACTTGACAGAAGAGAGAACCTACAAGTCGGTCATGATTTGGTAGCCTTCTATAGCAATTGGAGCAATCATTTTAACCAATCGGAAGCATTTCCACGAATCATCCACTTTACTACCCGACATAAGCCTTGGAACACCTACAGCTCACACCGCTACCGCGACCTCTGGTGGACATTTGCTATGACGGACTGGTCTAATTTGGCAGGTATTGAGCTAGAAGATTTCCAACAGCTCCAGACAAATTTCAACGCCTTTACTTTTACTAACTCAGAATCACTTGAACAGATTGAAACGCTTGTTCAAGCTTGTCCAGATATCACTTTCCACATCGCAGCATATACGAACATGGGGTTGCCTCTACTCAAACTAAATATCTACGATAATGTCCGCCTCTATCAGTCTATCGTCGGTCCGATCTTAGATAGACTCATTGAAGATTGCCAGATTTATCTTGATATCAACTATGGCAACAAGCAGCTTGATATTATCCAAAAAATCAAGGATCGAAATATTCCGATGCTAGCCTTTACAACAACTACTAGCCCTGATTGCCCTGCAACAGTTTATGCGCTAGATCGAGTTGATCAAATGATAGAGTCCTTGAAGCATCTACAAACCAGTCAAAAAGAGACACCTGTCAAGAAAACGATCGTATTAGCCGCTAATTATGCCTACAATACACAAGTTTTAACCACTATTAAATCCATCTGCTACCATAATAGAAACGTAACCTTCTACCTTATCAATAGTGATTTCCCCTCAGAATGGTTTACAGGCTTAAATAAAAAACTAGCTCCGCTGGATTCCAAAATTATCAATGGTCGTGTCAATAGTCAGATTTTAGAAGGCTACCAAACCAATATTAGCTATACTGTCTTTCTTCGCTATTTTATCCCACAATTAGTTACAGAGGAGCGGGTACTATATGTGGATTGCGACCTTGTTGTGTCTCAAGACTTAACACCACTTTTTACTATGGATATGCAAGGCTATCCTCTGGCAGCCGTCAAAGATTTAGGTGGTCAGGTCTATTTCAACGAACACGTCTTTAACTCCGGTGTTCTCCTCATTGATAACAAACAATGGAAAGAAGAAAACATGACAAAACATTTGATTGAAATGACAAATGAATGGCATGATAAGGTTATACAAGATGATCAAAGCATTCTAAACATGGTTTTCAAAGACCGCTGGCTAGCCCTTGAGAATACTTATAATTTCGTCACCATACACCAAATGTTTTCAGACTATCCACTCGATTATCCAACCTATCCAGCCATTATCCACTATTTGACCGAAAGAAAACCTTGGAGTATCTATACGCAATCCTTGTTTAGAGATTTGTGGTGGTTTTATCATGACTTGGAGTGGACCGACATCCAAAAACAGGATCCTCTCCCACGTATGGAAAAACTTCAGGTAGAGAAACCTAAACCTACTGCCTTTATCTACACCTACAGCGAAGGGCTAGAAGGAATTGAGTTTCTCTTGGAGAACCTTCCTCAATGGACCTTTATCATCGCATCACCTGTCATGGTATCCGACCGACTGGCTAGCTTATTGCGTTATGATAACCTGGTCCTTGCTTCCAATCTGATTGGTCTAAGCTGTGTAGTTGACGACTTAGTTCAACAATCAAGTGTCTTACTAGACATCAATTACGATGGAGAAGTTGAAAGTATAATTGAACGATTCAATGCCCTTAATAAGCCAGTCTACTCCTTGCCACAAACCCAACATGGACAACAAGGACAGGTCACTTTCAGCCAGGTGCAAGAAATGGCACTAGCATTAGAAAGATTAGCCACTAAAGAATATGGGGAAACTACCACTAATCATCCAACAGTCTTGGGGATTTCTGAAACCATTGACTATCTCTTAAGACACCAATCTTCCCTTGCTCGATTCGGTGACGGTGAAATGGATATCATTGCCGGCAATAGCATCCCCTATCAAGACTACCACCCTCAGCTTGCAGAAGAATTAAAACATATTCTTTCCCTGGATAGTCAACCGAATTTTATGGTCTGTCTTTCAGACGTTTTTGACCATCTTGAACGCTACAATCAAGCTGCTCGCGATTTTTGGACAGGCCATCTAGACTATTATAAATCCTACTACCAAGATATCTGCCAAGCCGATTGGTATGGCTCTACCTTTATTTCAAGACCCTATATGGATTTGATTGATAAGGAACCTTCCAGTCATTATTTCACGCAGTTGAAAAAAATCTGGCAAGATAAGGATATTCTCATCGTTGAGGGAGAATTTTCTCGCTCCGGTGTTGGAAACGACCTCTTCCAAGAAGCAACTTCTATCCAACGCATCATATGCCCTTCTCGCAATGCCTATGAGCACTTGGAAGCGATCAAACAAGCCATAAGAGAACATGGAAAAGACAAACTCATCCTCGTCATGTTAGGTCCAACAGCAAAAGTGTTGGCCTATCAGTTGTCACAAGAAGGCTATCAGATCATTGATATCGGTCATATTGATTCAGAATACGAATGGTATAAGTTACAGGCTACTGAAAAAATAAAATTCAGTCATAAACATACCGCAGAGCATAATTTTGACCAAGATATCTTGTCAATTGAAGATACATCTTATACTTCACAAATTATCTTAAAAATATCCGAAAGGTAAATCCTATGCACAATTCTAGCCCAATACATATCGCTTTTTCTGTTGCTGGAAAATATGCGGATTACGTAGGAACAGCCATCTATTCAATCCTAAAACACAATACAGAAAGCTCTATCAAGATTTACATACTGCATCAAGAAATAGAAGCAGAATATAAGCGTAATCTTGAGCAACTGATGACTCACTTCCAAAACACAACCATTCAATTTGTAAAAATAGAAAATCAGTACCTCGAAAAAATCAAACCGGCAAAAGATGGGCTACATATTTCAACCTACTATCGTTTTTTATTAGCAGAATTATTGCCAGATGTCAATAAGATCTTATATCTTGATGTGGATGTTTTGATACGTGGGGAAATTCGTACACTTTGGAATACAGATCTATCAACTGCTTCATTAGGCGTTTCAAGAGAAATTGATATCTATGCGGGTTGCCCAGAGCATGTCCATTCGATTGGACTTGAGGATCATCATAATTATTTCAATGCGGGGGTCCTTCTATTTAACTTACAAAAACTACGTTCAGAACAACTAGACAAACTGCTCTTAGAAACAGCAGTCTCCAAAAGTCCAGAACTTCGTTTCGGCGACCAAGACATACTCAATATGATTTTTAAAGACGATTGTGTACTATTCAGCTATGTTTACAATTTTACAAACTGGCGTCTTATGTGGCCTGAAATCAATGAACAAGATGGCATTATTCTTCATTTTTCTGGTTCTGGAAAGACCAAACCTTGGAATAACAAACATCAGACATTCGACTATCTCTCCCCCTACATTGATGAATACCGCCGCTACCGTATGGAATATTATGATTTAATTTCCTCCCATCAGCCAAAAGTCGCCGTTGTCCTAGATATCCATGATCAAGACCAACATATTAAAGAATGCATTGATAGTATTATCCGCCAATCTTACTTCAATATAGAAGTCATCCTTACACTTGATGCCCCTACACTTGCTTGCTTACAAATTGCCAGGGACTATGAAAAAAATGACGGGCGTATCCGACTGTTAACCCCCTCAAACGAAACTCGGACTAAAAGATACCAATCAATAGTGCAAGAGACGACCGCAACTTATATTCTTTTCATCCGTGAAGTCGATCTCATTGAGGAAGATTATATCAAACGACTGGTAGAAAAAGCTGAGTTGGAAAAAGCAGATATCACCTTGGCCAACTACTTTATCTTCAATTCCAACGACGGTGTTTTTTACTTCCACCATCCACTTCAGCCTGAGGGAATCATCAAACATGAAACATTACAGAGTTTGGATCATAAACAAGAAATGTATATTGAACACCTATGGGGAAAACTATTTACTACAGATCATTTCTCTAAAACAATCCATACTTATACTGGCAACTTGTTGCTGTCTGATGCATACTCTTCACCTTCCATCTACTATCTATCTTCGGCAGAATATATGTATCGAGAACAGGCGCCTGAACTTGTGAGTGCCATTGTTACTGCCTACAATGTCGCTCCCTATATTGAGGAATGTATTCAAAGTATCTTGAACCAAACATATCAACATCTGGAAGTTATTATTGTAAACGATGGTTCAACAGATAGGACAGCAGAAATCTGTGATGAACTAGCAAGACAAGATAACCGTATCAAGGTCATTCACAAGGAGAACGGGGGTGCATCCGAGGCTAAAAACCTTGGAGTAATGCATGCAAGTGGAGAATACCTCACCTTGATAGATGGTGATGACCTGATAGAGAAGGATCTTATCGCAACGCTTTATCGACATTGTAAAGAAGAGCAGGCCGATATAGCAATGGGACACTACTTTAGGTACGACGAAAGCGATGGAAAATTTCACGTATTTGATATTGACCACCACACCAATTTTGAAGTCGTCAGCCCACAAGAAGCCGTAATCCGACAAACCCATTGGGGAAAATATAATAACTCAAATTATATAGTAACCGTTTGTAAACTGATTAAGAAATCTTGTTTTCAAAATGTAGTATTCCCTGTCGGGCGAAAATTCGATGACGAGGCTACAACTCACAAACTCTTTTTAAAAGCCAATAAGATTGTTCAAGTCAATAAAAATTTATACATCTATCGAAAACGAAAAAATAGTATTATGACTTCTGGTTTTAATCTCAGTTGGATAGATGACTTTATACCAATCTATGAATCTAAAATAGCAGACTGTCTACTTGCTCAACTCCCTCTCAAAGACATCCGCCAACGTTACCTAAATATATTGTCTGAATATAAACATTTAATGGAAATCTATCAATTAACCGACTCCATTCAATACCATACTGTACTGCAAAAAATTGAATTTGCAGAAAAATAATAAAACTTATCCAACAGAAAGCACTCAATCATCATGACCAAATTTGCCCTATTCGAATACAATACTCAAAATATCGGTGACGAAATCCAGTCACTTGCTGCACTCAAATTTTTACCAAAGGTTGATTACTTCATTAATAGAGATTATATTAACTATTTTGTACCAGATACAGATGAGGAAATCAAACTTATTATGAATGGCTGGTACACCCACCAACCTCACCATTTCCCAATAAAGCAATCACAAATTCATCCCCTACTCATTTCCATGTATATCGTGGATCATGTTAAGCCAATATTTTCTAGCTCGGAAAATATAGAATTTTTCAAAAAATACCAACCTGTTGGTGGTCGTAGCAAAGATACTAGTGACTTCTTGGCCTCACTTGGAGTTGACTCCTACTTCTCTGGCTGTTTAACCCTCACTCTTCAAAAAGAGGAAACTGTAAAAAAACGTGACTATATCTTAGCAGTTGATGTCCCTGATCAAGTCTATCACAAAATCAAGAGCCAAACAGATCGTCCAGTAATAAGACTTCATCCTTATGTTAACCATAAATTCATGTCAACCAGCAGAAAGATGAAGCTCGCCCAATATTTTTTGTACCTCTATCAGTCCGCTCATTCAGTAATTACTACGCGACTTCATGCCACCTTACCATGCCTAGCTCTAGAAACCAATGTATTAATGTTAGAAGAACCTGGATTTGATGCGTCACGTTTTGATAGCCTAAGAGAATTGGCAAATCACATGACCATTCAAGAGTTTTTAGATACTGAATACAACGTCAACAATCCACTACAAAATCCAACCACTTATCTTTCTCTTCGGGAAGATTTGGAAAACCGTTGTCAGGAATTTACAGGTTTCAAAAGTCAACATGGTTACCTTAATGGACAAACAGTTGAGGAATTTTTGCACGACCCAGAATTATTGCAAAATATCGCAACTGGCCTCCATGCAGGTTTTTCACAATTTGGAGTTTAAAAAAGGCAGTTTATCTATCAACTCACCCCATTGAAGTATGAACCTATGACCACGAGTGAAGTCCTTTTAATCGAGAGATCCTTTTCACTTAATATAGACAGTATAGTTGAAGGAACATTGACTGCATTTGAAAAAAAGAACTGTTTAGCTGACAAACTCTTCTAGGACAGAATTCTGAATTACGCTTATAGGTTCTAGTTTTGGGAAATGTTTTTTACAAATAGAACACAAGGATTTTTATCCATATTAGAGCAATGATGCCGCTTTTGCTGATATCTTAGCCTCTTACTGGGTATCCGTTGCTAGGTTATTGGATTATGTCCCTGGGAATTAGTATTGTTGCAGTTGAACATAGTTAAAGTTATTTCTTGCCCTATATGGCAGTTAGGTCATATTTGATGACCATAATCCCATCTCCGCCATAGGTTCCTTTCCAAATTGCTACTCCAACGTCCTTTATCCTAGAAATTGTAGATTTACAGTATGATAAAAACTGTAGCCTCTATCCCAACTACAATCCTTTTAATTTGAAGGAAATGCTAGAAAACATTGACTTCTACCTCGATATTAATCATGGACCAGAATTGGAAAATATCCTTGCTATCATGAAAGAAAAAAGGGGCCCCATCTTTGCCTATGAAGAGACTGCTCATAGAAAAGAATGGGCTGATCATCTTTATCCAATAAGCAATCTACCGCACTTCTTAGATGATCTACACTCCATGTTCCCCAACCACCATACCAATTAGGAAAAAGACAGATATGAAAGTACATATTACCAACCTTTACGGTCAATCAGCACTAAGCGTTGCACTAATGGCCCAAAATATGGTCTGCAACATTGCTAAACAACTTGACATGAAAGAAATCGGCATCTATTTTTTTAATGCTGACGGAGAAACACCTGACAAGCTCGCTATCCGATTTGACGGTATGAATGCCGCAGTTGGCAATGGAGACATAGTAATCTTTCAAGCACCAAGTTGGAATGGCACCCATTTTGACCTTGAATACATCAGACGCCTGAAGATTTATACCAACCTCAAAATTATTATTTTCATTCACGATAATCCCGCCCTCATGTTCAGTAGCAATGCCTATCTGATGCCTAAAATTATCGAAATGTACAACCTAGCTGACCTGATTATTGCTCCGTCACAAGCCATGCTGGATATTCTCTACAAGGAAGGCTTGACTGTGAAAAAGACCCTCATACAAGAAATGTGGGACCACACAACTAAAGCTTGGATTAACATTCCTCCATATAGACGAGAGATTAGTTTTGCGGGCAATCCACAACGATTTCCATTTGTCAACGAGTGGAGCCATCCTGTCCCCCTCAATCTATTCTCAAATGAACACCCCGCCAATCCATATGGTCAAGTTCATTACAAAGGCTGGCACCATGGAGAATACCTCCTTCGAGCACTCAATGAAACAGGTGGTTTTGGTCTAGTCTGGGCTCAAGGACTTGATGCTGACTATTATAATATCAACGTTTCTTATAAATTATCCACCTACTTAGCTGCTGGCATCCCTGTCATTGTGCCTGAAACCCTGTCCAATGCACATATTATTAAAGATAACCAATTAGGTTTTGTAGTATCTAGCCTTGAGGAAGCCAACCAAGTCGTTGAGCGTGTGACGGAAGAAGATTATAGAAATCTTGTCACACACGTTCTCAACTATCGAAATCTATTAACCGATGGATACTACTCAAAGAAATTACTTATCGATGCCGTCCATGCTGTTTTAACCACAAAGTAAAGGAAAAACTATGCACCCAAATATTGAACTTGGCCAATTTTCTATCAATGAGATTTCCCCTGGTGCCCATATTCAAATAGATGGTAGATTAACATTCAGAAACTTTGCGACGGTTGAAGTCGTACCTCAAGCCAATTTGATTGTTGGTAAACGAGTCTTTTTCAATAGCAATGCCGTTCTTCGCTGCCACCATCGAATTGAGATTGGAGACGATACCATGTTTGGCGACGGTGTAAAACTCTATGACTTCGATCATAAATTTTCTAATTACCATATCGAAAAACTAGCCTTCAAGTCTGCTCCGATCAGAATTGGTAAGAATTGTTGGATTGGTGCCAATTCGGTTATTCTCAAAGGCGTGACCATCGGCGATAACACAATTATTGGTGCTGGTTGCACCATTAGTAAGGATATACCTGCTAATAGTATTGTTACCACCAAGAACCAGTTTACCATTCGCAACCGAAAGCAATTCCAATACCATGTGACTACCTTCACTGCTTCAGATAGACTTGAACATCTAGCTTACTTGGCAGAAAATCTTCCTCATGTGGCCTTCCATATTGTTGCCAGTGTCTACATATCCCCTTATTTAGACAGTTTTCGGCAATATCCAAATATCAATATTTATAGTAATATCCATGATAAAGATATTGACCAAAACATTCTCTCCATGACTGATATATACTTAGATATCAATTATGGTCCTGAAGAAAAATCTGCTGTAGAACAAGCACATCAGCTCGGTATTCCTATTGTCGCTTTTGATTCTCTGGCCCATCGACCAGAGTTCACATCAATCTCATTCTCAACTAACCGGCCGGAAGACATGTTAGGGCATATCGATTCCTTTTTTAGAGAGGCGAATACCTAAGGCGAGTTCCACTTATATTTATTATCATTCTTGTTTACTATATTTATAGTCGTTTATCATTCTTATAATACTTGCTTGTAGAGGGAAAGACATCCATGATAGCTTGCCCCCCAACAAAATAATGACATCAAACATTAAGCCCCCACTAGGTGTAATATCCTAGTGAGGGCTTTGTAGTAAATGGTTATAGGTCATTTATGTTAGTTCCTATCAGACAAATCTGGTTGTTTTTCTGAGACTAACATAAATGGCTTTTCTGTCTAGATAAATTTTACAAATTGAGCAAATAAAAAAGATTGAAGAATATCATCCAAAATAGGTGTTTCTTCAATCAATTACAACATTCGTTGTTATGTAATCCGAATTAAGTAGTCAAACAGACTAAATTAACGACGGATTTCTTTGATACGCGCTGCTTTACCTTGCAATGCACGTAGGTAGTACAATTTAGCACGACGTACTTTACCGTAACGTACTACTTCAATCTTATCAACACGTGGAGTGTGGATCGGGAATGTACGTTCAACACCTACACCACCAGAGATTTTACGTACAGTGTACATTTCTGAGATGCCTTGGCCTTTACGAGAGATAACAACACCCTCGAAAATCTGGATACGTTCGCGGTTACCTTCGACAACCTTAGCGTGAACACGTACAGTGTCACCAGGACGGAATGAAGGGATGTCAGTACGAAGTTGACCTTCTGTCAAACTTTGGATCAATGGATTCATTTTATTCTCCTATCTTTGTCAATCTTAGGTGCTTTTAAACCCAGCGGATAAACTGTATTTTTGTGCGTCCATTACACACAAAATAAATTATACTAAAATCCTCTTCTCTTGTAAAGAAAAATACTCAAATTATTTTTACCCTTAAATTCTCAAAGTAAGTTCTAGTCTAACGCCAAAACTGGAAATTAGACTGAGATAAAAAAATAAGGTAGAACTTACTATGGGACAAGTGGATAGCTAACAATGAAAACAAACACTTGCCTCTCTCTGTCCACAACGATATTCAAACGGGAATTGAACAGTTAAGGCCCTTCCCAGCTATGGCTGCTAAGCTAGGAAAAGAACCGTCCCGAATAGGTTACACTAAACTAGACATAATTTATAAAGTATTCTACACTAAAGAAAATAGGAGAATAGATATGTCTAAAAAATCGCCGTTACTTCAAAACTGTCGATCACCTAACAAATGAACAAGGTGAGTTGATAGGATTCAGAAAAGGAAATATAGAGCTGGAAATTCAATTAGACATCCTGAAACAAGCAGAAGTGATTATGGCACGAAATTGGAAATAATCACTGCTAACAAGGACAAATACAGAATTTCAGCCATGTGTCGTTGCTTGAAGATTACTCATTCTAGCTATTACTACGAAACTGTAGAGCCAATATCTGAAGTAGAACTTGAATAAAAAATCAAAGCTTTTTTCTTCAAAAATTAGTCTAGGTACGGTGCTGAGAGTACCAATTGCTCCTTCAAACTGGTGTCTATCAACCAAAAAAGCCTCCTGCAGTCTGGAAAAATTACCACTTAATACCAAGGATTGTATTCAAAGGTGGAATCAACGTCGCATCCACAGCAATCTTATTTACCAAACACCCATGACGAAAAGTGCAATCTTTTATAAAAACACCTTATAAATTTTGTACATAAAACTGTTGCCTTTTCATTTAATTAGTATATGTGGACCAGTAGAGCTTACTATTTTCAGTGGGCTCCGCCATTCGATCTCTCATAGTGTTTGCTGACTTCTACCTACTACAGTCTAGTAGAGCTGGGAACTTTCAACTTGAAATCTGGCATGAGTTTAGAATTCGATAAATACAAAAAAGTTCCAGAGTCAGAATGACTTTGGAACTTTTTTTGTGCTTATAGAAATGGATTTCTAACTATCTAGCAATTAGTCTTCGTTGTTACGACGACGCTTACCTGCAATAGCAAGAGCTGCTACAAGCATAGCTGCACCAAGCACACCTGTCGCAGATGAAGTTTCACCTGTGTTTGGCAATTGGGCTTTACCTGCTTTTGGAGTTGCTGGTTGTCCTGGTTTAGCAGGAGCTGATGGAACTGGAGTTCCTGGACGACCTGGCTCTGGAGTTACAGGAGTACCTGGACGACCTGGATTTGGAGTTCCTGGCTCAGGAGTACCTGGTTGTGGTGTTATTGGATTTGTAGGATTTGTAGGAATCTTACGGTAAACATGGATCGTATCTCCATTTGGAAGAGTGATCGTTTTACCTGTAAACTCATATCCTGGGATAGAATGATCCGGAGTAGTGCCATCTTCCTGTGGTGCGATGACATTTCCTTCTTCATCTACATGGTTTGTAACAACTTTACGGTAAACGTGAGTTGTATTACCATCACTGTCAGTTGTAGTCTTCACATAGACGTAACCTGGAATTGAATTACCTTTGTTTGGTGTAGTGCCATCTTCTTGTGGTGAGATAACATTGCCATTTTCGTCAACGTGGTTGGTTACTACTTTCGTAGCAGGTGTTACTTTACGGTATACGTAAGTTACTACAGTTTCACCTTCGACTACTGTACCGTTTTCAGTACCGTCAACTCGAACAAGTTCGTATTCTTCACCGTTAAATGTGATTGTACCTGGTTTGTTATCTGTTGTGTCGTATGGTGTGTTTACATCTGATGATGGTGTATCTGTTACTGGAGTAGCGATTACTGTACCATCTTCAGTGACATAGTTCACGACTACAGTACCCTTAGGAGATACTTTACGGTAAACGTGGGTTGTATTGCCATTCTCATCTGTAGTTGTCTTACCTGTGAACTCGTAACCTGGAATTGACTTGTTAGGTGTTGTACCATCTTCTTGTGGTGCAATTGGGTTACCATTTTCATCAACGTGCTTGGTTACTACTTTCGTAGCAGGTGTTACTTTACGGTATACGTATGTTACTACAGTTTCACCTTCGACAACTTTACCATTTTCAGTACCGTCAACACGAACAAGTTCGTATTCTTCACCATTAAATGTGATTGTATCTGGCTTGTTATCTGTTGTATCGTATGGTGTATCTACATCTGATGATGGTGTATCTGTAACAGGAGTAGCGATTACTGTACCATCTTCAGTAACATAGTTCACGACTACTGTACCCTTAGGAGATACTTTACGGTAAATGTGAGTTACATTGCCATCTTTATCGATAGTTGTCTTACCTGTAAACTCGTATCCTGGGATTGACTTGTCTGGTGTTGTGCCATCTTCTTGTGGTGAGATGACATTGCCTTCTTCGTCAACGTGGTTAGTTACTACTTTCGTAGCAGGTGTTACTTTACGGTATACGTAAGTTACTACAGTTTCACCTTCGACTACTGTACCATTTTCAGTACCGTCAACACGAACAAGTTCGTATTCTTCACCATTAAATGTGATTGTACCAGGCTTGTTATCGGTTGTGTCGTATGGTTTGTCTACATCTGATGATGGTGTATCTGTTACTGGAGTAGCGATTACTGTACCATCTTCAGTAATATAGTTCACGACAACTGTACCTTTAGGTGTTACTTTACGGTAAACGTGAGTCACATTGCCGTCTTCGTCAACAGTAGTCTTACCTGTAAACTCATAGCCTGGAATTGATGTATTTGGTTTAGTGCCATCTTCTTGTGGTGAAATAGACTTACCTTCCTCGTCAACGTGGTTAGTTACTACTTTCTTAGTAGGTGTTACTTTGCGGTAAACGTGGGTTGTATTGCCGTTCTCATCTGTAGTTGTCTTACCTGTGAACTCGTATCCTGGAATTGACTTGTTAGGTGTTGTGCCATCTTCTTGTGGTGAGATAACATTACCTTCCTCGTCAACGTGGTTAGTTACTACTTTCTTAGTAGGTGTTACTTTGCGGTAAACGTGGGTTGTATTACCATTCTCATCAGTAGTTGTCTTACCTGTGAACTCGTAACCTGGGATTGACGTACCTTTGTTTGGTGTAGTGCCATCTTCTTGTGGTGAGATAACATTGCCTTCTTCGTCAACGTGGTTAGTTACTACTTTCGTAGCAGGTGTTACTTTACGGTATACGTAAGTTACTACAGTTTCACCTTCGACTACTGTACCATTTTCAGTACCGTCAACTCGAACAAGTTCGTATTCTTCACCGTTAAATGTGATTGTACCTGGCTTATTATCTGTTGTGTCGTATGGTGTGTCTACATCTGATGATGGTGTATCTGTTACTGGAGTTGAGATAACTGTACCATCTTCAGTGATATAGTTCACGACAACTGTACCTTTAGGTGTTACTTTACGGTAAACGTGAGTCACATTGCCATCTTCGTCAACAGTAGTCTTACCTGTAAACTCATAACCTGGAATTGATGTATTTGGTTTAGTGCCATCTTCTTGAGGTGAAATAGACTTACCATTCTCATCAACGTGGTTGGTTACAGGAGATTTAACTGCACTAGATACTTTACGGTATACGTAAGTTACTTGCGTTGTACCCTCTACAACAGAACCATTTTCTTCACCCTTAGTCAATACTGGAACAAGTTTGTACTCCGTACCATCATCAGTTGTGATTGTTTCTGGCTTGTTATCTGTTGTATCGAAAGATGTACCTGTTGATGTAGGTGGTGTATCTGTTACAGATGCTTTGATGACATTGCCTTCAGTGTCGATGTAGTTAACAACAACGTTACCTTTCACTTCTTCGTATACGTAAGTTACTTGCTTGTCTTCGCCTGGAGTTACTGATCCATTTTCTTCACCAGTAGTCAAGCTTGGAACAAGTTTATATGTCTTACCATCTTCAGTAGTGATTGTAGTTGGCTTGTTATCTTCAGTTGTGTATGTCTTACCTGGTTCAGCGTTCTCTTCGTCCTTAACTGGAGATTTGATTACTGTACCGTCTGTTGTTACATAGTTAACTGTTACTGAACCTGCTGGCTCGTAAACGTAAGTTACTTCTGTAGTACCTTCTACAACTTTACCAGACTCGTTATCGCCAGCTTTCACTTCTTTGTAGAAGTATGTAACACCATTGTGTTTGATAACTGCTGGTTTGAAATCTGTTGTATCGTAAGTTGTATCAAGAGCCGCATCAGTTGTGTCGTTTACTGATGTGGCAATTGTTTCACCATTTGTGTTCACATAGTTAACGACAACGCTACCGTTTGGATTTGGAGCTGGAGTTGTTACTTTTTGGTAAACATAAGTTACTTGCGTTGTACCTTCTACAACAGAACCATTTTCTTCACCCTTAGTCAATACTGGAACAAGTTTGTACTCAGTACCATCTTCAGTTGTGATTGTTTCTGGCTTGTTATCTGTTGTATCGTAAGATGTACCTGTTGATGTAGATGGTGTATCTGTTACAGGTGCTTTGATGACATTGCCTTCAGTGTCGATGTAGTTAACAACAACGTCACCTTTCACTTCTTCGTAAACGTAAGTTACTTGCTTGTCTTCGCCTGAAGTTACTGATCCATTTTCTTCACCAGTAGTCAAGCTTGGAACAAGTTTGTAAGTCTTACCATCTTCAGTTGTGATTGTAGTTGGCTTGTTGTCTTCAGTTGAGTATGTCTTACCTGATTCAGCATTCTCTTCATCCTTAACTGGAGATTTGATTACTGTACCATCAGTTGTTACATAGTTAACTGTTACTGAACCTGCTGGCTCGTAAACGTATTGAACAGTTGTAGTACCTTCAACAACAGTACCTTTCTCAGCAGCTGATGTGTCTTTCACTTCTTTGTAGAAGTATGTCACTCCATCTTTTGTGATTGTTACTGGTTTGAAATCAAATGTTTCATAGACAGTTCCAGTTGTTGTTTCTGGTGTATCTACAACATCAGAAGCGATTTTCTCACCTGCAGTATTGTAATATTCAACCACAACATTACCAGTCTTAGCTGCTGGAGTTTCAACTTTACGGTAAACATAAGTTACTTCAGTAGTCTTACCAGATTCAACTTCACCATTTTCAGTACCGATAGTTGCACTTGGAACCAATTCGTAAACTGTTCCATCTTCTGTTGTGATAGTAGTTGGTTTGTTATCTGTTGTTGTGTAAGACTTACCTGGTTCAGCGTTTTCTTCGTCTGTTACAGTAGCCTTGATCACTGTTCCATCTTCTGTGATGTAGTGAACGATAACATTTCCAGCTTTTTCGTAAACGTATTGAACAGTTGTTGTACCTTCTACAACTTCACCTGTTGTTGAAGCTGAAGTGTCTTTCACTTCTTTGTAGTAGTAAACTGTACCGTCTGCTGTTGTGATAGTGTTTGGTTTGTGGTCTTCGTCAGTGTTGTATGCTGTACCTGTTGATGTTGATGGAGTATCAACTTCTTTAGTATCTACAGCTTCACCTGAGTCAGATAGACCTGAAATCAAGTTACCTTCTGTATCGTAGTACTCAACTACAACGTCACCTTTCACTTCTTCGTATACATAAGTGATTGATGTTGTACCTTCTACAACGTCACCAGTCTCCTTACCTTGTGTAAGAGTTGGCACGATACGGTATGTCTTACCGTCTTCTGTTGTGATTGTTGTTGGTTTGTTGTCTGTTGTGTCGTACGGTGTACCTGTTGATGTAGATGGTGTGTCTTCAACTGGTTGCTTGATCACTGTACCGTCAGTTGTGATGTAGTTAACAACAACGTTACCTTTCACTTCTTCGTAAACGTAAGTGACTTGCTTGTCTTCACCAGAAGTGATTGTTCCATTTTCTTCGCCTGTAGTTGCGTTTGGAACAAGCTTGTAAGTCTTACCGTCTTCAGTAGTGATTGTTGATGGTTTGTTGTCTTCAGTTGAGTATGTCTTACCTGGTTCAGCATTCTCTTCATCCTTAACTGGAGATTTGATAACTGTACCGTCAGTTGTTACATAGTTAACTGTTACAGAACCAGCTTGCTCGTAAACGTAAGTGATTTCAGTAGTGCCTTCCACAACCTTACCAGTTTCAGTAGCTGAAGTTGCGTCTACTTCTTTGTAGTAGTAAACTGTACCATCTTCAGTTGTGATCTTAGCTGGTTTGTTATCAGTTGTGTCGTAGGCTGTACCTGTTGAAGTTGTCTTCGTATCCACTACTTGTGAAGCAATGACTTCGCCAGCAGTGTTTACATAGTTAACAACAACATCGCCTTTCACTTCTTCGTAAACATAAGTTACTTGAGTTACACCTGGAACAACGTCACCTGTTTCAGAACCTTTAGTGAGGCTTGGAACAAGTTTGTATGTCTTACCATCTTCTGTAGTGATAGTTCCTGGCATAACATCAGTTGTATCATATGGAGTACCTGTTGAAGTTTCTGGTGTGTCTGTTACAGGAGCTTGGATAACTGTACCATCAGTAGTTACATAGTTAACAACAACTGAACCTTTCACTTCTTTGTAGACATAAGTGACTTCTGTTGTCTTACCTGCTTCAACTGTACCTTCTTCAGTACCGATTGTAGCTGTTGGGATCAACTCGTAAGTCTTACCATCTTCTGTAGTGATAGTAGTTGGTTTGTTATCTGTTGTGTTGTACTCACTACCTGGAGCTGCATTTGTTTCATCATTCACAGGTTGCTTGATAACTGTACCATCTTCAGTGATGTAGTTAACAACTACGTTACCAGCTTGTTCGTAAACATACTTAACTGTTGTAGTACCTTCAACAACATCACCAGTTTCAGCTGCTGAGTCAGATTTCACTTCTTTGTAGTAGTAAACTGTACCGTCAGTTGCAGTAATAGTTTCTGGTTTGTTATCAAGAGTTGTGTAGGCTGTGCCTGGTGATGATGTAGGAGTGTCCTCAACTTCAGTAGCAATCTTCTCACCAGCAGTGTTGTAGTACTCAACAACAACGTTACCTTTCACTTCTTCGTAAACGTAAGTGACTTGCTTGTCTTCACCAGAAGTGATTGTTCCGTTTTCTTCGCCTGTAGTTGCGTTTGGAACAAGCTTGTAAGTCTTACCGTCTTCTGTTGTGATAGTAGTTGGTTTGTTGTCTTCAGTTGAGTATGTCTTACCTGGTTCAGCATTCTCTTCATCCTTAACTGGAGATTTGATTACTGTACCGTCAGTTGTTACATAGTTAACTGTTACAGAACCAGCTTGCTCGTAAACGTAAGTGATTTCAGTAGTGCCTTCTACAACTTTACCAGTCTCAGTAGCTGAAGCTGCGTCTACTTCTTTGTAGTAGTAAACTGTACCATCTTCAGTTGTGATCTTAGCTGGTTTGTTATCAGTTGTGTCGTAGTCTGTACCTGTTGAAGTTGTCTTCGTATCCACTACTTGTGAAGCAATGACTTTGCCATCAGTGTTTACATAGTTAACAACAACGTCACCCTTAACTTCTTCGTACACATAAGTTACTTCCGTTACACCTGGAACAACATCACCTGTTTCAGAACCTTGAGTCATTTTAGGAACCAACTTGAATGTGCGACCATCTTTAGTTGTGATGGTTTCTGGTTTCACATCTGTTGTGTCGTAGCCTGTACCTGTTGAAGATTCTGGTGTATCTACTACTTGTGCTTGTAATTCTTCACCAGTTGTTGAGATGTAATTTACAACAACTGAACCTTTCACTTCTTTGTAGACATAAGTTACTTCTTTAGTTACACCTGCTTCTACAGTACCAGTTTCATCACCAACTGTAGATGCTGGAACCAACTCATAAGTTTTACCATCATCAGTAGTAATTGTTGTTGGTTTCAAGTCAGTTGTATCGTATGTTGAACCTGGTTTACCATCTTTAGTATCATCAACTGTGCTTGCTGTTGTAGCACCAGTATTTGTTGTACCAAAGAGTGGTGTGCCATCTTCAGTGATGTAGTTAACAACTACGTTACCAGCTTGTTCGTAAACGTATTGAACAGTTGTTGTTGTTTCTGCTACTTTACCAGTTGTTGGTGCAGAAGAGTCTTTCACTTCTTTGTAGTAGTAAACTGTACCGTCAGCTGCTGTGATAGTCGCTGGTTTGTTATCAAGAGTTGTGTAGGCTGTACCTGTTGATGATGCAGGAGTGTCCTCAACATCAGTAGCAATCTTCTCACCTGCAGTGTTGTAGTACTCAACAACAACGTTACCTTTCACTTCTTCGTAAACGTAAGTGACTTGCTTGTCTTCACCAGAAGTGATTGTTCCGTTTTCTTCGCCTGTAGTTGCGTTTGGAACAAGCTTGTAAGTCTTACCGTCTTCTGTTGTGATTGTAGTTGGTTTGTTGTCTTCAGTTGAGTATGTCTTACCTGGTTCAGCATTCTCTTCATCCTTAACTGGAGATTTGATTACTGTACCGTCAGTTGTTACATAGTTAACTGTTACAGAACCAGCTTGCTCGTAAACGTAAGTGATTTCAGTAGTACCTTCTACAACTTTACCAGTTTCAGCAGCTGAAGTTGCATCTACTTCTTTGTAGTAGTAAACTGTGCCATCTTCAGTTGTGATCTTAGCTGGCTTGTTATCAGTTGTGTCGTAGTCTGTACCTGTTGAAGTTGTCTTCGTATCAACTACTTGTGAAGCAATGACTTCGCCAGCAGTGTTTACATAGTTAACAACAACATCACCCTTGACTTCTTCGTACACATAAGTTACTTCCGTTACACCTGGAACAACGTCACCTGTTTCAGAACCTTGAGTAAGGGTTGGAACAAGTTTGTATGTCTTACCATCAGCAGTTGTGATTGTTTCTGGTTTAACATCAGTTGTGTCGTAGCCTGTACCTGTTGAAGTTTCTGGTGTGTCTGTCACAGGCGCTTGAAGAACAGTGCCATCAGTTGTCACATAGTTAACAACGACTGAACCTTTCACTTCTTTGTAGACATAAGTGACTTCTGTTGTCTTACCAGCTTCAACGTCACCAGTTTCGTTACCGATTGTTGCTGCTGGGACCAACTCATAGGTCTTACCTTCATCAGTAGTGATGGTTGTTGGGCGTAGGTCACTTGTATCGTAAGTCGAACCTGGTTTACCATTTACAGTATCATCAACAGTACTTGCTATTACTGAACCAGTATTGGTTACACCTGAAATAGGAGTACCGTCTGTCGTAATGTAGTGAACAATAACGTCACCAGCTTTTTCGTAAACATACTGAACAGTTGTAGTCGTTTCTGCTACATTACCTGTTGTTGGTGCAGAAGTATCTTTCACTTCTTTGTAGTAGTAAACTGTGCCGTCCGCTGCTGTGATCGTTGCTGGTTTCTTATCGTCTGTATTGTAGGCTGTACCAACTGAAGCGTCTTCTGTATCCACTACAGATGTTGCGTTATCTGTTTCAGTACCTGAAATTGAGTTGCCTTCTGTATCGTAGTACTCAACTACAACGTCAGACTTAACTTCTTCGTAGATGTAAGTTACTTCGATAGTCTTACCAGCTTCAACATCACCAGTTTCGTTACCGATTGTTGCTGTTGGAACAAGTTTGTAGACTTTGCCATCAGTTGTTGTGATGGTTTCTAGCTTGTTATCTGCTGTGTTGTAGTCGTAACCTGGCTCTTGGTTAGTCTCATCGTTAACTGGATCTTTGATGACTGTACCATCAGCCAATGTGTAGTTCACGACAACATTACCAGCTTTTTGGTAGATGTATGTAACTTCAGTCGTACCTTCCACAACTTTACCAGTTTCCTTATCACCTGCTTTTACTTCATCAGTTGGCAAGATATAGTATACATCGCCTGTTTCGTCATTAACGATTTTGTTTGGTTTGTTATCTGTTGTATCGTAAGCTGTACCTGTGTCAGACACTTTAGTATCTGTCACATCTTTAGCGATTGTGTTGCCTTCTGTATCTACATAGTGAACAACAACATCACCTTGTACCAATTTGTACACATAGGTTACTTCTGTCGTACCTTCTACAACCTTACCTGTTTCGTTTGCTGGGATAGCAGATGGAACAAGTTTGTAGATCTTACCGTCTGCAGTTGTGATGGTGTTTGGACGAAGGTCAGTCGTATTGTACTCAGTGCCTGTTGAGCTTTCTGGTGTGTCTTCAACTGTGCTTGCAGTTTCTGTGCCTGCATCAGTAATACCAGAGATTCGGTTACCATTTTCATCAACGTAGTTAACGATAACGTTACCTTTTACTTCTTGGTAAACGTAAGTGACTTCTTTAGTTAGTCCTGCTTCAACTGCACCAGTTGGAGCATCCCCCGAAGCCAGGTTGCTGTCTGCTGCTACTGTACCAGCTGGGTAGTCACCTTCTGGAACAAGTTTATAGGTCTTACCATCTGTAGCAACAATTGTATCTGGACGGTTGTCCGCAAGTGTATCGTAGTTAGAACCTGGTTGTCCGTTTTCAACATCCAATACATCTGCCTTGATTTCAGTACCATTTACATCTACATAGTTAACATTGACTGAGCCTGCTTTTTCGTAAACGTACTGAACTGTTGTTGTAGTTTCTGCTACTTTACCAGTTGTTGGTGCAGAAGAGTCTTTCACTTCTTTGTAGTAGTAAACTGTGCCATCTGCTGTTGTGATAGTTTCTGGACGATTGTCTTCATCTGTGTTGTAGACAGTACCAACAGACTTGTCATCTTCATCAACTACAGTTGCTGCAATAACTTCACCAGCTGTGTTGTAGTATTCTACAACTACGTCAGATTTCACTTCTTGGTAAACGTAAGTTACTTCTTTAGTTACGCCTGCTTCAACAGTACCTGTTGGAGTTGCGCCTGAAGCCAAGTTGCTATCTGCTGCTACTGTACCAACTGGGTAGTCACCTGCTGGAACAAGAGCATATACTTTACCATCAGTTGTTGTGATAGTTTCTGGTTTGTTATCTGTTGTGTTGTACTCAGTACCTGGTTTTTGATTTATTTCATCGTTAACAGGATCTTTGATAACTGTACCATCAGCGAGTGTGTAGTTTACAACAACGTTACCAGCTTTTTGGTAGATGTAAGTGACTTCTTGAGTTTCTGGTGTCACTTTACCTGTCTCGGATGCCGAGCCTGCTTTTACTTCATCTGTTGGCAAGATGTAATAGACATCTCCAGTGGCATCTTCAATGATTTTGTTTGGCTTATGATCAGTAGTAGAGTATTCCGACCCGGTATTGGCATCATTGGTATCTACTACTTGAGGTGCGATTACCTTGCCTTCAGTATTCTCATAATTGACAAGAACATCACCTTTTAATAGTTCATAGAAATAGGTAACCTCAGTTGTACCTTCAATAACTTTACCAGTTTCTGCTCCCTCAATTGCTCTAGGGACACGTCTATATACTCGGCCATCTGCTGTTGTGATAGTCTCTTTAATCTGATCTTTGGTGTCGTATGCTTGACCAACTGGAGCATCAATCTCATCATTTACTGATGGAATAATCTCTTCCCCATCCAGTGTTTGATAGTTAACTTTTACATTACCTGTAACAAGTTCATAAACATAGGTGACAACCTTCTCACCTTTCTCAACCACACCAGTTTTAGACGCAGAACCTACTTGAACTTCTTTAAAACGATAAAGTCTCGTTTCACCACTATCAGTTGTTACTGTAATTTCAGTCGGTTTGTTATCCGTTGCCGTATCATAAGCCGTCCCAACTGATGACTCTGGGGTATCAATAACTGTACTTGGTGTAACTACGCCTTTATCGGTTGTTCCAGAAATTGGATTGCCAACTTCATCGACATACTTCACAACTACCGAACCTGTAACCTCTTTATAGACATAGGTTACAACCTTCTCGCCAATTCCTACTTCACCAGTCGTTGGTTCGATTCCTGAAGTATTCGTTGTATCTGTATGCGCTTCAAGATTAGAATTATCACTCACAGTTCCAACTGGATAAGTACCAGCAGGAACTAATTCATATGTCTTGCCTCCACTTACGATAGTCGCTGTAGCATGTTCAGCAGTATCATACTCTGTACCAGTCAGGCTAGTAGTTGGCATATCGATCACATCAGCTTGGAGAGAGTTTCCATCAATATCTACATACTTCACTACTACTGAACCATATGTACGAAGAATTTCTACAGTCGAGCGATATCCCTCCAAGAAGTTACTCTGACCATTGATTGCAATCGCTGATGTTGTCGTAAATTGCTGACCAGATTTTGCACTTGAAGGAGTATCTAAACCATATTCAAACGCAATTGTTTGACCAATAGAGAGAGTCGTTCCAGGATCAGATACAAATTTAAGGGCAGTGACCGTTGAATAGTCTGTAATCGTATCGGTCCATCCCGTCAAATCATTACCAGCTTCACCTGGATCTTGTTGGTCAGTAGTATAATAAACCTTCCAACCTGCTGGAGCTGTGACAGGTCCGTTCAAAGTAGGGGTAAATTGACTACCACGAGAACTTGAGCCATCAAAAACCTCATCTTCTGTATTTGACAAGACTGTAATAACCGTCATATCACTATAAGCTACATCAGATCTATTCTGAATATGGGCCTGAATAGTGACAGGATCTCCGGCAACTACCCCTGTCGTATCAAACAAATAGCCTTCTTGATAGTTTGATTTATCATATACAAAAAGGGATTTAGGAGACTTACCAGTTATCTGCCCCTGAGTTCCAATGATAGTAGTGGCATCCTTAGTATAAACCGTCTCTGCACCATCTCCATCATTATCTAAATCCAATGCATCAGTTCCGCCCGTATGAACAAAGCTTGGAATGCTATCAAATGATAATCCATAATAAATGTTGGTTGTCTTACTATCTGATTGACTACCATAAAAATATGTACTATTCATGGTATAGTTAACAGTCACAGATGCTTGACCAGGGATTACTGATGTTACACCCTCTTTAAACGGAATCTTATAAACTACATAATTTTGACCATCAACTTGAATAATTGATTTTTGATAGGTGGATTGATCTGTAGATAACTGTGTTCCAGGAACAATACTAT
The DNA here is from genome assembly GCF_024509555.1 of Streptococcus suis. Taxonomy (GTDB): domain Bacteria; phylum Bacillota; class Bacilli; order Lactobacillales; family Streptococcaceae; genus Streptococcus; species Streptococcus suis_AD. Next base: position 41,759 of record NZ_JAMWEL010000015.1, read on the forward strand.
CAACTGATAGCCCCTCGACCATAGCAACATACACATAGGCATTTTCATTAAGAGGAATATTATTTACAAGTCCTGCTGTTCGACTAGTCTCGAGAGAACCTGTAAAATTCGCTTTATCACCATCATAAAGGTTTGTACTATTAGCACCACGCTGTCTAATTCGTGTATTAATTGTTACTTGCTCTTGAGCATATCCTGCAAAAGCTGACTTCCAGGTCACTGCTTCATCTGTAGGTGACTGACGTTGAATCAATTGTGCCGTGTAGCTATAATCATTGAGTTCAGGAGTAACTATGGTCCTATCCGTTACCTTATGGCCAGTCGCCACATCAGTAACTTTATAATCGATGCTTTCAGATAACTGAATCATCTCAATATCAAGTGACTGATAAAAAGCACCCGATGTTCCAGTAAAATCAATACCAACAGTTGCTACCGTATCTGATATACTAACAGATTTTCTATTACTCGTAACCCCTGTTTCATTTGCAAAATCGCCTAGACTACCAAGATTTATCCGAACACCAGAATTATTGATGTAATACACAATTGCATCTCTATTATCCATCAAAGTTAGGACATCGACATTACCAATTACAACATTTGTCTTGGTAAAGTAATCTAGCATATCTCCATCTTGTTGCTTCGCAACATCAACCGATACACGATCAACGGTATTCACGATACCCGTATCACGAGTTCCTCTGCGAAATTGAGTCGTTTGACCAGTTGCCAATGGTTTAGTCACTTCAGTACCCATTGACTCACCTTTATATGAAGTACCGAAAGAAGTCGTACTGCTATTATCGTTTCGTCCAGCCGCATTATCAGCCATGGAGATTCCTGTGGTTGTCCCTGCTGCATAGTTCAGAGTATACCCCGTATCAATTCGAGTATTGACTCCAATAACACCTGTTGGAACTTCTCTCGTGACCCATGAATTTGTATGACTCGATGTTGTCTCTGCTAATACTTGATTAGTTCCTCCTTCAATAACTCGAGTCGTTAATACAGTATCAGGAATAGTCTCCGCATTCCCTGTATAAACGAGATAAAATCCCTTAACTTCTTGTTCAATCTCATGTAGAGTACCTGAAGGACCAATTGGATATTCAATATACCCTTCGGTTTCATTAATAATACGTCCAGATTGGTTTGTTCCCCTTGTTAGCGACACATTGCCACTAGTGACGGGTTTGAAATTATCTTTATCATAGTATACTCGAACTACAGAATCCTTTGGCAATGACCCAGCCGTTGTGATATTAACACCTGACACATCCGTGATTGCCTTAATGGCTGATTTGGTTGTTTCATCTAAAGTTAAAACATAGGAACGTGCTGAACGTGCTTGAACAACCCCATTTTGGTCACGTATTCCAGCGATTGCTGAACCATCATCTGCAAATCCAAATGTATTTTGAGCAATTGTAGAAGTAATTGTTGCAGTTTCAATGGCATTCCAAGTTACTGTTTTTTCACCAGTACCATAAACAAGACCACTTGAATCCAGTACCTTCGCTATAACTTTTATTGATTTACCATTAACGGTACCGTTTGGTGCGACGAACGACAATGGTATGGTAATATCAGAACCTGATATCAAATTACCTACCTGCAATGTGTAACTATTTGACGTTGCATTGTAGACAGGTACTGCATTGTTAAAGCCGGAAAGTTTAATTAAGGAACCGCTTGCGGGTAATTGGATTTGTACGCCATCTTCTTCGATAATATACTCAATACGCATATTATCATATTTTACATCTGTCCCCTGTACTGAAACTTTCATTTCATCATTACTTGACTGAGAGGTAATTAGCACCTCATTTCCTTTTTTAAAAGTGCCTGTCACAAGATTGGATGCGCTGGCAGTTCCAGTAGTATTTAATGCTATTTGAATGGAATCTGTTGCTAAAAACTTCCTTAGTTCAAAAACTAAAACCTCTACATTTATCCGAATGGCATCAATTTGTGCATTTACAGAATCAAGTGTTGCTGCTGAAGCGTTCAATATTGCTGTTGCTTCTGTAGCAGTCAATTTTGTTGCTGCAGCTGCGGATTTCAAAGCAGTGTTGTCGCTATCTGATGCTGCAACAAGACGTTCAGCTTCATTAGCCAATACTTCTGCTTCAGAGATGACTTGTTCAAGAACAACTTTCGCTTCTTCAACAGTTGCTGGAGTTTTTACTGCTTCAGCAACTACTTCACTTGAGGCTGTTGCTGTTTCACTTGTTGCAGTGGTTGTTGTAGCTGACTCCATAGTTGCTGTTGTAGTTGTTACTTCAGCTGTCTTAGCAACTTTTACAGTAACCACGTTTGCAGCACCTTCTGTTACTTCTTGAGTCACAGCCGCTGTTTGACCTGTTGCCAATTCGTAACCTGCAGGTACTGATATCGCTACATCTAAGTTTGTTTTAGCAGTTGCTTCAGTTGTATTTACAATTGTTGTTTTAACATCTGCTTGTACTACAGTACCATCTTCCAACACATATTGAACAATGTAGTTGATAGTTGCAGTACGTTCTGTACTTGTAGCAGTTGCTACTGTTTCAGTAGTTGAAGCTTCTGTAGATGAGGCTGCTGTCGAAGTTGTAGCAGTTTCAGTCGCTGTTGCTACTGTTTCTGCAACAGTAGCTTCTGAGCTGGTTGATGTTGCTGTTGTTGAAGCTACAGTCGCTGTTTCAGATGCTGCAGCATTTGTTTCAGCTTGTGCCACCTGTACTCCAGCACCCAGAGCCAAAGACATACCAAGTAAGACACTGGCAGCTCCAAAATGGTATTTACGAATTGAAAAATGTTGTCTCATTCCGTACCAATTGAACGATTTTCGATTAACTTTATGCATGCTTTCCTCCTATATCTTGATAGATTAGACCAAGATTATGCAAAAAATCTACTAAACTAAAAATTGACTTTATCCAAATCTAATAATGATATTTTACCATTAAAACATTATTTTTCAAGCATTTAATTACATTTATTCAGAAATGGGTAGAAAATGTGAACATTATTTCAAATTCGGTTCCAATTGTTCTAATATACATGGAACAAGTTAATAATTCTAGAAAAATGGAATCTCAACTTCTGTTATAAAAGAAAGCTCGAAATGACTCAAAAAAAAAAAAAAACTCTTCCTCTAGGAAGAGCACGTTATTATTTGGCAGCTTTATAAAGCTCATCAACCTTATTCCAGTTGATTACTTCAAAGAAGGCTTTGATGTAGTTCGGACGAACGTTTCGGTAGTTGAGGTAGTATGCATGTTCCCAAACGTCCAATGCCAAGATTGGTTTCAAGCCTTGCATGATTGGGGTATCTTGGTTAGCAGTTGAGATAACTTCCAATTTGCCTTCTTTATTGACAACCAAGAAAGCCCAGCCTGAACCAAAGCGAGTTGTTGCTGCAGTCGTGAAGGCATCTTTGAAGGCATCAAATGAACCGAAGGTCGCATCAATATCTGCTGCTAATTCAGCTGAAATTTCTGTTTTTTCTGGTGAAAGTAATTCCCAGAAAAGTGCATGGTTAAGGTGACCGCCACCGTTGTTGATAAGGGCTTGACGGATATCAGCTGGAATTTGCTCCACATCTGACAATAGTGCTACCAAGTCTTCACCGATTTCTGGGTGTTTTTCAAGGGCTGCATTAGCATTTGCAACATAAGTTGCATGGTGCTTGTCGTGGTGAAGGGTCATTGTTTCTGCATCAATATGTGGTTCCAAGGCATCGTATGCGTATGGTAGGTCTGGTAAAATAATTGCCATTTCTTTGTTCTCCTATACTAATTGATATTCTTATTTTACTCCAATTTGAGAGCCTTTTCAATTTTTTTGTCTGAAACTACTAAACAGACACTTAACTCGTTGCAATTTTTAACAATGTAAGATCAAACAAGTAATCCTTATCAAACCGTCCTGTCTTGATTTGATAATCCGTTTCTATCAATAATCGAACAACTTTTTTCAAAAATCCAATGGATAAATAGCGTGAATCGCGCAGAGCAAATTTGATCTGATAAGGATTGACTTTCCGTCCCATGATTTCTGACAATTCTGCCACCATTTGCGACTCACTCTTGCCCTGTTCATGAAGAATCTGGACCTGTAAATACGTCCGAAATTGGGTCAACATTATGGCGATTAGTTTGATTTCATCTTCACCCTGTAATCGTAAATCACGCACAAGCTGACGGGCCTCATCCATTTTGGACTGGAGTACCATTTGTGTCAAGTCAAAAATATTATCCTGTAAGGTCTTTGGAATAGCAGCATCAATATCTGCCATAGTAATCAACTCTTGTCCTTTATAAGACTGCAAGAAGGCTAGATTTTTACTGATTTCAGCAAACTCAAAATTTGATTTTCCAAGGAGATATTGAAAGACATCTCCATCCATATTCAAACCTAGTCGACCAAGCTCCTTCTGGAAATACTGTCGCAAGTCCGCTTCCTTCAAGGGATTAGCTTCCAAGACCAGACCATCTCGCTTGATGAGTTTTACCAAGCGACGCTTGCTATCCAGCTTTCCTGGGGCTAGGATAATCAAACGTGTTGTGTCAACTGGTTTTTCCAAATAGGCCTCAAACTGCTTGAGCTCTTCGTCCGTCAAATGTCGCTTCTTGTCTGTAGTCAAATCAGAAAAATAATCCAGTATGACAACTTTTTCGTCTGAGAAAAATGGGAGAGAAACCAAATCCAAATCTACCTGACGGTAGTCAGCTTCTGACATGTCAAAATAGGCAAATGCAAGAACTGAAGGATCGAAATCAATCTGTCGCAACAATAGATCCTTTGCAATCTGATATTGTCCAACATCCTCACCGCATAGAACGGTCAAGGGACCTAACTTATCTTTTTTTAATGTCTCAATCTGTCCAATAACTAACATGTATACCTCTAATTCTTAATAAATTATACCATTTGAAATAGAATTAGAAAACAAGAGATTTGTAAAAATATACTGTTTGATTTTTTTCAAATAATCACAATATTCTTGTGCCTTCCATAAAAAACAGGTGCCAATAAACCTAGCACCTGATGTATTCTCTATAATACATGAGCCAATTCATCCAGATGTTCAAAAAACAGCTATAATTCAACTCTATCCCTGACTATCTTCACTCATAAGTTCGTAGCCCCTCAAAAATTCATCAAAAACCAGGGATTCAAAATGATTGTTTTTAGAAGTCTTCGATCTACAAATACTGATACCAAACTTTAAGGGATCTCTAAAACGAATGACTCTATGAAAAGCTTTATCAATAAAATTTTCAATCGGTCTAGGCAGGATGGCAACCATGCCTCCTGCCTTGGTCATTTCGATAATAAAATCCCACGAGGAGGATAGACAGGACATGGTCAAATCCAATCGCTCTTTTTTTACCTTCTTTACGATTGCTTGATAACATGAATAATGTTGATCCAAAGTGGTAATGTTATACGGAAGCAAATCTTTCCATTCTAACAGACCTAATTCCGCTAAGGGGTGGTCTAAAGAAACAACTACAATGTACTCATCCTCTAGGATATGTTGTTTTTCATAATATCTCTTATCCAGCTGAACTGGTTCAGTCAACACAACAAACTCTAGCTCATTCTCTAAAAAACGTTCCCTCAGGACTAAGCTACTCCCCTCTGATATTTGTACATTTATACCAGGATAATCCTTAAAAAAATTTAGAAAAGACGATGAAAAATATGCTCGTAAATATACAGAAGGAACACCAAATCGAATGGTCGGACAATTTTTCCTCGAAGCTTTTTCAATCTGTTCCTGCATTTTTTGATAAAGTGAAACAATTTCTGTTGCATAGCGAAAAACTGTTTCTCCAATATCCGTTAGAGAAACTAACCTACCATTTTTTCTGGTAAACAACTGCACACCTTCCGCTTGCTCGAACTGTGTGACGAACTGGCTAAGTGCTGATTGACTAATATGTATCTTTCGTGCAGCTAACGAAAGATTACAATTGGAATCAACAATTGCCTTAAAGTATTTCATCTGAACAACATCCATTCCCATTGCACTCTCCTCCAATATTTTTTCTATCACTCATTACTACTAATAATTATATAATATATCAACGTACTTTTCAAAAAATTGATGTATTGTATGTATTGAATCAGATTACTATTTTTACCAGTATGGAACTAATCTCCTACCTTGAGAACATACCTGAGATTAGACCCCTTCCCAAACTAGACAGTACAGCAGAAATTTTCCATAGATGTACTCATAATGAATAGTACCAGGTACGATACGACAAAAAAAGTGAAACCTAGTCAAAACTAGATTTCACTTTAAAATCAGATTTCGCAACAAGTCCTACTTTTTCTTCCTATCTGTAAAAATAGCTAGATCAGACTTTCTTCGAACCTTCAAAAATATGATTTGACAGATTGCGGACAGGATGCCAAGCAAGGCTAGATTATTATTTTTATCACCCGTAGCAGGTAACTGTCCATTCGTCCCTATTCTAGATCTTACTGAAAATACTGGGGCTACCTTTTCTTTTGCAGCTGGATTTGAACTATTCTCAATATCTACCAGAATTCCTTTCGACAAACTCTGCCCTGTAGTCAATCGTCTCACCATCTCATCAACCGTCAGTATCGGTCTATCAAAGAGTAATGATTCCCCTTTAGCTGTTACTAGCGGTGGAAGAACGCCTTGTGGCAATTCGTGTGTGACACCTTCGCCTTTGGCTGTTTCTAGCGGTGGGAGGACACCTTGCGGCAATTCATGGGTAACACCTTCGCCTTTAGCTGTTTCTAACGGCGGAAGAACACCTTGTGGCAATTCATGGGTAACACCTTCGCCTTTAGCTGTTTCTAGCAGTGGAAGAACACCTTGTGGCAATTCATGGGTAACGCTTTCGCCTTTGGCTGTTTCTAACGGTGGAAGGACACCTTGCGGCAATTCATGTGTAACGCCTTCGCCTTTAGCTGTTTCTAGCGGTGGAAGAACTCCCTCTGGCAGTTCATGGGTAAAGCCTTCACCTTTGGCTGTTTCTAGCGGTGGAAGAACTCCTTCTGGCAATTCATGTGTAACGCCTTCACCTTTGGCTGTTTCTAGCGGTGGAAGAACTCCTTGCGGCAATTCATGGGTAACGCCTTCACCTTTAGCTGTTTCTAACGGTGGAAGAACTCCTTCTGGCAATTCATGTGTAACGCCTTCGCCTTTAGCTGTTTCTAACGGTGGAAGGACACCTTGCGGCAATTCATGTGTGACACCTTCGCCTTTGGCTGTTTCTAATGGTGGAAGGACACCTTGCGGCAATTCATGTGTTACGCCTTCGCCTTTGGCTGTTTCTAACGGTGGAAGAACACCTTGCGGCAATTCATGTGTAACGCCTTCACCTTTGGCTGTTTCTAGCGGTGGAAGAACACCTTGCGGCAATTCATGTGTTACGCCTTCACCATTAGCTGTGTGTTGAACAACTACCTGAACAAATACTCGCTTCTGACTACCATCATCATATTTGACAAGGACTGGTATGCTGTGTTCGCCAAGAGTAGTTGGAAGAGGGTTTACAAAGCTCTTTTCAACAGGACCTGCTTGGGCATCAACCTGAACCTTGGCCAAAATAGCAGTTTCTACCGCAGTCAGATTATCATCCGTCTCATAAACATGCTTCTCCCCAACAGTAACTGCATAGACATCTGCTTTCCATGGGTTAACCCGAATTGGGATAGCCAACTCATGATTGTCCTTACGAACTTGAAGACCGGTCACTTGTGGTGTCAGATTAACAGGCACCAATTCCACACCGTACTCACCAAATTGGTCTGGAGTAATAGTTTTGGACAGACCTTGATTGTCCACCAGTCTCACTTGAAGACCTGACAAGTCTATCGTGTCTGCTGGGCGATAGTCAAGTTTGGTCGGTGAAGTCACCAATTCAAGAGTAGTAATAGCAGTTTTATCGAATACTTTGACCAATTCCAATGGAATCTCAATTGTCTTAGAAGTTTGGATATTGTTTAATTGAGTCTGGTCAAAACTTGATGCAATTTCATAATGTCCTTGGGCTGGTTGAGGCAAACGAGCAGCCAAATCTGTCACAGAGGAACCGGCTGGCAAGGTCAAGCTTTCTTCCTTGACAACCGTTTCACCATCTTTGAAACGGAGGTTGATTTGGATATCTTGTGGTGTCTGTGTCGACTCTGTTAAACGATAGGAGATTCCCTCATTGCTCAAGCTAAAACGGTCCGATTGGTTTTCCAAGGCAATTCGAACAGTATCTGCAAAGCCACCTTCAGCAGTCACGAATACCTTATTCACATGAGGACTTAGATTATGCTCAAATCCTCTAACAAGTACTTCAACAGTACCTTCAATGCTACCTGTTACTGCTAGGCTAGCTGTAGCTGGGACAATAACCTTTCCTTGACCAGATAGCTCTCCAAGCGTTACTGGATCATTGGCAATGTTCAACTGCGTGCCAGATGCAAGTTCTACACCAGTTGAAATCTCAGTTACTTGTTCAGACAAGGTCACGTCTGCCCGATTAACTAGTGAGAGACTTTGGATATTTTGTAAGTTAAGACCATAAACACGTGCAGTATCAATGGTAACAGTATTGTCTAAACTCGCACTTCCATCTATGGATTTCAAACTACTAGATTTTGAAATAACAGACACTGGTCCCTCAACAAGCTCCCCATTAACACCTGACAGTTTAATACCTTGATCGGCATTGACAAAATCCGACAGGATTGAAATCGTCACAGGAATGTTGCTTGCTGAATCTGCATTTCCTGCGTAGATTGTGTTAAATCGTGTATCTGAACTTCCGTTGGTAATAGTGATTTGCCCATGATTTCCTGCTGGATCGCCCGTACGAGAGCCGGCAACCAGGCTTGGACGGAGATTGCTTTGAGCTTGACTTATGGTTGTAGAAACTCTATCAAAGGTCAAATGGTAACCATTGGCATAGATTGTTGCTTGTTGACTGGCATCCACAATCATATTCAGCGTCATGTTGGCAAAGGTTACATCATTACCCAATTCTACATTTGGACCTCGGAAGGTGAGGCGATGCCCTTGACCATCAATTGTGACCGCCTTATTGATAAGGAAAGGCGTTTCTTGACGATGTTGAACATCACTTACCAATTTGATGGTATCACCATCCCTAGCTTGAGAAAGTGCATAAGTCAAGCTATGATATGGATTAGCTTCCGTTCCTTGACCGTCTCTGGATTGTTCATCCCCTTGAGTAACATAGAGGTCACGCGCCTGAACTTCTTGATAAATACTTGAACGGAAGTCATCTGTATCCTTCAAATAAGCCTGGAAGATGCTCTTTTTCAATTCTTGAACAGCTGAAACTCTAGTTGACAAGGCTACCCTGTTGGTTGCATTAAGTTTCATCTGTTGCAAATCTTTGGCAATGGCCACATCCATCAAACTCTGAATAGCAGTGAAATCGCTGGCTACACTAGTGGATTTTAGCTCAGTAACCTTGGCAATGCGACGGTCAAACATGGCCTTCTTAAAGGTTGCTAGGTCTCCTCCATATTCTGGCATAATGGCATTCAAAGCTGCCTGATCATTGACATATTGGCCAGAAACATAGGCTACCATTCCTTTTTCATAACCATATTCTCCCAGAATATCATAGGCATTTCTTCTAAAACTAATGTCACCTACTGTTCCTGCATTGTTTTGCAGACCTGCATAGACAGGCTCAAAGAGAGGAATGGTGTAGTAAGAATTAGTCCGAGCTGTTCCTGTGGTATTGAGACCATCAAACTTGTAGCGACCTGAAATCAATTGCTTATCTACAAAATCATGGACAGATTGCAAACCTGCTGCTAAATCTCTCGAAATTGGTTGAGCTTGATCTGTCTGACCACCATTAGCACTTGCGACAAGGCTCAGCTGATTAAGTAGGACCGCCCTGTCTTCAGGTATCTGCCCCAAGATAGACTGAGCTTCTGCGTAGTCTAAAGTGTACAAGACGTCCAAGATACCCTGCATATAGGTCTTGAGGTCATCACTTGTTTGGAAACGGTCTGGACTAGCATTTTGTGTCCGATTCTCCCCCATACGATAGGCTGTATTGATAATAAAGCTTGGGTCTTGATAGGGTGTTTTAGCAACATCCATGGACTCAAACATTCCTCTGGCAAAAACTTCTTGTAACTGGCCAGCTCGTCTATCATAGCCATTTAACCAAACGTTCTTATCAAACATATGGGTCAATTCATGGGTATAGACAGACTGACCTGCCTCAGACAGGGATTTTTTCAAAAAGAGATTAATGGAAGTCTTTCCATTGGCCTGACCATCAGCTTGTAAAAAGTTGGCATAAAGGTTGAGCGGTCTAATGAATTTCTCGACCCCTTCTAAAACTCCTGAACCATATTTTGGTGAATAAAGTTCTTGAACACGCTGAGCAGCTGTCCCTAGTTTCTGCGGACTGTCAACCACAATAATCGGTTCGTGATTGGCTAGAATATCCCTGTTCTGACTGATGCGATGCCAGAATTTCAAAAAGCTTTCCTGATCATCAGCATAGGATTGTAAGTTAGCTTTAAATGTTGCCAAGCCTGTCTGGTCACCTGCTCGGACATAGGATTCCGTTAAACCGTAGTTGACTGTGTTTGAAGTGCTAATGGCATATACAAGATCAGTAGGTAGGGTCAGGAGAGGAATGAAATGGTTGTTCAGACGTACATTGCTCTTTAATTTCTGATAGAGCGAGGAATTGCCATATGGAGATTGGGACTCTGCCAGATGAGCCCTGCTAGTCTCCTTAAACCATTGCTCCCCTGTTTTGCCTGGTTCAAACAAGCTTACTCCCTTCTCCACAAAGGAGAAAATATCAGCTTGATTTGTAATTGGAGCTAGTTTGGTTTGGTAAGTAGTCGCTGACTGTCCTAAGGTCAAATCACGATAGGTTAAAGTGTTCAAAATACTAAGTGTATTTAAGGGGGTGCCTCCACCACCAAAAAACTGAGGGTGATACAAGATTAAATCTTGGGCCTGATGTTGACCAAATTCAAAGGAATATTGACGATCCAGATAGGAAAGACCTGCTAAAATCTTCTCCTTATTACGACGGATATCCTCTACATTGACCTGACTTGATTTCTCAAAAATACCTGTCAGAGTCGTTTCAATCTTAGCTTTTACTCGCTCAAAACTCTCTCTCATATCCAGCATATCCATATAGGCTGTCTGCTTGAGAGACTGCAGCTGGTCAGCTGACAGAGCACTTCCCCCATTTTCCTTCCGAATGGCTGTCTCTAGAGCAGTTTTTTCAAGAAAACTTTCCTGATGAGACAAGTGGGGATAGAGCGATTCGTAGGTCACAGCCACAAAGTCATTCTTCAGCGAAGCAACCTGCTGCGTAACTGCCTCGCTGGTCTGACTTGTCCTTGGCTGAGTCGTCGCAGGGACTATCTGACTACTACCATCCGAATAAACCACTTGAAACTGCTGAACTGTTTGTCCATTGACAGAGGTCATAAGCTCCCCTTGGTCATCTAGTGGCAATTTAGCAACTTCATTGGCAGCTACACTACGAGCCATGGGTACTGAACGAAGTACAGGTTGGACTACTTCTTCTGCTAGCTGGTCGGTCGGAGCAGAGCCTACTGCTGCCGTTTCTGCTACCCGATCTGTTGTAGTTGGCTCTACAGAAGATTGGATCGGGGTTTCAACAACTTTTTGAGGACTTTCTGTCCCTACACTAGGTTCACTTACATTCTCTTCCGACAGGGATTGAACTGAGTTTGCCTTTTCTTGATTGAGTGTTGTTGATTGATTTTCTTGGATAACTGGGGTCTGTGAGACGATAGAATCAGTTTGAGTAGACTGAACTACTGGAGACAAAGTCTCTGTGAGAACTGGTTCTGTCAACTGAGTTCCCACCATCTCTGAAACCTGATTACTTGTTTGGTCTTGACCTGAATCATCTGTTACTGCCTGACTCATTTGCTGGCTACTAACAGGAGTTTGGCTTGCCTCTTGGGCAGCTGCAACCTGCCCTCCAGCAACACTAAAGCTAATTGCTAAGGCAACAGATACGACACCTATAGAAAACTTACGTATGCCAAAATGCTGCTTTTTTTGTAAAAAATTCAAATTCATTAAAATATAGTCTCCTTTTGAGCTAAATAAAAACTCTACTACAATTATATAAGTAAGAAGAATGAAATGCAAAGAATACGCTGTCAATTTTACCGCACAAAAAAAATTTCCCAACAAATGGCGTTAGGAAACTTATAAAAATAATTTTATTGTAGTAAACAGTTCGAACTTCACTCCCTCACCGTCTCAATCTTCCACTCCTTCCAACCTCTAAAGCGAATAGCTCCTTGCTGATCGGTGCGATAGAATTGGATATTCCGGCTGTCAAAACGGTCCAAGGTTTCTTGGTGGGGGTGTTTGTAACGATTGTTTTCTCCTGCAGATACCAGAGCAATCTTGGCACCGATATGGTCTAGAAATTGAGGATAGGAAGACCCTTTGGATCCGTGGTGACCAGCCTTGAGTACATCAACAGGTAAGTTGGGATAGGAATCTATCAAGTCCAACTCCCCCTGCTCCAAGTCCCCTGTAAAGAGAAAATTAGTTTTCAGCAAGCGACCGTAAAGAACAATAGAGTCATTATTACCACCGTCTCCTGTCCCATCTGGATAGAGGACTTCCAGATAGGAGTCAAAAATTGGCAAGCGATCGCCCACTTTTACCACATGGACAGGCACATTGATTTCTTTCAAGGTTGCTACAAAGTCAGGCACCGTCAGACTTCCCGGCGACACGACAATCCGACCAATTTGTACCTGCTTAGCCACTTCCAGCACATCGCCCACATGGTCTGTGTCTGTGTGGGTCAGCACTAGACTATCAATCCTGTCCACACCTCGACTATGCAGATAGGGAATCAAAGTCCGCTCTGCATTTGCCTGCCGAGACCGCTCCTGCCACGCTTCCTTGGCCGCGAAATCGACTCGTCCGCCCACATCAATCAGAACCGTCCGCCCCCGCAAATCCCGCAAAAAGATGCTGTCCCCCTGCCCGATGTCCACCACCGTCACCTCGTTTTCCAGCGGGTGTTTGGTCATGAAAAATAGCAGAGCGAGGACCAAGCTTAGTCCCAGGAGCCAGTTTTTCTTCCTGTGAAAATCATAAAGTAAGAAGAGACAGACCAGCAAGAGAACAAGAATTATCCCAGACGGCTGGCCCAGTATCCACGGTCGCAATCCCAAATCCGCCACCCAGACAATGATTTTTTCCATAAAGACAAAAAATCCGTTGACCCAGGTCATCTTGACAACTGGCGACAGGAGAAAAATGACTGACAAACCTGGCAAGAGTAGGACATCAAAGACAAAGGAAAAGACAAAGGTCAAGAGGATAGATAGAGGCTGAAAGGCATAGAAATAGGTCATAAGCACCGGCAAAATTCCCAGTGAAATACTGAGGCTCTCCACCGCAGCCTTTTTGACCTGCCCCAAATCCTCAAAATCAAAGACCGTCAGCAAGAAAGCATAAGTAAAAGTCAGCACTCCTCCTGCTGTCAGTAAAAATCGGGGCAGTATCAACAGACAGATAAAGACCGTCACCGCAAAATTATCCAACTTCCGCAAGCCTAGATTACCCAGAATTTTTTGGACCAAGGACCGTACCACCGACACAGAAAAGCCTGTCAAACCAGCATAGACAAGGGAAAAGGGAATTTGTAACTTATCCACTGTTTCCTTGGTCAAGCCCAGACGCAGCAAAATCCAACGAAACTTGTCGATGAAAAAGCCCACCTGCATACCAGACAGGGCAAAGAGATGAATGATACCTAGACTGGAATAGAGGTCACTCATCTGGTCAAACTCACTATCCAAGTCCCCAAACAAGAGCCCTGTCATGTAGTGACTCATAGGTGCTGGAAAATTGGTTTTGATATAGACCAAGGCCTGCCTCCGCCAGCTTGATAGCCAGTCAAAAACATTCCAAGACTGGATAGGAACAATCTTCTTAATCGCCGTTAGCTTGACAGTCCGATATATCCCCTGTGTTTTCAGATAGGTCTGATAGTCAAAGCCCTTGAAATTCCGCTGACCAGCTGGCAGGCTGACCTCTGCTTCCACTTCTAGCTGGACCAGGTCTGCCAGCTTTTGAAAATAAGCTTGCTCCTCCTGACTGGCTAATTTGTAGAAAACTTGATAGGTTTGTCCGTCAGCCCGACCACGAAAAGACAAGCTGTCGCCATTGATGTCTATGGTATCTGGAATGACCTGCACAGTTGTGAGTTGCTCTGGGGCTGACTGGTCTGCCCGCTCCCATTGGACCTTTTGGCATCCGAAAAACAGACCGCACAGGGCTAGAAGCGGCAGCGTCTTGATGAACACTGCCTTACCTTGCCTAAATCCAAAGACCAGCAACAACAAACTCAGCAGGCCCATTGTCAAGAGGGAAAAAGAGTGGACTGCAAAATAGGCCGCCACCGCCAAGATTGCCAGGTGAATGGGCTGGCAGGGGGGCTTAATCGACCGTGACATAAGGTCGAATGCTTTCCATGGTCTTGTCGCCAATGCCCGAAACATTGTTGAGGTCATCGACCGACTTGAAGCCGCCGTTGGCCTCGCGATAGGCGATAATGTCCGCCGCTCGCTTGGCACCGATGCCCGAAATGGTCTGTAGGTCCGCCTCGGTCGCCGTATTGAGATTGACTAGACTGGTATTTTTTTCGTCTTGGGACATAGCAGAGCTGGCAGTCGTGCTGGCCACCACCGAGATATTTTCATCCTTGCTGGCCACATAGACTACCGCTTCGTCGCTGAGCTTCTGAGCCAGATTGATAGACTTGGGATCTGCCTGACTGGTCAAGCCGCCAGCTGCCTCTACTGCATCATTGACACGCGCACCAGCTTCTAAGGTATACAGCCCTGGTTTTTCCACCGCTCCTTTGACATCAATGACTAGCTGGGTGGGCTCTTCACTTGCTTCTGTACTGACTTCTTCAAGCTGCTCCTGACTGCTCGAAGTTTGTTCAGTCTGGGAAAAATCTGTCAGACCCGTCTGATCAGACTTGGCTGGTTGGCTGAATATTAAGAACGTCGCCATTAGCAAGCCAGCCACTGCGGGCAGGGCAATCTGCCACTTGTATCCTTTAAGCATTTCTATATAGGTTTTAATCGTATCCATAAGTTACCTCCACCTATATAGTTCGCAAAAAATACAAAAAAACCCGCTTTCTGCGAGTTTTAATCCTATTTTTTATCCAACTGAGTGCTTGGTTGCCAGAAAAAGCTGGCGATATAGCTAAAGACATAGGTCAAGCCTAGGACAAGCGCAACTAGTAAGAGCACAGGAACACGGTAAATGTAAGTCAAGATATTTGGTTTTTTCTTGGTTTGGAAAGAAGCTGCGTGGTTATCCAATCGCTTGAATTCCGCTTCGATTCGACTAGTCACTTCCGCCGTACCTGCATCATCCACACGCTTGATGTCCGAAACATCGATAGGATTTCCAAAAGCCACATCGATTCGCTCACCAGCTAAGAGCCCCTTAATAGTCATGGGACCTACGTAGGTTGCAGGCATGAGTTTGACCTTGGCTGACTTGGCAATGACCGCCACACCACCTTTGAGTTCAGATGAATGACGACTTCCTGAAGGAAACATGACCAGCGAACGATCACTTTTTTTCAACATGTTGACTGGATACTTGATGGCTGCCATGCCAGGATTGTCACGGTCAATTGGAAAGGCGCCACATTTTGAAATCCACCAGCCAAAACCGCGGTCCTTGAAGAGTTCTTTTTTGGCCATAAAGATGAACTGCTTGGGAGCAGCTGCGTAGCCAAGAAAGACTGGATCCCAGAAGGTTTTGTGCGGGGCGATGAGGATATAATTTTCCTCCTGTGGCAAAATCTTTTCTCTATCATGATAGTGAATATTGCCATTGATGGCCCACAACAAGAATGTTAATAGTGTTCGTAGATAAGAATAAAACATAAACTTCTCCTTTTTCAATCCCTCCTATTATAGCACAAATTTACTCCTGGGCGAAATGTCATATTCATTCAACTTTACGGTCAAAATACCCACTATTTACATAGCCCAGACTTGTCAAATATCCTCGATAGGTTTACAATAGAAGCATGATTACAATTGAACGTGTAGTAGATATCTTAAAAGCGGATGACAACTTCCGCTATATCAAACAAAATAACCAGACTGACAGCACATGGACGGATGTCCAGTTTGACGCTCTCAGCTATGACAGCCGGACTGTTAGCCCAACGACCCTCTTTTTTGCCAAAGGTTTGGCCTTTAAGAAGGAATTTCTGGAAAAGGCTATCGAGGCTGGGCTGGCTTTTTACGTGTCTGAAATCGACTATGAGGTCGGCATTCCTGCTATCATTGTCCACGACATCAAGCAGGCTATGAGCCTGATTGCCATGGAGTTTCACGGTCATCCCCAGAAACAGCTTAAACTCCTGGCCTTCACCGGCACAAAGGGTAAGACAACGGCGGCTTATTTTGCTTTTAACATTCTCAAAATCAGCCACAAGCCTGCCATGCTTTCGACCATGAACACCACACTGGACGGCAAGACTTTCTTTAAGTCCACCCTGACCACGCCTGAAAGCCTGGACCTCTTTGCCATGATGGCGGAGGCGGTCAAGAACGGCATGAGCCACTTGATTATGGAGGTGTCCAGCCAGGCCTATCTGGTCAAGCGGGTTTACGGGCTGACCTTTGATGTCGGCGTTTTTCTCAACATCAGTCCCGACCACATCGGCCCCATTGAGCACCCAACTTTTGAGGACTATTTCTATCACAAGCGGCTTTTGATGGACAATAGCAGAGCGGTTATTGTCAATGCAGGAATGGACCATTTTGAGGTGGTAAAAGACCAAGTTAGCTCAAAGGACCATGACTTTTATGGATCGAACTCTGAAAATGAAATCACTCAGTCAGCAGGTTTTGACTTCACAGTGACCGGCAAATTAGCTGGCCATTACGACATCCAGCTGATCGGTGGTTTCAACCAAGAAAATGCCATCGCAGCAGGACTGGCCTGTCTCCGTTTGGGAGCAAGTCTGGAAGATATTCACACAGGGATTGCCCAAACCAATGTCCCTGGTCGCATGGAAGTCCTGACCCAGCAAAACGGTGCCAAGGTCTTCGTGGACTACGCCCATAACGGCGATAGCGTGAAAAAGTTAATCGATGTCGTCTTGGAACACCAGACAGGTAAGGTCATTCTGATTTTAGGGGCTCCTGGTAACAAGGGAGAAAGTCGCCGCAAGGACTTCGGTCTTCTGCTCAATGACTATCCGCAGATTGAGGTCATCCTGACAGCTGATGATCCCAACCGTGAAGATCCAGCTGCTATTGCTGAACAAATCCGTGCCCACATGACCCGTCTAAGCGACTTTATCTTGGACCGAGAAGAAGCCATTCGCACAGCCATGAGTCAAACAAGCTCCCCGAAAGATGCTGTTATCATCGCAGGCAAGGGAGCCGATGCCTACCAGATTGTTAACGGAGAAAGGGCAGCTTATGATGGTGATATTAAAGTAGCGAGTAAATACCTTTGATCTAACTAATTTTTCTATAAAGCAAATAAATCTATCCTCATCTAGAGAGTTCAAGACTGTGAAAAATCAGTTTTGAACTCTTTTTTACTACAAAAATGAAAACGCTTGCCAACTACCGTTAATTTTATAAAATATTATCGATGTTAATATACTATTATAATAAAAGAAGAAAGGAATTCTGATGAAAAATAAAAGAAAGTCTGTCTTTGATCGTCAGTTAGTCTATTCCATTCGTAAATTTGGAGTAGGGACTGCCTCCATTATGATAGGGAGTTTCTTATTTGGACAACATCTAATCGCTGCCCAACAAATAGAGCCGTCACTTGACACTACAGCTAGTCCTCAAATCGAAGGAATCTCACAAACTAGCAAGCAAGATCCACCAATTAACTCCTCTACCGAGACAAGAGATCTAGAACTCAAAGCTAGCCCAGTTAACGAAAGTATCTCTACCACTGAAAATGAGTCAACATCACAACTTCTGATGTTTGCGAGAGAAAGCAGCGAGGAGACAACTACACCTACAGAGAACAGGGTGGAGGAAATTACACCTGTTTCTAATCCAAGTGCTGATTTTAACAAATTTACCTTTACTGGCTCTTGGACCAAGAATGCGAATGAAGCTTACATAGATGTAGCAAAAACAGCTGACCAATCTGGACTTTATTATGAAATTCCTTTCCTTGGAAATGGGATTGAATTGTATGCCCATAAGGCAAGAAACCATGGTATTATCCGTGTTCAATCGGTCTGACTCATTTTCATGCAAAAAAGAAGGAAGGAATTCTCCAAGAAATCTACGCTCGCTTTATCAATTTTAATGTTTGTAAATGGCTAACCTCACACGTTACCATTAAAACATCAAAGTTAAAACAGACTTATAAAATTTGTTTTTCAGACGCTGTTTATGCCTGTCGAAAATTTCTTAGAAACAAACTCTCTTCCTTCCAATTGGAAACCCAAGTTGCCAAACATTTATCCATCGTCCGACCTAATCGAACATTCCAAAGAAAGATAAGAAGCAAGGCACCTGTAAGCTTCACTTATAGAGTAACATAGTTATTGGGTAACCGCCCAATAACAAGGTATCTATCCACTCACTCCTTCCTCCGGTATACTGTTATAAAAAACAAACTGGAGGATTTATTATGTCTCAGCCCATCGTCCCATTGACTATTCCCCAATCTCGCCGC
>NZ_JAMWEL010000016.1:0-50942 GCF_024509555.1 Streptococcus suis
GGTTTCAGGAACTTTGAAAATTTTAAAAAACGTATTTTGATTGCTTTGAACATAAAGAAAGAGAGAACGAACTTCGTCCTCTCTAGGTGTTAGCTTTTCATCTACCCACTACAGTTGACAAAGAGCCATTTTAACTTGCTGTGTTGTTTCGAATAGTTCCAACAAGGTCATTATATATCATTGTTTGGAAAAAATCAAGTTCAAAATCAACAAAAACTATAAAACAATATAATTCGTTGTTCATTATAGCAGATTATAATAGAAATTAGCTAATTTTGTGCTTATTACTTTACAACGAAATAATAAAATATGTAATATGAATTATATTAAGTCAATTAATAGGAGGTAATATACTTATGAAGAAAACTTATTCAATCGGATTAGATATTGGAACCAATTCCGTAGGTTGGAGTGTCGTGACAGATGACTATAAAGTTCCCTCTAAAAAGATAAAGGTTTCTGGAAATACAGATAAGAAGTACATCAAAAAAAATTTATTGGGAGCTTTATTATTTGATAGTGGAGAGCCAGCTGCTGCTACAAGGATGAAGCGCACTACTCGTCGCCGTTACATTAGAAGGAACAATCGTCTGCGTTACTTACAAGAGATTTTTGCGGTTCAAATGGAACAAATTGATCCAAATTTCTTTCATCGACTAAAAGAATCATTTCTTGATGAAGAGGATAAGCAATTTGAACAACATCCAATTTTTGGGACATTATCTGAAGAAGTAGCTTATCATCAACAATTTCCGACTATCTATCACTTGAGAAAACACATAGCAGATTCAAAAGAACAAGTAGATTTACGACTGGTTTATATGGCGTTGGCCCATATCATTAAATATAGAGGACATTTTTTAATTGAGGGCGGCTTAGAAAGCAAGGCAGTAGGTATCCAGCAATTGTTTGATGAGTTTGTTCAAGTATACGATAGTATATTTGAGGGCAGTGACTTAGTATCTGTTCATGCAAAAGTAGAGCCCGTTTTGGTTGATAAGTTAAGTAAGTCAGCCAAAAAGGATCGAGTGATGCAGCTATTTCCAACAGAAAAATCAAATGGAAATTTTGCTGAGTTTATGAAGCTGATTGTAGGGAACCAGGCAGATTTCAAAAAAGTTTTCTCATTGGAGGAAAAAGCAGTATTACACCTATCTAAAGATACCTATGAAGAAGACTTAGCTGATTTGCTTGGAAAAGTAGGAGATGAATATCTCGATTTGTTCCATGCGGCTCAGCGGTTGTACGATGCTATTTTACTTGCAGGGATTATTACTACTCAAGATACTGTGACAAAAGCGCCACTCTCTGCTTCTATGGTTCAACGTTATGAGGAACATCAGAGAGATCTAAAAGCGTTGAAAAAACACATCCAGAATTATAATTATGAATTATACAAGGAGATGTTTAATGACAGCACTAAAAATGGTTATGCAGGTTATATTGAGAGAGGGGTTAAACAAGATGAGTTTTACAAATATACTAAAAATATTCTGTCGAAAATTGAAAATTCACAATACTTTATCGACAAAATTGAGCGAGAAGATTTCTTAAGAAAGCAACGAACGTTTGATAATGGTGCAATCCCTCATCAAATTCATTTACAAGAGTTGAGAGCTATTGTCCGTCGACAAGGGGAGCATTATCCATTTTTGAAAGAAGAACAGAATAAAATCGAAGCGTTGCTAACCTTTAGAATACCATATTATGTCGGTCCATTAGCAAGAGGAAATAGTCGTTTTGCATGGGCTGTCAGAAAGTCAAATGAAAAAATAACTCCTTGGAATTTTGAAGAAATTATTGATAAGGAAGAATCTGCGAGGAAATTCATTGAGAGAATGACAAATGTAGATTTGTACTTACCAGATGAAAAGGTTCTACCAAAACATAGTTTCTTGTATGAAAAATTTGCAGTATTCAACGAGCTGACCAAAGTAAAATATATTACCGAGCAAGGTAAGGAAGAATTCTTTGATTGTCATTTGAAACGTGAGATTTTTGAACAAGTCTTTAAGAACAGTCGAAAAGTAAAGAAAAAGGACTTATTGAATTTCTTGGACAAAGAGTTTGAAGAGTTTCGTATTGTTGATATTACGGGACTAGATTCTGAAAAACGAGAGTTTAATTCTTCTTTGGGAACCTATCATGATTTGAAGAAAATTCTTGATAAGGATTTCTTGGATGATGTAGCGAATGAACATCTTCTGGAAGAATTAATATTAACCTTGACACTTTTTGAAGACCGTGAAATGATTCGGAAACGGTTGAGTAAATACAGCGAAGTCCTTACCAAAGAACAGTTGAAAAAACTGGAGAGAAGACACTATACTGGCTGGGGGCGTTTATCTGCTAAACTGCTCAATGGCATTCGCCATAAAGCGACAAATAAGACAATATTAGATTATTTAATGGACGATGGTCATATCAATCGCAATTTTATGCAATTGATTCACGATGATAGCTTAGATTTTAAAACCATTATTTCTGAGGCGCAAGTTATTGGTGAGAAGGAAGACTTTAAGGCTATTGTCGCAGATATTCCAGGAAGTCCTGCAATCAAAAAGGGGATTTTACAAAGTCTAAAAGTAGTTGAGGAGCTAGTTTCTATTATGGGATATGATCCAGAATCCATTATCATTGAAATGGCTCGCGAAAACCAAACGACCAAAAAAGGTCGCAAAAATTCTCAACAACGATTGACAGGTTTGACAAATTCGATTCGAGAGTTAAGCAGCGATATTCTGAAAGAGTTTCCAGTTGATAATAGTCAATTGCAGAATGACCGTCTTTACTTATACTATCTTCAAAATGGTAAAGATATGTACACAGGTGAGACTCTAAATATTGATCAGTTGTCACATTACGATATTGATCACATTATTCCGCAAAGTTTTATAAAAGATGATTCTCTTGATAATCGTGTGTTGACAAGTTCTAAGAGTAATAGAGGAAAATCAGATAGTGTGCCTAGTCAGGAAATTGTTCAAAAAATGAAACCATTTTGGAAGAAGTTGCGTGATGCACAGCTGATTTCAAAACGAAAATTTGATAATTTAACAAAGTCTGAGCGTGGAGGGCTATCGCAGGAAGATAAGGCAGGTTTTATCAAACGACAATTGGTTGAGACACGTCAAATCACAAAACATGTTGCTCGTATATTAGACGAGCGTTTTAATCAGAAGCGTAATACTAATAACAAACCAATTCGAGATGTAAAAATCATCACCTTAAAATCAAACTTGGTTTCACAATTTAGAAAAGAGTTTGAATTGTATAAAATTCGAGAGCTAAATGATTATCATCATGCTCATGATGCTTATTTGAATGCGGTAGTCGGAAAGGCTCTACTCGCAAAATACCCACAATTAGAAGCAGAGTTTGTGTTTGGAGATTATCCAAAGTACAACAGCTATAAAGAGCGGATGACTGCGACGCAAAAAGTACTGTTCTATTCTAATATCTTGAACTTCTTGAAAGATGGTAATAAGCACGGAAACGAAGATGGCGAGGTCATCTGGAATCCAGACTATCATCTTCCAATTATTAAAAAAGTATTGAGCTATCCACAGGTCAATATTGTTAAGAAAACGGAAATTCAAACGGGTGGTTTTTCTAAAGAAAGTATTTTGCCAAAAGGAGATTCAGACAAATTAATTCGTAGGAAAAATAATTGGAATCCTAAAAAGTATGGTGGCTTTGATAGTCCAACCGTTGCTTACTCTGTTCTGGTTATTGCTGATGTCGCAAAAGGGAAGGCTCAGAAGTTAAAAACAGTAAAAGAGTTGGTTGGAATTACTATAATGGAACGCTCTGCGTTTGAAAAAAATCCAATAGTATTTTTAGAATCCAAAGGTTATCAAAATATTCAAGAGAAAAATATTATCAAGCTTTCTAAGTATAGCTTGTTTGAGTTGGAAGAGGGGCGCCGACGATTATTAGCTAGTGCGATTGAACTACAAAAGGGAAATCAACTTGTTTTGGCTCAAGAGCAGATAAATCTACTTTATCATGCCCAACGTGTAAAGAATCTAGAACAACCAGAACACCTACGCTATGTGGAAGAACATAAAGCAGAATTTGAGGTTATTCTTAATACGCTATTGACAGCAGCTGAACGCTATATTCTCAAGCCTAAGGTTATCGAAATGATTAAAAAGGCGATAGAGAATAATCAGCTGGATATCACGCAGTATGCCGAATCGTTTATTAATTTGCTAAAATTCACAGCATTTGGAGCACCAGGAGGATTCAAATGTTTCGGGATTGAAATAAAACAAGCAAACCTCAGATATCAGACGGTAACAGAGTGTCTTAATGCAACTCTCATCCACCAATCTGTAACTGGTCTCTATGAAACACGGATTGATTTAAGTAAACTAGGAGGCGAATAATGGGCTGGCGGACAGTTGTTGTGAACACACATTCCAAGTTGTCCTACAAAAATAATCATTTGATTTTTAAAGATGCTACTCGGACAGAGATGATTCACCTGTCCGAGATAGACGTCTTATTGCTTGAAACGACTGATATTACCCTGTCGACAATGTTAATACAGCGTTTAATGGACGAGAACATCGTTGTCATATTCTGTGACCAAAAACGATTGCCAATTGCACATTTGATGCCGTATTATGCTCGACATGATTCTAGCTTGCAACTCTCAAAGCAGATAAGTTGGGATGAAGAAGTCAAAGCAATTGTGTGGACAACAATCATTGCTCAAAAAATTCGTAACCAAAGCATCTATTTGAGTGCCTGTGGCTTTTTTGAAAAATCAAGTTCCGTAATGAATCTCTATCATGGATTAGCATTATTTGATCCGAGTAATAGAGAAGGTCAT
This sequence comes from Streptococcus suis, assembly GCF_024509555.1. Taxonomy (GTDB): domain Bacteria; phylum Bacillota; class Bacilli; order Lactobacillales; family Streptococcaceae; genus Streptococcus; species Streptococcus suis_AD. Next base: position 4,841 of record NZ_JAMWEL010000016.1, read on the forward strand.
GCAGCTCGCATTTATTTTAATACCCTATTTGGAAATGATTTTTCACGTGAGTTAGATAATGATATAAATGCTGGATTGGACTATGGCTATACCTTGCTTTTGAGTATGTTTGCGCGTGAAGTAGTTGTCTCTGGGTGCATGACTCAGTTTGGGCTAAAGCATGCCAATCAGTTTAATCAATTCAATTTCGCGAGTGACATTATGGAACCTTTTCGTCCAATCATTGATAGGATTGTTTACGAAAATCGTAAAGAACCTTTTGTCAAAGTGAAGAAAGAACTGTTTACCATCTTCTCAGATACATTTGAATACAATGGCAAGGAAATGTACTTGACCAATATTGTTAGTGATTATACTAAAAAAGTCATAAAATCCCTGAATAATAAAGGGAATGGAATTCCTGAGTTTACAATATGAGTTACAGATATATGCGAATGATTTTAATGTTTGATATGCCTACCGATACTGCAGAGGAGAGAAAGGCCTACCGTAAATTTCGTAAATTCCTACTTTCAGAAGGTTTTATCATGCACCAATTTTCTGTATATAGCAAGTTGTTATTGAATAATTCGGCTAATACAGCAATGGTAGCTCGGTTAAAAGAGAGTAATCCTCGAAAGGGGAATATCACCTTATTGACAGTTACTGAAAAGCAATTTGCAAGAATGATTTATCTTCACGGGGAAGCAAATATGAGCATCGGAAATACAGATTCCCGTATTGTCATTCTGGGAGAGGAGTTTTGATATGAAATTAAATTTTTCTTTGTTGGATGAAGCAATATCGTTGAATGGATCGGTCATTCTGACTGTGGAAGATACTCAAGTCTTTGCAAAACTCGTTAAGGACTTGTATCAATACTCTGAAGAATCTGATGTAAAGTTCTTTGATACTGATTTTAAATCCGTAAAGGAGTCAGAATTGATGATTGTGACGGATATATTGGGCTATGATATCAATTCTGCACCAATCTTAAAGTTGATACATGCTGATTTAGAAGCTCAATTAAATGATCAGCCGGAAGTTAAATCAATTATCGAAAAATTGGCTAATTCTATTACAGAATTAATCAGTTACGAGTGTTTAGAGAGTGAGTTAGATTTAGAATACGATGAAATCACAATTTTAGAGCTTATCAAAGCCTTAGGAGTCAAAATAGAGACACAAAGTGATACGATATTTGAAAAATGTTTTGAAATACTGCAAATATTTCGTTACCTGACCAAAAAGAAATTACTGATTTTTGTTAACAGTCTATCCTATTTTACCGGTGCTGAAATTGATAAAATAGTGGAATTTATCAATTTGTCGCAGCTAAGGGTTCTATTTTTGGAACCTAGAAGAGTAATAAATCAAACTCAGTATATTTTAGATGAAGACTATTTCTTATTAGTTGAAGAAGTGGTATAATCTAGTAAATAGGAACTTATTTGAAACTGAAATCTGGCTGAGATGAGCAGTGCGATTACGAAATTTCGAAAGAAAAAATTTTCTACGAGGTTTTAGAGCTGTGTTGTTTCGAATGGTTCCAAAACGGGCAGTATGAATGGGATTTGGACAAGTCCGTTTTAGAGCTGTGTTGTTTCGAATGGTTCCAAAACTGGCTAATACACTTTTGACAGGCGAAGAACGTTTTAGAGCTGTGTTGTTTCGAATGGTTCCAAAACTGCTTGATGTGTCTGTGCAAGAATTAGATTGTTTTAGAGCTGTGTTGTTTCGAATGGTTCCAAAACGAGGATATGACACGAAACATCGGTACGTTTGTTTTAGAGCTGTGTTGTTTCGAATGGTTCCAAAACTCGATAGCTACAACCACTGCTTAGATGCGGTGTTTTAGAGCTGTGTTGTTTCGAATGGTTCCAAAACTGACCAAAGTAGTAGGTCGACTCACGTACTGTTTTAGAGCTGTGTTGTTTCGAATGGTTCCAAAACGAAGACCTTGTTATTTAACACGGCCTCACGGTTTTAGAGCTGTGTTGTTTCGAATGGTTCCAAAACAAAATCTTTTGAACAAATGTGGTGATCGTTGTTTTAGAGCTGTGTTGTTTCGAATGGTTCCAAAACAGTAGAATATAGGTTACGTGGAGTTGTCCAGTTTTAGAGCTGTGTTGTTTCGAATGGTTCCAAAACATTACATACCTCCTAATGAAATAAAAGAAAAGTTTTAGAGCTGTGTTGTTTCGAATGGTTCCAAAACTTTGCTGCCGCTCGGACTGCTCCCAGAGCTGTTTTAGAGCTGTGTTGTTTCGAATGGTTCCAAAACGAGGACCATGTCCATAATTGGCTGTGCGAGGTTTTAGAGCTGTGTTGTTTCGAATGGTTCCAAAACACTCTTACAGAAAACCAATGGTTGACTAAAGTTTTAGAGCTGTGTTGTTTCGAATGGTTCCAAAACGTAGTTGAGTTAGGATGTGATAGATTGACAGTTTTAGAGCTGTGTTGTTTCGAATGGTTCCAAAACTTAAAAGACTTTGGGAACTTTTACTTGATTGTTTTAGAGCTGTGTTGTTTCGAATGGTTCCAAAACAGCTATCCGGTACAAACAGAATTTCTTTAAGTTTTAGAGCTGTGTTGTTTCGAATGGTTCCAAAACAGTACCTTTGTATAAGTGTGTACTACCTAAGTTTTAGAGCTGTGTTGTTTCGAATGGTTCCAAAACTATATCTAGGACATATCCAACCATCGGTAATGTTTTAGAGCTGTGTTGTTTCGAATGGTTCCAAAACATTACTACCACAAATTATACGCTAATCACGGTTTTAGAGCTGTGTTGTTTCGAATGGTTCCAAAACTCTTTCTCTTGACGATATTTCTCGTCAGCAGGTTTTAGAGCTGTGTTGTTTCGAATGGTTCCAAAACATGTATAATGGAGAGTATTCTGTCGGTATGGTTTTAGAGCTGTGTTGTTTCGAATGGTTCCAAAACATCTTTGGTGGCTGGTTACTGGCAGGGAATGTTTTAGAGCTGTGTTGTTTCGAATGGTTCCAAAACAAATTAGATGAAGTGTAGTGCTATTTCTATGTTTTAGAGCTGTGTTGTTTCGAATGGTTCCAAAACTTTAAAAATTGCGACAATAAGCACATGACGGTTTTAGAGCTGTGTTGTTTCGAATGGTTCCAAAACCCGTTAATCGATACCATAGAACTTATAGGTGTTTTAGAGCTGTGTTGTTTCGAATGGTTCCAAAACATGCTTTCAATTGATTCTTAGTTAGCAAACGTTTTAGAGCTGTGTTGTTTCGAATGGTTCCAAAACAGAACACTAATTCTTCTCGAGGCACAATGCGTTTTAGAGCTGTGTTGTTTCGAATGGTTCCAAAACGGACCCAGCAAGCGTGCTGACTTGGGTCTTGTTTTAGAGCTGTGTTGTTTCGAATGGTTCCAAAACTTAATTCAAAATCGGTATGCGGTGAACAATCGTTTTAGAGCTGTGTTGTTTCGAATGGTTCCAAAACAGAATATTTTTCGACGGAAGAAAAGCCAATGTTTTAGAGCTGTGTTGTTTCGAATGGTTCCAAAACGAGGTAAACTGTTTTTTCACATCCCATGCATGTTTTAGAGCTGTGTTGTTTCGAATGGTTCCAAAACTATATCGGTTCTACCATAAAGGTGTGGTCAGTTTTAGAGCTGTGTTGTTTCGAATGGTTCCAAAACCTTGGTTATGATAATTTAGACGAATTATTTGGTTTTAGAGCTGTGTTGTTTCGAATGGTTCCAAAACTTGACCTTAGTGCCAGTCAAATCAAGGGCGGTTTTAGAGCTGTGTTGTTTCGAATGGTTCCAAAACGGACTTTTTTAACGTGTTATCATACAAGCGTTTTAGAGTTGTGTTGTTTCGAATGGTTTCAAAATAGCAGGGATTTTAACTGCTGGTGTGATTAAGTTTTAGAGTTGTATTGCTCTAAATAGTTCTTTTAATTCTTAAAAGCAATGTGGCAAAAATATTTAAATATCAAAAAAATAAAGGGGGATTGTAGATGGATGCAAAATCGATTATTTTAATACTTCTGGTTATAACAGTAGTAGTGAATATTTTAACTTTAATCATCAAAATAATTACCAAAAAAATTGAAAGTAAAAAGTATAGATGAATTTGATTCAAAATTCATTTTTGAAGGATGAAAATTAGTGAACAGACAAGTAATTCTCTATCGTAAACTTTCAAAGTTCAAATGACGATTAAAAACATTCAATTTTCCTCCAAGATTTCTAACTCCCTCTTGTCCATTCAAAGTTTTCCATGATATACTATATGTAATCGTTTTACTTCAAAGGAGACAGACATGACAAACCTAAAAGAGCAGGTTGGGATTAAGGCGGCGGAGTTTGCGACGGACGGCATGATTGTTGGACTGGGGACTGGCTCGACTGCCTACTATTTCGTACAGGAGATTGGCCGCCGGGTTGCAGAAGAAGGGTTACAAATCACAGGCGTAACGACCTCTCATGCTACGGCAGAACATGCTGCGTCCCTTGGGATTCCCCTAAAAAACATTGACGAAGTTGATTATGTAGACCTGACGGTAGATGGGGCTGACGAGGTGGATGGTGCCTTCAATGGTATTAAGGGTGGCGGTGCTGCACTGCTCATGGAGAAGGTGGTTGCAGTCAATAGTAAGGACTGCATCTGGATTGTGGATGAGTCCAAGGTGGTAGATACCCTAGGTGCTTTCAAATTACCAGTGGAAGTCGTGCAGTACGGTGCGGAAAATCTCTATCGATTCTTTGAGGCCAAAGGCTACAGACCAAGTTTTCGGATGAAAGACGGCCAGAAGCACGTGACCGATATGAAGAATTTCATTATCGATCTTGACCTGCAACGCATTGAGGATACGGAGGCCTTAGCAGACGAGTTGGATAAAACAGTGGGCGTCGTCGAGCATGGGCTCTTTATTGGCTTGATTTCCAAGGTCATTGTCGGGACGCCACAAGGACCAAAAATATTGGAAAAACAATAAGTTGAAAACGCTTCTCATTATTCTGTAATGGGAAGCGTTTTTGTGGTATAATGAAAAGACGAACAAAAGAATTGTATTGATAGTTCAGTGCTTTGCTTGTCGATACACGTTCTTAGAAAAAGGAGTTCTTATGTCTACATTTAATCGTATTCACCTGGTGGTTATGGATTCTGTCGGAATTGGTGCAGCACCAGATGCAGATAAATTTTTCAACGCTGGGATTGCGGACACGGAGTCTGACACCCTCGGTCACATCTCTGAAAAAGCAGGTCTTGCTGTACCAAACATGGCAAAAATCGGTCTTGGGAACATCCCTCGTGACACAGCTCTTGCTACGGTTCCTGCTGTGGAAAATCCGACTGGTTACGTGACCAAGTTAGAAGAAGTATCGCTCGGAAAAGATACTATGACAGGCCACTGGGAAATCATGGGCCTCAATATCACTGAGCCATTCGATACGTTCTGGGACGGCTTCCCAGAGGAGATTTTGACAAAAATCGAAGAATTCTCAGGCCGTAAAATCATCCGCGAGGCGAATAAGCCGTATTCAGGTACAGCTGTCATTGATGACTTTGGCCCTCGCCAAATGGAAACTGGGGAGTTGATTGTGTACACTTCCGCAGACCCAGTCCTTCAGATTGCAGCCCACGAAGACATTATTCCCTTGGACGAATTGTACCGTATCTGTGAGTACGCTCGTTCGATTACGCTTGAACGCCCAGCTCTTCTTGGTCGTATCATCGCTCGTCCATACGTTGGTGAGCCGGGTAATTTCTCTCGGACTGCCAACCGTCATGACTATGCGGTGTCACCGTTTGAAGCAACTGTTCTCAACAAGCTTGCGGATGCAGGAGTTCCTACCTACTCTGTCGGCAAAATCAGCGATATTTTCAACGCATCAGGTATTACTAACGACATGGGCCACACCAAGTCAAACATGCACGGTGTAGATGTCCTTCTTGACACCATGCAGTTGGCTGACTTTGAGAAAGGTTTCTCATTTACCAATTTGGTTGACTTTGATGCTGTTTATGGTCACCGTCGTGACATCGAAGGCTACCGCGATTGCTTGCAGGAATTCGATGCCCGTATTCCAGAGTTGATTGAAAATTTACGTGAAGATGACCTGCTCTTGATTACGGCTGACCATGGAAATGATCCATCCTACGCAGGTACAGACCATACACGTGAATACATTCCACTCTTGGCTTATAGCAAATCCTTCACAGGTAGCGGCGTTTTGCCAGTCGGACATTTTGCGGATATCTCAGCGACTATTGCTGAAAACTTCGGTGTTGAAAAAGCTATGATTGGCGAAAGCTTCTTAGGAGCCCTAGTCTAATGGAACAACTGACGGTCTATATCAATCCCGACTGTAGCAAATGTAAGAAATTACAAGTCTTATTACCTAGTCAGAACTTGGACATCAAGTGGGTCAATTATTTAGAAAATCCTTTGACAGAGGCAGAATTGACAGCTCTTTTGAAAAAAATGGGCAGTCAACCTTCAGCAGTCATTCGGTTGACAGAAGAGGAACGAGCAGGCTTGTCAGAAGAAGAACTTTTCCAGCGTTTATTGGAAGAACCTACTACTCTTAATCGCCCCATTATTGAGCGAGAGCAGACAGCCTTCCTCTGTCGTCCACTTGAAATCATTAAAGAAAAAATGCCAGAATACGACTGGTCAGCTTATTTATAAGAAAGGTAGCTATGGACAAAGTAACCATTTACCACAATCCAGAATGTGGCACTTCTCGCAACACTCTTGCCCTCATTCGCCATATTGGGATTGAGCCTGAAGTAATTCTTTACTTAGAGACACCTCCTACCAAGGAAAAATTGGTAGAGTTGCTGGCGGAAATGGGATTAACAGCAAAAGATCTACTTCGGACCAATGTGCCCCCTTATGAAAATATGGGAATTGATTGGGACAAGGCAGACGAGGATGATATTTTATCTGCAATGGTTACAGAACCAATCCTCATCAATCGACCGATTGTTGTGAGTTCCAAAGGGGTGAAATTGTGCCGTCCGTCGGAAATTGTGCTGGATTTACTCCCGCCAATGACAGCAGATTTTATCAAGGAAGAAGGAGAAGTTGTCTCTCCTCGCTAAGAGTGACGGCTTACAGTTGTCTGCTCGGTAGCAATAAAGAGAATATGTATAATACGACTGGAAGAAACTAATTGCTATTTTTTGAGGCAATAATATGGAATTTATCATATCTTATAAAGAAGAATTTAGTTTAGTAGCTGTTTCTTACGAGAGTGGATACAGTAGTCTATATGAATGTGAACGATTATTTATAAGATTAAAAGAATACTCAGACTATTTTGAAAGTGATCTAATTCGTTTATATGATATGGGCACAGATTGTCAAAATCAAATGATTACCGATATTGAACAAACAAGACATCTTGCATTAGAAAAATATTATAATAAAGATTGTAAAGACTTTTATTAAAAAGGAGAAAAAATGAGTTTACTTGCAAAAATTTATGAAACAAAAGCTTTTTTAGAAGAAAAAGGAATGATTAAGCCAGAATTCGGTTTGATTTTAGGTTCTGGCTTGGGCGAATTAGCGGAAGAAGTAGAAAATGCTATTGTCATCGACTATGCAGATATTCCAAACTGGGGTAAGTCAACAGTTGTAGGTCACGCTGGTAAGTTGGTTTATGGTGATTTGGCTGGTCGCAAGGTTTTGGCGCTTCAAGGTCGTTTCCACTTTTACGAAGGCAATCCAATGGAAGTTGTGACTTTCCCAGTCCGTGTCATGAAAGCCCTTGGTTGTGAAGGCGTGATTGTTACTAATGCTGCAGGTGGTATCGGCTACGGTCCAGGTACCCTTATGGCCATTACAGACCACATCAACATGACTGGCCAAAATCCATTGATTGGCGAAAACTTGGAAGAATTTGGTCCACGTTTCCCAGATATGTCTAACGCCTACACCAAAGAATACCGTGAAAAAGCGCATGCTGTTGCGGAAAAATTGGGTATCAAGTTGGACAATGGTGTTTACCTCGGTGTGACAGGTCCTACATACGAGACACCTGCTGAAATCTTGGCCTTCAAGACCATGGGTGCCCACGCAGTTGGTATGTCAACAGTGCCAGAAGTCATCGTCGCAGCTCACTCAGGTATGAAAGTCTTGGGAATTTCTGCTATCACTAACTTTGCGGCAGGTTTCCAATCCGAACTCAACCACGAAGAAGTGGTAGAAGTAACCGAGCAAATCAAGGGCAACTTCAAGGGATTGGTGAAAGCTATCTTGGCTGAGTTGTAGGAGGGACCAATGACCAACAAACCCTGGTTCAGTGTTCTGAAAGGGATAGGCATTATTGCGCTACTTACAATCGTATGGTTGTTCTTCTTCGCAGTTATTGATACAAGTGGCTCTGAAACCAACTATGAGCCTTTTGATGGTGCTTCGATTATTTGTGCAGTAATTTCTTATCTGATTATTTTATTTATACTACAATATAATAAGGTTGTTCACTTAAAAGAGGAGATTACCACTTCTTACAATGCAATAGAGATTAAACAACTACATGTTACAAAGTTGTTGGACCAACTACAAGAAGTGACGGATAAAATTGTAGATCACGAGTTAAAAATGTCTGTGAAGAATACTTTTTCCGAGTTGATTGAAGAGGAGAAGCAATCAGATCGTTTGACTGCAGAAGGAAATGATGCCAATCATCATCAGACCAAGAAGAAATTTACTTCCAATTCAGGTTCAAACAATTTCCATGACCATCTGTCGCAACAATCTGAAAAAGTTACAAAGTTGGGGGAACGGATCGAACGGGATACAAAAGGAAGGGCTGATGAGAGTTTGCGGGATTTGATGCAAGAAATCAAAGAAGCTGAAGCTCTGGTGACCAACCAACGCCTGTATTACAACGATACGGTTTCACAATACAATAAATCAATCTATGCCTTGCCATTTGCCTTCTTAAGAGGGACACTTGGTTTTAAGGAGCAAGCCTATATGTAACCTAGTCAATTTGGAATCTGTGTTACATAAATAGAGAAAAGAAAGGAAGGGCTAGTAGCCCTTTGTGAAAAAAATGAGTATCCATATTTCCGCAAAACCAGGCGAAATCGCTGATAAAATTTTGCTTCCTGGTGATCCGCTTCGTGCTAAATTTATCGCTGAAAACTTCCTTGAAGACGCAGTTTGCTTCAACGAAGTTCGCAATATGTTCGGCTACACAGGTACCTATAAGGGTCATCGTGTCTCTGTCATGGGAACAGGTATGGGAATGCCATCCATCTCTATCTATGCCCATGAATTGATCAACGAATATGGTGTGAAAAAACTAATTCGTGTGGGAACAGCAGGCTCACTGAGTGCTGATGTTCATGTTCGTGAATTGGTCTTGGCGCAAGCAGCAGCAACCAACTCTAAAATGATGAACATTGACTGGCCAGAATATGACTTGCCACAAATTGCAAGTTTCAACCTTTTGGACAAGGCCTATCACATTGCCAAAGACCTGAATCTGACGACTCATGTCGGCAATGTTCTGTCTTCAGATAGTTTCTACTCACCAAAACTTTTCAGTCGTAATTTGGAACTTGGTCAAATTGGTGTCAAGGCAGTCGAAATGGAAGCAGCAGCCCTCTACTACTTGGGTGCTAAATTTGGCGTTGAAACACTGGCTATTATGACCATTTCTGATAGCTTGGTCAATCCAGAAGAAGATACCACAGCAGAAGAGCGTCAAAACACCTTCACAGACATGATGAAGGTTGGTTTGGAGACCCTAATTTCTGAATAAAAAATAGGCAAACTATTTATGCAATTTTGCATAATAGCTTGTCTTTTTTTAGTAAATAGGTTATAATGAAGAAAACGTTTACAAAAATTGATAGAAACGTTTCTGAATGATTACATTAATATATTTAAAAAAGGAGTATTAGAGTGATTAATTTACAAAATTTTGTCCAGTCTATGTATGCTAAACGTATCGAGGACTGTTCAGACTATGAACTATACTATGCTTTGCTCGCATTTACCAAGCAGCAAAGTGAGGCAAAATACACCAATGAGCAGAAGAAAAAAGTATATTACATTTCTGCGGAATTCTTGATTGGTAAACTCTTGTCCAACAACCTGATTAACTTAGGTGTCTATGATGAGGTGAAGAGCCAGTTAGCAGCTGCTGGCAAGGATTTGATTGCCATTGAAGATGTCGAAATGGAGCCATCTCTTGGTAACGGTGGTTTGGGTCGCTTGGCTGCCTGCTTCCTTGATTCCATTGCAAGTCTTGGTCTAAATGGTGATGGTGTTGGTCTTAACTATCACTTTGGACTATTCCGTCAGTTGTTTGAATACCACCAACAATCGGCAGTGCCAAATGAGTGGATTACGCCACGTTCTTGGTTGACTGAGTCACCAATTTCTTATCAAGTACCTTTTGCAAATTTTACTTTGACTTCTAAGTTGTACGATATCGATGTACCTGGCTATAAGACAGAACGGAAGAACCGCTTGCGTTTGTTTGACTTAGGCTCTGTGGATGACAATATCATCTATGATGGGATTGAGTTTGACAAGGAAGACATTTTCCGCAATTTGACTCTCTTCCTCTATCCAGATGATTCAACGGATGAGGGGAAAGTTCTCCGAATCTTCCAACAATATTTCATGGTATCCAACGCGGCTCAACTCTTGATTGATGAAGCAGTTGCTAAAGGTTCAAACCTCCATGACTTGCCAGACTATGCAGTGGTTCAAATCAACGACACTCACCCATCGCTTGTCATTCCAGAATTGATTCGTTTGTTGGAGCTTCGCGGTATTTCCTTTGATGAGGCAATCGAAATTGTTAAGAAGATGACTGCCTATACCAACCACACTATCTTGTCTGAAGCCCTTGAGAAATGGCCGCTTGATTTCTTGAATCGTGTGGTTCCTCACTTAGTACCATTTATCGAGGAGTTGGACCGTCGTGCAAAAGAAGTGAAGAATGATCCAGCAGTCAATATCATCGATGAACATGGCCGTGTTCACATGGCACACATGGATATTCACTATGGATATTCTATCAACGGTGTGGCTGCCCTCCATACTGAAATCTTGAAAACTTCTGAGTTGAAGGCCTTTTACGAGCTCTATCCAGAGAAGTTTAACAACAAGACAAACGGTATCACCTTCCGCCGTTGGCTTATGCATGCCAACCCAAGTCTAGCAAGCTACCTTGATAGCTTGCTCGGCCATGGTTACCACCACGATGCCAGTGAGTTAGAGAAACTCTTAGATCACAAAGACAGTAAGGAATTGAGAGCATGGTTGGAAAAAACAAAGCAACACAACAAGCGGAAGTTGCAACGTCATATTGCCAAAACTCAAGGTGTAGATGTCAATCCTGAATCTATCTTTGATGTGCAAATCAAGCGTATGCACGAGTACAAGCGTCAACAGATGAATGTCCTCTATGTTATCCATAAGTATTTGGATATCAAGGCAGGTAATATCCCGACTCGTCCGTTAACAGTCTTCTTTGGAGGAAAAGCAGCTCCAGCCTATACAACAGCTCAAGACATCATCCACTTGATTCTGGTCTTATCACAGGTTATTAAAAATGATCCAGAAGTGGCACCACATTTGCAGCTAGTTATGATTGAGAACTACAACGTAACCGAAGCTAGCTTTATCATTCCAGCAGCGGATATTTCTGAGCAAATTTCACTTGCATCTAAGGAAGCATCTGGTACAGGTAACATGAAATTCATGCTGAACGGTGCCTTAACTATCGGTACAGATGATGGTGCCAATGTGGAAATTCATGAATTGGTTGGCGATGAAAACATCTACATCTTCGGTCAAGATAGCCAGACTGTTATCAACCACTATGCAAATGGAACCTATCATCCTTATGCCTTCTATGAGCGTGAAGCCATCCGTCCATTGATTGATTTCATCACTTCTGACACTATTCGTCAGGCTGGTGGTATCGATGAACGCCTCTGGCGCCTGCAGGACAACCTCAAGCACAATGACCACTTCATGACCCTGCTGGACTTGGAAGACTATATTGTGACTAAGGAAAGAATGTTGGCTGACTATGAAGACCGCGATAGCTGGTTGGACAAGGTCATCGTCAACATTGCCAAGGCTGGTTTCTTCTCTTCAGACCGTACTATCCAACAGTACAACGAAGACATCTGGCATTTGGAAACAAAAGGAAAATAAATTGGAGTACTATTTTGGGTTAGTGACTAGTTGTAAATGAATGTCACAGGAAAGACTACTTGCTTTGATTGTCAACAATTCTTAATTATCATATAAAAAAATAGAGGAAAATCCTCTATTTTTTTATGATAACCAACAATAATATGTTATACTATTAATAAAGTGTGGAGGTTTTTATATGAGTCATCATTTTGTTCCATCTGTTTTTTCGGATTTACGACAGGATATTGTTCAGGTGCCTGAGGTCATTAAAACATGTAGTGGTATTCGAATCTATGGTCGTCGTATTCGTTCGGTCTTGTTTACAACGGATGTATCCATTATAGCCAATCACAATGCGGATGCTATTTTAGCTGTCTATCCCTTTACACCAAGTCCTGCTATTATCAAAAGTATCATGATGGTTTCCTCGGTTCCTGTTTTGGCAGGTGTTGGGGGCGGTTTAACGACAGGATTAAGGTCAGCCAATATGAGCCTGCTTTCAGAGTCTGAGGGGGCTTATGCAGTTGTTGTAAATGGCCCCACGGATGTCAAAACAATTGAGGAGATCAATAAGATGGTTGATATTCCGATTATTTATACAGTTGTATCTGAAAAATCTGATATTGCTTCCCGAATTGAAGCAGGTGTTGATATTTTAAACGTTTCCTGTGGTGTAGATACACCAAATGTAGTTAGGAAAATTCGAGAATCATTTCCAGATTTTCCAATTATAGCCACAGGTGGTCCAACTGAAGAATCAATCCGGCGCGTGATTGAAGCTGGTGCAAATGCCGTTTCCTATACAGCACCAAGTAATGGTGAGCTTTTCAAAGGGAAAATGGAAAAGTATCGAAAATACGCCAAGGACTAACCAGCCCTTGCATTCTTCTATTTTATAAGTTAAAATAGAAGAGTAACTTCCCTTAGTTAAATGGATATAACAAATTCCTCCTAAGAATTAGTTGCTGGTTCGATTCCGGCAGGGGAGATTAAGTAAACTATAAAACCCTTGAATTATCAATATTTTCAAGGGTTTTGTTTTGTCTAAAAATTGATCAAGGGGCACGAAAGGGGCAAGCTAAAAGAGTTCCACTGTACTCTTGTTGATGCAGTCTAATATATCATGAGCAGTGTTTGAGTCTATTTTGAGGGGCGGTGTGGGTCCGATTGCCCTACACGATCCATGACAACTTTATCGATAGGTAAAGATGAATTAAAAGTCAATTAGTGGTTGTAATGAAAGCTAAGTATATTGGAAAAACTGAATCTCATATTTTGGATAATGGGAAAATTTATGAAATCCTTTCGGTTGAACAAGGGTGGTACCGTATGATAGATAAATCTGGAGAAGATTACCTATACCCAGCTGAAGAATTTGAAATTGTAACATAATCAAAAAGCATTCGAGATATCGAGTGCTTTTTGATTATTTGCAACATAGACAGAAGTAATAAACAGTATTAGCAAATCACCTCACCTGCATTCCATAAATCGTTTGTTTTCTGTTTACAAGATAAGCCAAGGCGAGCACTGGAATGGCGTAGGGGATGATGTTCCAACCAAATACCTCGTAGCCGATTAAAATCGGTGCCAGTAATGTGTTGGTTGCTGAGCCAAATACAGCACAATAGCCAAGGGCAGCAGCAAGTTCGATTGGCAGTCCTAATATTCCGGCTAAAAGAACTCCAAAACTAGCTCCAATAGCAAAGAGAGGGGTGACCTCACCGCCTTGAAAACCTGCGGCCAAACTCAAGCAGGTGAGCAGGAGTTTGAGTAGCCAGTCATAAGCAAATACGGGCTCCCCAACTAAACTGGCTTCAATCAAATTGGTACCCAGACCAGAATAGCGACCGTGATGTAAGAAGTATAGCAGGACTGTTAACCCAAGTCCCATGACGGTTATTTTTAGGTAAGGATTTGGCAACCAGCGAGTCGAATGCTTTTTTGCTTGTTCTAAAAGCCAGGCAAAAAGATTACCAATAACCCCAAAGCATAGGGCAATAAAAATCCATTTGAAACTATCTGTAAACTGGAAAGTGGGGACCGAAATAGTATGAGTAAATTTTTCCAAGCCCAATAAATGTGAAGTAGTAGAGGCTGTAAAGGCAGCTATTAAACAATAGACCAAATTTCTCCAAGCATATTGACCAACTATCAAGACCTCAATAGCAAAGAAACTGGCAGCCAAAGGTGTTTGAAAGAGCCCAGCAAAACCTGCTGCCATACCCATCTTCGTCACCATATCTTTGGACAAGTCTGAAAAACCATGCTTCTGTAGCCAATGTGAAAGACTAGCTCCAAGCTGAACGGCCACACCTTCACGGCCAACGGAAGCCCCAAAAAGATGGCTGAGCCAAGTTGTAGAAATGATTAGCGGAATGAGAACAGGTGAAATTTGTGCATCCTCACCTTGACCAGCTTTAAAAACCAACCCCATCCCAGCTTGAACTTCTCTGCCCCATTTTTGATAGACAAATACAATCACTAGCCCAGCCAATGCAAGAAAAGGGACAAGGTAATCGAAATATTCTGAACGTACTTGTCCAATTTCTAATAAAAACTTCCCGAAGAATGTGGTGACCAGTCCAGCTACTAGTCCCATGAGGACGGAAAAGAGCAGGAGTTGAAGTATTTGTTTATATTTATTGGTCATCGCTAGCTAGTTTTGCAGCTTGATAGGCTCTAGACTGGGCCATGATATCGCTAAAGGTCGCTTGAATAGCAGAGCGGTAATCTTCTTTCTGGACTAGCTTTCCAACGCGTTCAAGGACAGCATTTTCTCTGCTAGTGTCTAAGACAGGTTTGCCAGTGGCTTGCTTATAAGCTGTGACTTGATCCACCAGCTCCATACGTTTTTCAAGCAAGTCAACTAATTGACTGTCAATAGCATTAATATTTTCACGGATGTGATCTAGATTCATATTCTTCTCCTTTTAAGAAAACCAGTAACAGATGTTACTGGTTAATTTGATTATTCATTTACTTTTGCTGCAAGATCAGTAGCGAACTGCTCGAGGTTAACGATATCCTCGTCTTCTGCAGCAAGGTCTACCTTAACATTTTCAGCACCCTTGACTGCACCACGTGAACCAAGCATGACATCAAAGTCATCTACTGCACTACAGAAGTCATCATAGAAGGTATCGCCAGAACCGCAAACACCGTACACCTTACCAGTCAAATCCAAGTCCGCTAGGTCAGCATAGAAATCAACGATTTCATCAGGAAGCTCACCATCACCACCATAAGAATAAGTGTAGCTGGCTACGACAATTAAGTCAGCATCCAAGATTTCATCCGTTTCAATAGTAGTACATTCATGAACCTGTACTTCCAAACCCAACTCTTCTAGCTTACTGGCGACGATATCAGCAATTTCTTCTGTGTTACCAGTCATACTAGCGTAAACAATTTTTGCTAGTGCCATAATTTCCTCCAAATTACATAGTAATCTCATTATACCATACTCCCATCATTTTCAAAAGGGGAAGTTTATGCTAAAATGATGAAAAGGAGTTGCTATGACTATTTACAGTACAATTATCGAAAAAATTCGCGAATATGACACTATTATCATTCATCGTCACCAACGACCAGATCCAGATGCTATCGGTAGTCAGGTTGGCTTACAGAAGCTCTTGCAGAAGAATTTTCCTGAAAAAACCATTAAGGTGACCGGTTTCAATGAGCCGAATCTTGCTTGGATGGCAGAAATGGATCAGGTTTCCGACCAAGATTATCAAGGGGCCTTGGTTATCGTAACGGACACTGCCAATACGGCGCGTGTGGATGACGACCGCTACACTCAGGGTGAATTCCTGATAAAAATCGACCACCATCCAAATGAAGAGCCTTATGGTGACCTGCTCTGGGTCAATACTGAGGCTAGCTCATGCAGTGAAATGATTGCAGAATTGGGCCTTCAAAGCCAGTTGGAGTTGGATGGGGAAACTGCTCGACTGCTATATGCTGGTATTGTTGGCGATACGGGACGTTTTCTTTATCCGGCGACTAGCTCACGCACTTTTGAAATTGTTGCCCGCCTTCGTCAGGAAGATTTTGACTTTGCAAGGATGTCTCGCCAGATGGATACCATTGATTTCAAGATTGCCAAGCTGACAGGTTACGTTTACGACAACTTGGAAGTGGATGAGTACGGTGCGGCACGGGTCATTTTGACACAAGCTATTCTCAAAAAATACGGGGTGACCGATGCGGATACATCATTTATCGTTGGGGCTCCAGGACGGATTGGCACTGTACAATCTTGGGGGATTTTTGTGGAACAAACTGACGGAAATTACAGGGTTCGTTTACGCAGCAAGTACATTCCGATAAACGAGATTGCCAAGCGCCACGATGGCGGTGGCCACCCACTAGCCAGCGGTGCTAACTCTTGTTCCCTTTCCGAAAATGAGCAAATCTATCAAGAAATTCAAGAGGTCGTGAGGAATGCAAGCAAGTAGTCGCTCCCTTCGTCTAATGGGAACCATTATTGAAACAAAAATATGGCACCCAGATGCAGAACCAATTTTAGATCAGGTTGAAGAGTTGCTCTATCTATATAAGGATCGATTTTCTGCTAATGATTTGACGTCAGAATTGATGGAGGTCAATCTAAACGCTGGTGTTCAAGCAGTTCCTGTTGCCGATGACCTGTATGAATTGATTAAATTGGGCAAAGAACACAGTCTGGCTCAGGGATCTTTTTTGAATATTACCATCGGTCCACTTGTGCAAAGCTGGCGGATTGGATTTAGCGATGCTAAACTTCCAACTCAAGAAATGATCAGTGAAAAACTCCAACTCATCAATCCAAGGGACATTGAATTATATGACCAAGAGCAGACGGTCTATCTAAAAAAAGAAGGCATGGCCATTGATCTGGGTGCTCTTGCTAAAGGATATGTAGCAGATAAGATTGTTGACTTCTTGAAAAGAATAGGTGTGGAGGCTGGACTGATTAACCTGGGAGGCAATGTCTTAACTTTCGGTCAGGCTCCGCATAATCCAGAAGGTTGCTGGCGAATTGGGATTCAGGATCCTCAGAAAACACGGGGTGAAAATGCCCTCGTCCTCAACATAGGAGAGGAGTCAGTTGTCACCTCTGGCATTTACGAAAGAACCCTAACGGTAGATGGTCAGAGCTACCACCACATTTTAAGTTCGCAAACGGGTTATCCTATCCAGAGCCAGCTGGCCAGTGTGACCATCGTGTCAAAAAACTCTGTCGATGGTGAAATTTGGACGACCAGACTGTTCGGTCAGGAGATAAATCAGATTTTGAAAGAGGTTGAAGAGACGGATGGTCTTGATGCGGTTTTGATAGGGCTCGATGGGAAGATTTTTGTGACCTCAGGACTTTCTGAAAAAATACTGGCAGGTAAGGAGCGGATTTCAGACAGTTTGGGCAGCCCATCAAGAGGGGGATTTGGTGCAAGAGTGACTTCTGACCTGGCATCAGGTGCTTCTGTTTTGTAGAAAAATTACATTTTTTGAATTGGAAGTATTCCTTCAAGTTGCTATGTATCAAGTAGTCTAAAAGGGACAAGGACGACTAGTTTGCTAGTCTCCATGTCTCTTTTTTGACTTTAGTCATTTGAATCAGCTTTGATATAGTGGTTTGAATTAGGAAAAGGTCGGTTTTGAGGACAGTGACGTTAACCATCTACCAAAAATGCTTTTGAAGTCTCGAATTTTTAAACTTAGACCTACCTTGTTTCCAATTCAATTAGCTATATATCATCATTTTCAGCTTGCCGAATACGGAAGCTATATTCAATAAACTTAGAAAGTAGCCTAGGAAACGAAAACGCTGATAAAACCGAGGTTTATCAAGGGGTGTTGACAACGTCTAGTTTTGATTTTCGCAAAGCGGGAGTAGGAAAGAACATGACAATCCATAGGAGAGTTCTAGTACATCCCAGAGGCTATATTGACTGCCTTTGCCTCATTTTCTTGTTAGAAAGTTAATTTATTCAACTATAAATCATTGGTAAAGTCATGGAATCTTTCTGTTAGAATAATCCATGAAAAAATGGAAATCTGGACTAACTTGTTGTATAATAGGACTAATATGAAAAAAAAGATTCATCAGTTCTTATCAGTTGTTACGAGTAAGCTTGGACAGGTCTTGGTTGGTCTCTTTGTTCTTATCACTGTCCTAGTCTTTGCTACCTTTTGGGTCTGGGAAAAGGCGGCTCAACCTTTTGTGGTTGCACGTAATCAGGCAGAAAGTGTAGCGAGAGAGTATGCAAATGTTGATAGCATTGACTCATTTGCAATTTATAATGGTACCGAAACCTTCTATAGTTTGGAGGGGACAGATAAGGAGGGAGTTGATTTACTCATCCTTGTACCTGAGAAGTCAGGTTCGATTCATACTTATCAGAAGAGTGCAGGAGTTTCAGAGGTAGAAGCTCAGGAAATCGCAGCCAATAATGGTGCGACAAGCATCGATAGAGTTGTGCTTGGTTTTGAGGAGGGCAAACCGATTTGGGAAGTCAAGTCTGGGACTGCATATTATATAGTCGATTTTGAAACAGGAGATTTTGTCAAAAAGGAGGGCTTATGAGCAAGCTATCAAAACGTGTCTTAGAAATGGAAGAAAGTGTCACGCTGGCAGCGGGTGCGCGTGCAAAAGCCTTGAAGGCAGAGGGCCGTGATATTCTAGAATTGACCTTGGGTGAGCCAGACTTCGTCACACCGAAAAATATTCAAGAAGCAGCGATTCGTTCTATTGAAAATGGCAAGGCGAGCTTTTACACAGTGGCTTCAGGTCTTCCTGAGTTGAAGGACGCAGTCAATACCTACTTCGAGAATTTCTACGGCTATTCTATCGAACGCAATCAAATCGTTCTTGCCACGGGTGCCAAGTTTGTCCTCTACGCTTTCTTTGCGGCGGTTATCAATCCTGATGATGAGGTTCTGATTCCAACACCTTACTGGGTATCCTATGCTGACCAGATCAAGATGAACGAAGGCGTGCCAGTCTTTGTCACTGCCACAGAAGAACATAATTTCAAGGTAACGGTTGACCAACTAGAAGCGGCTCGGACAGATAAGACCAAGGTTCTCTTGCTCAATAGTCCGTCCAATCCGACAGGTATGATTTACAGTCGTGAGGAATTGGAATCTATTGGAAACTGGGCTGTGGAACACGACATTCTCATCTTGGCAGACGATATTTATGGCCGTTTGGTCTATAACGGTAATAGTTTCACGCCAATTTCCAGCATCTCAGAGAGCATTCGCCAGCAGACTATTGTGGTCAATGGTGTGGCAAAAGCCTATGCCATGACAGGTTGGCGGGTTGGCTTTGCGGTTGGCAATCCTGAGATTATTGCGGCCATGAGTAAGATTGTCGGACAAACGACGTCAAACTTGACAACTGCTGCTCAGTATGCGGCCATTGAAGCCTTTACAGGTCCGCAAGATACGGTAGAAACCATGCGTCAGGCCTTTGAAGAGCGACTCAATACCATTTATCCCTTGCTGGCAGAAGTACCAGGTTTTGAAGTCATTAAGCCAGAAGGTGCCTTCTATCTCTTCCCTAATGTCAAAAAAGCTATGGAAATGAAGGGCTACACAGATGTGACCGAATTTACCACAGCTATCTTGGAAGAAGTCGGTGTGGCCTTGGTGACAGGTGCAGGTTTTGGTGCTCCTGAAAATATCCGCCTCAGCTATGCAACAGATATGGACACGCTCAAAGAAGCAGTGGCTCGACTACATACGTTTATGAAAAAATAAAAAGAGGAAAAATAATGTCTAGAAAATTGATTACCATTAACCAAGTCAAAGATTATGTCGGTCAAGAAGTGACCATTGGTGCCTGGGTTGCCAACAAATCAGGCAAGGGCAAGTTGGCTTTCTTGCAGTTGCGTGACGGAACAGCCTTCTTCCAAGCTGTTGCTTTCAAACCAAACTTCATTGAAAAATTCGGCGAG
The DNA here is from genome assembly GCF_024509555.1 of Streptococcus suis. Lineage (GTDB taxonomy): Bacteria > Bacillota > Bacilli > Lactobacillales > Streptococcaceae > Streptococcus > Streptococcus suis_AD. The sequence goes on from NZ_JAMWEL010000016.1 coordinate 24,932, forward strand.
GAAGTTGGTACAGCAAAATTTGATGTAGCAAAACGCCTTAGCCAAGAAACTTCTGTCTATGTAACAGGAATCGTTAAGGAAGACGAGCGTTCTAAGTTTGGTTACGAGTTGGATGTGACAGACTTGGAAGTCATCGGTGAGTCACAAGATTACCCAATCACGCCAAAAGAACACGGTACGGACTTCCTCATGGACAACCGTCACCTCTGGTTGCGTTCACGTAAGCAGGTCGCTATCCAACAAATCCGTAACGCCATCATCTATGCGACTTATGAGTTCTTTGAAAAGAATGGCTTTATCAAGTTTGATAGCCCAATCTTGTCTGGAAATGCGGCAGAAGATTCAACAGAATTGTTCGAAACAGACTACTTTGGTCAACCAGCTTATCTCAGTCAATCAGGTCAGCTTTACCTGGAAGCTGGTGCTATGGCCCTTGGTCGTGTTTTCGACTTCGGTCCTGTTTTCCGTGCGGAAAAATCAAAAACTCGCCGTCACTTGACTGAGTTCTGGATGATGGATGCCGAGTATTCATTCCTCAGCCATGAAGAGTCACTTGACTTGCAAGAAGCTTATGTCAAAGCCTTGATTCAAGGGGTTATCGACCGTGCTCCACAAGCCTTGGAAACTCTTGAGCGTGATGTGGATGCTCTCAAACGCTACATTGCAGAACCATTCAAACGTGTGGCTTATGATGATGCCATTACCCTTCTTCAAGAGCATGAAGCTGATGAAGATACAGACTACGAACACATCGAGCATGGGGATGACTTTGGCTCGCCACATGAAACTTGGATTTCAAACTACTTTGGTGTACCGACTTTCGTGGTCAACTATCCAGCAAGCTTCAAGGCCTTCTACATGAAGCCAGTTCCAGGTAATCCAGAGCGCGTGCTTTGTGCGGACCTCTTGGCTCCAGAGGGCTACGGTGAAATCATCGGTGGCTCTATGCGTGAGGACGATTACGATGCCTTGGTAGCCAAGATGGACGAGCTCGGCATGGACAAGTCAGAATACGAATTCTACCTTGACCTGCGTAAATACGGTTCAGTGCCACACGGTGGTTTCGGTATCGGTATTGAGCGTATGGTAACATTCGTCGCTGGTACAAAACACATCCGTGAAGCCATTCCGTTCCCACGTATGTTGCAACGCTTGCATCCATAAGCAAATCAATAGACATACAAACAGACTACAAACGTGGTCTGTTTTTTTTTTGGGGGGGAGTTCAGTTGATTTGAGTAATATTGTTTTGCCTTACTCTTCGGAAGTGGCTTGCTTTCAATTTTCATTGCACCTCCGCTTGTTGGTTGTGGTAAACAGCACCTCATTTTCTTGTCTGAAAGCCAATAAATTCGACTATGTAGGAAGCATACTCAGCATTTAGTGATTCTTAACTTTGCTGACTAAAATTTACTGTAACTTCCTGTGTGATTTTCAAAAGTTTATAGCCAGATTTTATCACTTTTAATATATCAATCTATAGTTAAACTAAAATAGAAATGCTATTTTTTATAAATAGTTCTATGGCTGGAAATTGCTAAAAAACTGAATTTTTCATTTAATATTCTTATATAAAAATACAATAAAATCCTTGACAAATACCGGGGGGGGGGGTAAAATAGTATAAAAATATTTTATGAGGTGTAGGAATGTTTTGGGATAAAAAACAAATTTTCTCTATTCGTAAGACTAGCCTGGGAATTGGGAGCGTCTTGTTAGGTTTGGTGCTACTTGCGCCAACGGTAGCTGCAGATGAAGTATCAAATCAAGATACAGTCGGACCAGCAACTAGTGTGAGGACGACTACTGACCCAACGGTAGCTGTAGATGAAGTGCCAAATCAAGATACTGTTAGATCAACAACTAGCGTAGAAACGACTACTGACCCAACATCTGTAAGTAGTCAGCCTAAAGTTGAAACAAGCACTATTCCAGCTACAACTGAATATCTTGCAGATGATAGCTTGGAGTACGGTAAAACAGAAGTTGTTACCCCAGCAGTAGACGGTGTGATTGAAACTGTAACAACCTATAAAGAGATTGAAAAAGCTGTTGACATTGTGGATCAATCGGCGAAAGATACTATGGCATCAACAGACTACAAGTACGGTTCTTCAGACTTCTACCATGTTGATGATTCACAGGAAAAGCCAAGTGAGAAGATTATCATCGACCGTATCTTCTCAGATGTCAAACCAATGACCGAAGAAGAAGTAAAAAACAACCAGTCTATCCGTGATATTGTGACAGGGTTAGAGTCTGTAGTATATTCAGAGTTAGAGTCACCGACTGAGAATCCATTACCAGAGGCGCATGGTTTATTGAAATTGACGAGTGTTGACGGAAGTAAGCCAGATATATATCTGACTACCGAAAGTATAGATCCAACGAATCCAACTTTTCAAGCCTTGTTGAAGGAATATAGTTTTAGAGGAACTACTAGAGAAAATTGGGCTTCCACACCATGGACAGGAGATTTACAAGACTCAATCAACAGTCAATTACGCAAGGCAGTTTATGTTGAATTAGCAAAAAAATCCTCTGAAGTTCTTGCCAACTTGGCTGGTTTCCGCTATATTAATGCTCTTGTGGGTGAAGGTAATGATGAAGCAACTGCAGTTAAGGGCTATTTTACAAGTAAACTGTCTATTAGTGAACAGTTGTATGCTGACGCAAAGGTTACTTATGAGAGATTCCTTCTGGCTGTAAAAGAAGGAGAGATGGAAGAAAGCCTATTTGCTGGAGTCACAGTTGACGAGGATGGGAATCCATATACAGTGATGCGAGAAAACCCTGTCATTCAAACAGGGAAGGATGCTTTTGATACGATTACTAAACGCTACAATGATTCCAAAGGAAGTATTCAAAATCCGTTTGGATTTGAAAATACAAATCTGTCAGAAGATAATCAAGCTGCCCTAGCGGAAAAAATTTCACAACTTCCTGAGGCAGTGAAAGAAAACCTTTTAAAATTAATCATTACAGATAAAGTACTTGATACTGCTTGGGCACGTGGGATAACATACTTGGCGAGTAATGAGATACAACTAAGACAATTTTCAGAAAGAGAATTTTTAGTTCTTTCCAATCAAGGTAAAAAAGAAGTGAAGATTCCTACAATTCAACCGTTTGATTTGTTTGATAATTTCTTACATGAACTGGGCCATGTTATTGATAATATGTCAGGGATGGTAGTCTATGATTATTATGCCTACCAACCTGAAGACGGTCAGGTGAAATCAGATTTGCGTAAAAATGGTTCTCCTACCATAAGTATGAGATCAATGGGTCGCCTTTCTTACTCAAATGACTTCCTAAAAGTATTTGAAGAGTATTTCGTCAATAAAGAAGATGTGTGGGAATATATCCGTTGGACTCCTAGTGAGGCTTGGGCAGACTCTTTAGGGGAGTACATCAACTATAAAATCTATGGTGCTCCTTATACACGCTATAAGAAAATTGATGGTGTTGTGTACGCATATAATCCGGCCTTAGCTGGGCAAAATGCTGAGTATGATGCCATGAAAGAAACAGTCTATGATGTAGGCTACAGTCCTGTTGAAGCCTCTGAGTTTTATTGGGAATCCATTTACAAAAAGCTTTTTGAACCAGAAGTTATCAAAGAAACTGTGGTAGATGGTGTTACAACAAATATCACTCCAGTTCAAAATGGTAAAGTTTTAGTAGGAACAAAGCCTAAAGTTACTATAGAATCCATTTCATTTAAGACTGTAGAGGAATCGGATGCTAGCCAACCAGTCGGCTATCGTGTAGTGAAGCAAGCAGGCCAAAATGGTCAGTTGGAAACAAAAACCACCTATACAGTAGATAGTAAAACAGGTCAAGTGACAGAAACGACTAGTACAACAGTTTTACAAGACACGATTGATGAAATTATTCTAGTAGGAATAAAAGAAGTCACCGAAGAAATTTCAGAAAAACCAGAAGTTACAGTTGGAACTACGATTGAAGTTCTTGCTTACGCAAGCCGAGAAGAAACAGATTCAAGTCAACCTATAGGTTATAGATACACTAAGCAAGTTGGCGAAAATGGACTGGTTAAAGTTACAATAACGACTACAAAAGATCCTAAAACAGGTCAAATCACAACGGAAGTTGAGAGAGAAATACTTAAAGCTGCGATTGACGAGATTGTTGTTCTAGGAACAAAAGTTGTCGAAGAAGAGCCAAATAATCCTTCTCAACCAATCAATAACAATGAGGATTTGCAGCCAGTTGTAAAAGAAGAACTAGTATCTAAACCTCCAGTAACTATACCAATGGATGAGAAGAACTCAAGCTTAGTTGAAAGTAACAGAGAGACCGATAACTCTGTTAAACAAATAGCGGGTGAGGTCATTACTAAAATGCATCATAATCCTTCAGCTGTATTAGTAAATGCAGACTCGACGAAGACTTCAACACTCCCAGCAACAGGTGAGAAAGAAAGCAGCTTCATTAGTCTTCTAGGTGTGACATCCTTAGCGGGAGGTCTTGCACTAGCTGCTAGTCATCGTCGTGGAAAATACATGGATTAATCTTTGTCATCCTCAAAGTATTATGAAATTATAACTCACAAAACAGACTACAAACGTGGTCTGTTTTCTTGATTTTTCACTGAGTTTTATTTATAATTATTCTAAATAAGATTATGGAGTAGTTATGAAAGAGAACAATTTGAGAAATGAGATTATCCGTTTGGCCTTACCAGCGACGGTGGAAAATATCTTTCAGACCTTAGTTGGTTTTGTGGATACCCTCTTGATTGCCCAGCTGGGTCTAGTAGCAGTGACGGCAGTGGGTTTGCCCAACCCCTATGAAAATGAGCTTACTGACCAATGGTTTTAATGTGATCTTGGACTATTTCTTGATTTTTGGTATTGGCTCTTGGTCAGGTTTGGGGATTGTAGGGACAGCCTTGGGAACCGTCTTAGCTCGCTTGCTTGGCACTGTCTTGCTTTACCGAAAGGTACAGCAGACTGACTTGGCAGTTGATCTCAAACAATTGTTCCACTTGGGAAGTCCTAAGGAAATGGTGGATTTGACCCTACCTGCAGCAGCCGAACGCTTGGTTATGCGGTTGGGTCAGGTGGTCTATTTCAGTTTGATTGTGGGGCTGGGGACGACTGTCTATGCCTCCCACATGATTGCAGGCAATATTGAGGGTTTTACCTATATGCCAGCCTATGGTCTTGCGACAGCGGCAGCGGTTTTGATCGGTCAAGCCTTGGGAAAGGGGGATATCCTCACAGTTAGACGGGTCGCATTTCTCAGCTCTGCCTATGGAGTAGCCATCATGTCCCTGCTGGGAATCGTCTTATTTTTCGGAGCTCCAAGTTTTGCTCTGCTATTTACCAAAGACCTAGAAGCCGTCCGTCAAGTCGTCACAGCCTTACGGATCGATGCTTTCAACCAGCCAGGCCTTGCGGTTTCTTTGATCATGGCTGGCGCACTGCAGGGGTTAGGGGATACCAAGTCGCCGCTCTACTCCACAGTGATAGGGATGTGGGGGCTGCGTGTTTTAGGCGTTATCGTCTTGGGCCAGATGCTCGGTTTAGGAATTGCTGGTGTCTGGCTGTCGATTTTGATTGACCTGCTCTTGCGAGCGATTTTTCTGATTTGGAGATTTCATGTAAAAACAAGAAAACTGGCTGAGTAGCCAGTTTTTTTAGGAGTTATTGATGGATAGGCGGTTTTGATAAGCCAATTCGAGGAGGTATTTGTATAGTGGAACGATGTCGGTTTGTTTTGGGAATTCCAATTTTAGACTAACCAACTCTTCCTGTTTTGATTTGAGGTAGATATTGCGCAAGTAGGTGATAGTGATTTCACTATCATCTAGGCCGAAACCAGCTGTTTCCATCTCGACATGGACCAGGGTTGAGAGGAAGATGGATTTTATGGCTGTTTTCTTCCCTGTTGCTCCTTGTTTGTCCACGAATATAATACGAATATTGGTAAAGATAACTGCGTCTCGAATCAAGACGTAGCCGTTTTGAATGACTTCCTCATCAAGTAGATACTGAGAGTATTCCGCGTATAGGGATTTGTTACTTTGTTGGCTAAAGTTTCCAGCAAGACCCTGAGCGATTTTTCCTAAATTCAATGCCATAGACATTCTCCTTTACTCTATTTTTATATAGAATAGTATAGTAGTTTTTTTGACAAGATGCAATAGCAAATAAAAAAATATGTTCTAACAGGTCGCCAAAACAGTGTCAGCTTTTTGCTTGGGAAAAGAGTCTGGAAATAGTTTTTCTTGAGTGCGAGCAGGATGAGTTTGTCTAAAACTGTGCTATAATAGATGTAGAAAAGCAAAGGAGATTGACAGATGAAAACCATTCATACAGATAAGGCACCAGCGGCTATCGGTCCATATGTACAAGGAAAGGTAGTGGGGAATTTCCTCTTTGCCTCTGGTCAGGTTCCCTTGTCACCTGAAACGGGTGAAATCGTGGGAGAGACTATTCAAGAACAGACGGAGCAGGTCTTGAAAAATATTGCTGCTATCTTAGAAGCAGCTGGTACAGATTTTGACCATGTGGTTAAAACGACTTGCTTCCTCAAAGATATGAATGACTTCGTGGCTTTTAACGAAGTTTATAAAACAGCCTTTTCAGCAGATTTCCCAGCTCGCTCAGCGGTGGAAGTGGCACGCTTGCCACGTGATGTTAAGGTTGAAATTGAAGTGATTGCGGTAATTGATTAAGAAAGAAAAGGAGGGAATGTCATGGCAGACAAACTCCATTTAGTAATTGTGACAGGGATGTCGGGAGCTGGTAAGACGGTAGCTATCCAATCTTTTGAGGACTTGGGTTATTTTACCATTGATAATATGCCGCCGACCCTCTTGCCAAAATTTTTAGAATTGATTCGCCACAGTCAAGACAACAATAAGATTGCCTTGGTGGTGGATATGCGGAGCCGTTCTTTCTTTTCGGAAATTCGAGAGGTTTTGGATGAGATTGAGTCGGCAGAGGATTTGGATTTCAAAGTCTTGTTTTTGGATGCAACAGACAGCGAATTGGTAGCTCGCTATAAGGAAACTCGTCGGTCTCATCCGCTTGCAGCAGATGGCCGGGTTTTGGACGGGATACAGCTGGAGCGTGAACTCTTGGCACCATTGAAAAACATGAGCCAGAATGTCATCGATACAACTGAATTGACACCGCGTAATCTGCGGATGGCCATTTCTGAGCAATTTGCTAGTCAGGACAACCAACCATCCTTCCGTGTGGAAGTCATGTCTTTTGGTTTCAAATATGGTCTACCTTTAGATGCGGACTTGGTCTTTGATGTGCGTTTCTTGCCAAATCCATATTACCAGAAGGAGTTGCGAAATTTGACCGGATTGGATGCTCCTGTCTTTGATTATGTCATGGCCCACCAGGAATCTGAAGAATTTTACAGCCACCTTATCGGCTTGATTGAGCCAATTCTGCCAGGTTATCAGAAGGAAGGGAAGTCTGTACTGACCATTGCTGTTGGTTGCACGGGTGGTCAACATAGAAGCGTTGCTTTTGCCAAACGCTTGGCAGATGATTTGGAGAAAAACTGGATTGTCAACCGTAGCCATCGCGACAAGGACAGAAGGAAGGAAACGGTCAATCGCTCATGAGAAAACCAAAGATTACAGTGATTGGTGGAGGAACGGGAATTCCGGTTATCCTAAAGAGCCTGCGGGACAAGGATGTGGACATTACGGCCATTGTGACGGTAGCAGATGACGGGGGGTCCTCAGGTGAAATTCGTCAAGCTCTGCAGGTGACGCCCCCAGGAGATTTGCGCAATGTCCTCTTAGCCATGTCGGATATGCCCAAGTTGTATGAGCAGATTTTCCAGTATCGCTTTGCGGATTCGGACGGTCCTTTGGCTGGACACCCCCTAGGTAATCTGATTATCGCTGGAATTTCGGAGATGCAGGGCTCGACCTATAATGCTATGCGGCTGCTAACTCGATTTTTCCATACGACTGGTCGGATTTACCCTTCTAGTGAACAAGCCTTAACTCTCCATGCTGTATTTACAGATGGTACTGAGGTGTCGGGTGAGAGCAAGATTGCCAAACATAAGGGCATGATTGGCCATGTCTATGTGACCAATTCCTACAATGATGATGAGCCTAAGGCTAGTCGTCAGGTGGTCGAGGCCATTATGGAGAGTGACATGGTGGTCTTGGGACCTGGTTCGCTCTTTACATCCATCCTGCCCAATCTCATGATTTCGGATATTGGCAAGGCTTTGAAAGAAACCAAGGCTGAGGTGACCTATGTTTGCAATATCATGACCCAGCGTGGTGAGACGGAGTTTTTCTCGGATGCCGACCATGTGATAGTCTTGAATGGTCATTTGGGAGAGAAGTTTATCGACACGGTTTTGGTCAACAGTGAACCCGTTCCGCAAGACTACATGAATACCCACCAGTTTGATGAATATTTGGTTCAGGTTAAGCATGATTTTGCTGGTTTGCAAGAGCAAGCTCGCCGTGTGATTTCATCTAATTTCTTACGTTTGGAAAATGGCGGAGCTTTTCATGATGGTGATTTGGTGGTAGAAGAGTTGCTCAAGATTTTGCAGGTGCGGTCATGAGTTTTACTATAAAAGTCAAAGAAGAACTCTTGATACAAGCCAGTCAAAATAAGAGTGAACTATCAGCCATTATCAAACTGTCTGGCAGTCTGGGGCTGGCTTCAACAGGTCTGACCCTGTCTATCTCGACGGAGAATGCCAAGATTGCCAGACATATTTACGAATTGTTCCTGCATTTTTATCAGGTAAAAGCAGAAATTCGTCACCATCAAAAACCTAATCTCAAAAAGAACCGTGTTTATGCAGTAGTCATTGAGGAGGGGGTCAATGATATCTTAAATGATTTGCATTTGGCAGATAGTTTTTTTGGATTGGAAACAGGGATTTCGCCTCTTGTTCTTGAAAATGATAGCTGGTGCCAAGCCTATCTGCGAGGGGCTTTCTTGGCAGCAGGTTCCGTCAAGGACCCTGAAAAGGGACGGTATCAGTTAGAAATTGCCTCTGTTTACAGTGACCATGCCCATGACTTAGCTAATCTGTTGCAGAAATTTCTCTTGGATGCTAAGGTTATTGAGCGAAGCAAGGGAACCATTACCTATCTGCAACGGGCAGAAGATATTATGGACTTTCTCTTAGTCATAGGGGCAGAGGAAGCCAAGACAGCCTTTGAAGATATTAAGCTCCTGCGTGAAGCACGTAATGACCTCAACCGTGCCAATAATGCAGAAACAGCTAATATTGCTAAGACGGTCAATGCCAGCATGAAGACCATCAACAATATCATCAAGATTATGGATAGCATTGGCTTGGATCAGCTGACGGGTGACCTGCAAGAGATTGCCCAACTCCGTATCCAACATCCTGATTATTCGATTCAGCAGTTGGCAGATAGTTTGACAGTTCCCATTACCAAAAGTGGTGTCAATCACCGTCTAAGGAAAATCAATAAGATTGCGGATGATTTATAGGGTTTATATAAACCAGTTCTTTTGAGCTGGTTTTTTGTCCTATAGTGTGCTTTTGTACAGGGAAATGAGCGGTAGGTTGCCACACAGTCTGGCTTGGAAATGAAATTTGCAAAGCGTGTCACAAACACCTATTACGGTACATCGAAAGTTATAATATATCAAACTCCTATAGACAAACGAAGTTGTGTCAATGGTGGTGGAAAAGATTCGACCATCCATTGAAGATCTCGTCAACAATTTCTCGTTTCAAATTGTTAAACTGAAGCAATCTATTCCCAGACATCAATTAATGAGGCTGGACTTGAACCCTGTCGCTCGTACCGGATTCTAATAATAAAGAAACCAAGTATTTCAGCTGGTTCCTGAAAACTAGAATGTGACCATAAAAATCTCGCTTCTACACGTTTGGAAGCAGGGGGAACTCCTTCTTAACTAGTCTACTGCTTTCCTATACTCCCTAGCCAGCAGATCATTTTCTTGTCTGGAAACTAATTAATTCACCTTTAGTTTTAATATATGGTGGTTAAAATCTAAAAAATTCAAATTTTAATTGGAATTAATATATTGTTTGAGATGTTTTTTAATATATGTTAAAATATATACATAGATAGGACATGGCTAGAAAGGAGTTAGGGATGATTAGTAATGAACAGTATGATTACCTCAGAAATCATCCGGCATTTGAGCATCTAAGTCAAGAAGCCTTTAATCAACTGGCTCAGCATGTCAGATTTCGGAAAATTTCAAAGGGACAAATATTTTTTTATGCTGAAGACCCTAGGGACTCACTAGTCGTTCTTTACCGTGGATATGCAAGGATTGAACATTATGATGAGACGGATACATTTGTATATTTTGACTATGTAAGGCAGGGAGGTGCCTTTCCGTTTGGGGATATGTTTCAAAATAAACCTTATCGCTATACAGCAGTTGCTAAAACAGACTTGGAATGTCTAATAGTTCCGATGGATTTGTTTGAGCAGGTATCGCAGAAAAATCCTCAACAATTAGTGTATATCTCACAAAAACTATCCAATATTTTGAGTTTTCAAGAACTGAGACTACGAAATACTATGCGTCCTATGGCAACGGATAGGGTCATTCAAACCCTGTCTCTTCTGTATAGGGATTTGTGCCTACCTGACCAATTACTTATCCTACCTTTTGAGATTCAGTTACAAGAACTGGCTCGTTTGGCAGCAACCACAAGAGAAACGGTTGGGCATGTCATAAAAAAATTAAAAGATGAAGGGCGTATTCGCTATGAACATAAACGCTTGACTTATTTAGATTTATCGTACTTTCTAGAAATTATCGGTAGAGACTAGCCAAGTGTAAAAGGGGTAATATTGAATGACTGAAATATTTCAGTCTTTTTTATATTCTATTTTTTTCAAAAATTCTATTGCTAGAAGAGTTTCACAAATTTATTGTCTTTTGAATCCGCTTTGATTCATCGTCACTTTCGGTTTGCGTACTCTAGTACTGCCTGCACCTCAGTTTCTAGTTTGAAAGCTAATTCACTCGACTGTATTTTATGTATAATATCCATAAAATGAATGAAAATTTGCTATTTTAGGTAAAAATGGTATATAATTTAGATATTTATTGAAAAAAATAAAAAATGCGACTGATTTCTCACGTAAAATGTGAAGGATTTCCAGTTTTGTAGAATAAGATTTGGTAAACTAAATATGAAAATGGAGACAGTGCGCCTTTTTAGATAGGTGTGCTATTCGTCAGGTATAGTCGTTTTGATTCTTTTAGGAGTTTCTAACTACCCCTAGTTGCTAGATAGGAGGTAGACTAAAACCTCCCTTAGAGTTTTTCGCTCGTCGCAGTAATTCAAGAGAGGTACGGCAACTATATCTATTCGACATAGCCATTTGTGATGATATTACTTGTTGTTTTGTACTGATAAGTAAGCAAGCCTAGGCTATTTTGAACATTACTCTTCGAAGGAACGATACTGCTTTATCAGTAATGTAGTTGATGAAAGACAAATAAATAAGTTATGGAAGGAGATAAGTGGTGAAAACTACTTTTATTAAGGATGGACACCGATTAGCTTGTATCGAAGCGATAAAGGAATTAATAGCATTTCCTTCGGTCATTCAAGAAAATGCTGTAGAAACTCCATTTGGTCAGTCCATTCAAGATGTTTTGGAACATACTTTAAAACTAGCAGCTGATTTGGGTTTTTCTACCTATCTAGATCCCAATGGTTACTATGGCTATGCTGATATCGGACAAGGAGATGATTTGTTGGCCATTCTCTGCCATCTGGATGTGGTTCCAGCTGGTGAATTAAGTGACTGGGATACACCGCCTTTTGATGCTATTATTCAGGATGGTTTCCTCATTGGGCGAGGTGTACAGGATGATAAGGGGCCTTCAATGGCAGTCTTGTATGCAGTCAAATCCCTGATAGATGCAGGAGTTACATTCAAGAAACGAGTACGATTTATTTTTGGTACGGATGAGGAGACTCTTTGGCGATGCATGGAACGTTACCAGGAATTGGAAGAAATTGCTACCATGGGATTTGCGCCTGATTCTTCATTTCCAGTTACTTATGCAGAAAAAGGTTTGCTTCAGGTGAAGTTACATGGCCCTTGTCATGATAGTTTAGCCTTGGAGGCTGGGACTGCCTTTAATATTGTCCCGGAAAAAGCAACCTATTCGGGGCATTTACTCGCTGAAGTTTCAGCTGAGATGGAAAATTGGGGCTTTGACTATGAAATTGCCGATGATCGCATTACCGTTTTGGGAATCTCCAAACATTCTAAAGATGCCACAGAGGGAATTAATGCCATTGTACGTCTAGCTATGGGCTTAAATAAATTTGATGAACATCCAGCAATTGATTTTATATCGAACGCAGTCGGTCAAGATGCCACAGGGTTTAGATTGTTTGGTGATGTCAATGATGAACCTTCAGGTACCTTGAGTTTCAATGTTTCAGGGATTACCATTACACCTGAAAAATCTGAAATTCGTTTGGATATCCGTATCCCTGTTACGGTTGATAAGGCAGAGTTGGTAGAGAGGCTCATCAAAGTGGCAGACTATTATGGTCTGACCTATGAAGAGTATGATTACTTGGCACCACTTTACATGCCTTTGGATAGTGAGCTGGTTTCAACCCTCATGTCAGTCTATCAGGATATTACAGGTGATAAGGCTAGTCAACCGATTTCTTCAGGCGGTGCAACCTTTGCTCGTGCTATGCCCAACTGTGTCGCCTTTGGTGCAAATTTCCCACATTCAAAACAGACAGAGCATCAGGCAAATGAATCCATTTCCCTAGATGATTTGTTCAAGGCTATGGAAATCTATGCAGAAGCGATCTATCGTTTAGCCGTACAATAAACAAAGAAAATAGAAGGGGAAAGTTCTCAGAAATCGGCTGAGAACTTTTTTTGATACTTAATAAAAATCAAAAATAGCAAACTAAGGACTATTACTCGGTGTAAAATTTCAATTATATGTTCAGCTTGGAAATCATAGATTTTGACTAGACGTTATCTTTTTAAAAGCTTCAAATGTGAAATGCTCTACATTCAATTTGATTGGTAGATAGGTATTTTTGATTTTAAATAAGTATGAAATAGAAAAACTCCCCTGCCTTGATTGAGTTGCAGGAGAGCCTATTTATAGATTATTAATATTTATTGGATAGAAATGGTGGTGTGAATTTTTTTAATTGTTCATAGCAAGACTGGGCTGCCTGATTGTCTTCGCAGATAATGAGACAGGCATCATCACCACAAATAGTCGCAATGATTTCAGGAATTTCCATAGCATCCAAAATAGATCCAAAAGAATGAGCCAGACCAGGAAGGGTCTTGATGACGACTTGGTTTTGCACAGGTCGCAACAGGACTAGGGCATCTTCCATATAGACTTTCAGCCGTTTTTCCCATCGTGAAGGAGTAATTGGATTGATGATATAGTAGGAGGAGTCTTTTTCGCTGACCTTGATTAAGTTCAACATTTTTATGTCACGTGATAGGGTAGATTGTGTGACAGACACTCCATTTTGGTGAAGGAGTTCTTGTAGTTCTTGTTGGGTATGGATTTTATTTTCCGTAACCAAAGACAAAATTAATTGGTGGCGACTTTCAATCTTGTTCATAGGAACCTCCTTCTCATCAATCATTTTAGTAAAAACTAGCAAGGGAAATGGTGCTAGCTAGGGATATAGTTACTGAATAAACATAGCATCGCCGAAACTGAAGAATCGATATCTTTCTTCAACAGCATGTTTATAAGCATCTAAGACAAACTCTCTACCAGCAAAGGCAGATACAAGCATAACCAAGGTTGACTTTGGTAGGTGGAAATTGGTTGAAAAAGCATCTACGATACGGAATTCATAGCCTGGTTTGATGAAGATATTTGTCCAACCAGAGTCTGCTTCCAAACGACCGTCAAATTTATTTCCGATGGTTTCTAAGGTACGAATTGAAGTTGTACCCACTGCCACAATCCGACTGCCTGCAGCCTTGACACGATTGAGTGTTTGAGCTGCCTCAGCCGATAGATGATAGAATTCAGAGTGCATTTCATGTTCATCGACATTATCCACTGATACAGGACGGAAAGTCCCAAGGCCGACATGGAGGGTCAGATAAACTAATTTCACCCCTTTGGCTTCAATTTTTTCTAGCAGTTCTTGTGTGAAATGCAGTCCAGCAGTTGGTGCTGCTGCAGAGCCGTTTTCTTTGGCATAGACAGTTTGATAGCGTTCACGATCTTCCAATTTTTCATGGATGTAAGGCGGCAGAGGCATTTCCCCTAGGCTTTCTAATACTTCTAGGAAGATCCCCTCATATGCAAATTCCACAATTCGCCCACCGTGTTCCAATTCTTCAATGATGGTAGCTGTTAATCTTCCGTCACCAAAGGCAACTGTAGTGCCAACTTTCAGGCGCTTGGCTGGTTTGGCAAGGACTTCCCACTGGTCACCTTGGGTATTTTTCAAAAGCAATAGCTCCACATGACCATTGGTTTCGGGCTTGTAACCATAGAGGCGGGCAGGAAGCACGCGCGTGTTGTTCATAACCAAGGCATCGCCGGGGTTTAGCTGGTCAATGATGTGGTCAAAATGGCTATCGACCATAGTTTTCTGTTTGCGGTCGAGAATGAGTAGTTTTGAGCTGTCGCGTTTCTCAAGTGGAACTTGGGCAATCAGCTCTTCAGGTAATTCAAAATCAAAATCTGCAGTATTCATAGTATCTCCTCAGTAGGTTAAATGATAAATAGAATATAAATCAGTAGAACAAATGGGAATGCTACCAATGTAAATCCAATTGTGTAAAAGATTTTTTTCAACTTTTCAAAAGAATCCAAGAGAAAAAAACTCATTAAGCATAGGAGAAGACCAGCCATGAATAAGAATAATAGCATCTGTGTCATATCAGTATTATATCACAAAAGAATGGTTTAATCTTGTAGGACGAGGTAAATTAAAAAAATAAAGTAAAACTCTTGACAAAAATTGGTATATACCATAAAATAGACTTATCAATAATCGGTCTATACCAAAAGGAGAGAAGCAGATGAAAATTCATATCGTAAAAGATCAAGTAGAAGGAGCAGCCATTGCCTTTGACTTGTTAAAAAATAAATTAGCTGCAGGTGCGCAAGTTCTTGGTTTGGCAACAGGTTCAAGCCCAATCGAATTTTACAAGCAGATTCGTGAGAGTGACTTGGACTTTTCTGAGGTGACATCTGTTAACCTGGATGAGTATGTTGGTTTGGGTGAGGACAGTGACCAATCCTATGTCTATTTCATGAAAGAACATCTCTTCAATGCCAAACCATTCAAGGAAAATTATTTACCAAACGGTTTGGCTGCTGATCTTGATGCGGAGTTGGTGCGCTACAATGCCATTCTGGAAGAACATCCAGTTGATTTCCAAATCCTTGGAATTGGTCGGAATGGGCATATTGGTTTCAACGAACCAGGTGCTTCTTTTGATGGAATTGCCCGTGTTGTAGATTTGGCGCCATCAACCATTGAAGCCAACGCCCGCTTCTTTGAAAATCTAGAAGATGTGCCAAAACAAGCCATCTCTATGGGGATTGCCAACATTATGGCAGCTAAGACAATTGTCCTCATGGCCTATGGTCAGGAAAAAGCTGACGCCATTAAGGCGACGGTGGAAGGACCAGTGACGGAGCAAGTTCCAGCAAGCGTCCTTCAAAACCATGACGATGTTGTCCTCATTATCGACCAAGCGGCAGCCAGCAAATTAGCATAATAGACAAAACCGACTACCATTTTTGGCAGTCGGTTTTCTTAGGATTCGAGGTCAACTTGTACACGATTGCGGTGGCGGAAAGAGATGACCAGCATCATAAATGAACTAGCAACCAGTATAGCGGCAATCAAAGATAGATGGTGGTGGAAGGCTATCAGAAGAATGATGGTGCTGAATACCAGAATGGCATATTGAAGCCACACCATTTTACCCAGTCGATAAAGGTCTTGGTTGTAGCGACTGGTCATTAGGATTCCCAGATAGTAGAGGAAGTAACCAATGAGGAGGAAGGGCAAACCAAAAGTGGCGTGCTCACCAGGTAAGACCTCCACAGAAACTGTGAAGAAGTTGAGACCCAAAACCAGTACCATATGGGCATAGAGTAAGGTGGCAACATTTGTCTTTTGATGGTGGTTGATATTGAGATAGGTTTGCGAAATGTAAAACATAAAGGAGAAAGCCATTGTCAAGAAGAAGAGAATACCAGTGAGCAGATGCGTCTGAATCGGATAATTTTTCAAAATCGCAATGACCGTCTCACCAAAGGTAATAATGGTAATCAACTGACACCGTTCAACAATGTGAGGAAAGTTCATGGCACTGTGATTGAGTTTATCCTTGAAGAAATAGGAAATAATATACGGGAGATATAAAAGCAAGAGACTCTTTTCATCATAGGTCCAGAAATTGAAGTAAATAGCTACCGAAGCCAAGAAAAATACCAACACATAAATCCCAAACATAGAGAGACTATTTTTTATATCTGCCGTAAAACCTATTTTCCGACCACGAAGGTAGTACTGTAAGCAAAGTATCGAATATGACAGGGTCAAAAAGATGGTAAAAGGTAGGGCGGTCGCTTCAAAATCATGGCTAACGTTCAGGGATAATTGTCCGACCACAAACATGGATGCAATAATCGTGTTAATATCTAACAAATCCCGCTCACCATATTTGTTGAGGTAAATCGTCTCATTAATCCACAAGGTCATAATAATCAGGTTAGCGGTGGTAAAAGTTAGAATTTCCCTGAGACCGATATGGTCACCGTGCAAGAGGCCGGTCAGTGAAGAGGTAGCTAATACAAAGACTAAGTCATAAAACAATTCATAGTTGGATACGCGTTTTGCGATAATATCAGACATGTCAACTCCTTTTCAAAAAAATCTGAAATATTATACCATACGAAAAGGCTGGGACAAAAGTCCTGGCCGCCTTAGTTTTTTTCGATAGTTAAACTTGACGCAGTGGTTGAGTGGGATCTAATTAGCTGATTTTATCAGCTTTTGCAGCCCTACTCAACTATGCGGGGGTGGGCTAACGACTCATCGAACCCTACAGGTTACCGATTTTTGTCCCGCTCCCTATATCTTATAGTGTCCAGTCCAAGTCAGGTCCGACAGGAACAATGCCTGTTGGGTTAATGGTTTTGTGGCTACCGTAGTAGTGCTGCTTGATATGGTCAAAGTCAACCGTCTCCGCAATACCAGAGTGGTTGTACATCCGCTTGGTATAATCCCACAAGTTTGGATAATCAACCAAGGCCTTGATATTGCACTTGAAATGCCCAAAGTACACAGGGTCAAATCGTACCAAGGTGGTGAAGAGCTGAATATCAGCCTCGGTCAGCTGATTGCCCACCAGATAGTTCTTATCAGCCAAATGCTCTTCCAATTTATCCAAGGCGGCAAAAAGGTTCTTGACCTCTTTTTCATAGATTGCCTGACTGATTGAAAAACCTGCCTTGTAGACACCATTGTTGATGTTTGGATAGACAAAGTCGTTCATAGCATCAATCTCAGTCTGCAAGTCTGCTGGATAATAATCATCCTGATTGCCTGTGATATCATTGAAAGCGGTATTGAACATGCGCATAATCTCCGCAGATTCATTGCTGACGATGGTATTGGTTTTCTTATCCCAAAGAACAGGCACTGTTACCCGCCCAGTGTAGTGAGGGGCAGCCTTCAAATAGACCTGATAGAGATAGTCGCTGTTAAAGAGGGGATCCTTGATAACACCAGGTCCATCTTCAAAGGTCCAGCCATTTTCTAACATGAGGGGATGAACGACAGACAAGGAAATATGGTCTTCCAAGCCCTTCAATTTTCGCATAATCAAGGTCCGACTAGCCCAAGGACAAGCCAGAGAAATATAGAGGTGGTAGCGACCAGATTCAGCCTTGAAACCGCCCTCTCCTGTTGGGCCTGCCTGTCCGTCTGGCGTAATCCAGTTGCGAAATTGTGTGACGCTACGAATAAACTTGCCACCTGTAGACTTGGTATCATACCACTGATCTACCCATTTGCCATCTTGTAAAAGTCCCATGATATTCTCCTTTGTAACAATAGGAAATTCCCAAAAATGAAATGGAATTCCCAAGCTATATATCACTAATTAGTATTATAATCCTTTTTCAAATAAAGTCAAGCTACTTGTTTTATGCTAAAATGAGGTCATGAGATTAGATAAATGTTTAGAAAAAGCAAAAATTGGCTCTCGCAAGCAAGTCAAGAAATTATTTAAGGCCCAGCAAATCAGCATAGATGGCCAACCGGCTCACAGTCTTAGCCAGATTGTTGATCCTGACATACAAGATATTCAGGTTTCTGGGAGAAAGGTCGAGCTAGAAGGTTCGGTATATTATCTACTCCATAAGCCAAGAGGAGTAGTGTCAGCAGTGACCGACAAGGACCACCAGACCGTCATTGACCTGATTGCTCCTCAAGACCGTAGGGAAGGTCTCTATCCAGTTGGTCGCCTAGACAGGGATACCGAAGGTCTGGTCCTTATCACTAATAATGGGCCTCTGGGCTACCGTCTGCTCCATCCTAGCCACCATGTCGACAAGGTCTATTACGTGGAGGTCAATGGTCCCTTGGGACCAGACGCTCCGAACTACTTTGCATCAGGCGTCACCTTTTTGGACGGTACCCGCTGCCAGCCAGCTAATTTGACTATTTTAGAGACTTCTTTTGGAAATAGCAGAGCGACCATCAAGCTAGCGGAAGGTAAATTTCATCAGGTCAAGAAGATGTTTTTAGCCTATGGTGTTAAAGTCACTTACCTAAAAAGAATTTGTTTTGGCGAATTTGAATTAGGAGATTTGAAAATTGGTCAATATCGAAAATTAAAACCAACGGAATGGCAACAATTATTGGAATATTTCTCCTAATATAACAAGTAAGTAGAATCATATGAATTTTAAGAAAAAGTGCTAAAGAATTGCTTTCTAAAACCGTTGGATACATACAAATTTAAAGTTGTTAAATTGATATAAATAATTATATAACAAGAACCTCGATTTATGAATAGAATATTTCATAATTTCTTAAATAAAACAAAGAATTATCTGACGATTCTAATAAAGTAACTAAAGTTCAGAATCTGCTGAAATCCTTATACACTCTAGATTTTAACGAAAAGGTTATTGACAAAAACACTAAGTTTGAGGCAGAGAGGTACATGAATAATTAAGTCTGAAATGTTTTTTAGGTAAAATGATTTTAAAAGATGAATAAATTGACCTTTCTAACTATTTTTAGTAACATATAAGATAGCTTTCTTTAAATTTTTTAAAGGAACAAGTAAATTTGTATAGTTTTACTATAGAAAGGATTTTATATGAAATCTTCATTAAAAGATAAAACGAATCAGCAAAAATGGTATGCCCCCAAGCAACGTTTTTCGATTCGTAAGTACCACTTCGGTGCTGCCTCAGTATTGCTAGGTATCTCTCTAGCAGTGACAGGTGGTGAAGTGGCTGAAGCAACAGAAATCACTTCAACAAGTACTTCTGAGACTTCAGTTGTAGTAGAGGCGACAGAGCCAACATCGGCTATCCTCTCAACAGATACAACTACGACAGAAACAACCGTTGCTGAGATGGTAGCTACTGAAGCAAGTTCTTCAACTGATGCTACTGAAGCAACTATTTCTGAAACGTCAACAACAGAGACATCTGCGACAGAAACATCTGCGACAGAAACAGTTGCAAGTACGACAGAAACAGCAACAGCTGAGCGTACTGCGACAATCGCTTACGTGATCCAGTACGTTACTGAAGATGGAACTGTTATCACTGCAACTGCGGTTATTACATCTGTTACAACACAAGATGCAGTGGCAAGCACTACAGTAAATCTTTCAGCTAATGTGCCAACAGGCTATGAATTAGCTGCTGGACAAGCTTCAGCTGTATCCCAAGTCGTGACTGAAGGTGCTTCAAATACTGTTACCTTCAAAGTTGTCAAGAAAGTAGCAACACCAGCTTCATCTTCTACGACAACTCCATCAAGCACGACAGAAGCGAAGACTGAGACTTCGACTTCTACAAGCTCAGAAACAGCTAAAACTGAAACGTCAACTGCAAGTTCAGAAACAGCTACTGCATCAAGCCAAGAAACTAGCCAAGATGCAAGTGTAGCTGCTGCAAAAGAAGTTCTAGAACAAGTAACTTCAGAAGCAGCTGTCTTGTCAAGCGAAGCAGAACGTATCGCAACAACAACTGACTCAGACACAGCAACACTTAAAGCTGCTGCAGCAGCAACTAAGTTGACAGTGACTGAAGCAACAACTACCTTGGGCGATTCAGCGGCAAGCCTTGAGCAAGTTAATGCACAAATTGATGCAGTACGTTCAAACGTCGAAGCACTTGCCCTTGAGTTACGTAAGTACTCTAAAGATGGGGAGATTTATGTAAACCTTGCAACAACTGGTGATGCATCAACTCGTGCTGAAGTTATGCGTACAAAGGTTCTTTATGAGCCAGAAAAGACAGTTGTTAAAAGCTTGATTAGCTTGACGGATGAAGAAGTAAAAAGTATTGTTCAGAACGTCAAAAATGCCAATGGTTTAACTGAAGCTGACAATGTAAAAGTCGTTCAATCTAGTACTTCTGCAGCGGGTGGAGTGACTGTTGAATTCAACGGTGACGAAAAGAATACTGCCACACTCTTGCCAATTCAAACAATCATCACTGAACAAGCACAAAAAAATGCAGCTGAGTTGAAAAAAAGTATTCATTGGTTTAACTTCTCAACTGCCTCTATCACTTATCCAGATGGCACAAAAGTAGGACCAGCAGATGCCAATGGTGTCCGTGATGTTATCTATACAGATGGTACGACTGGTAGAACCTCTGATGCAAAATGGATAAACTCAGGAATTGCCAAATACACAGAACATAGATACTACAATGGTGGTGCACAAAATAAAGGTAAAGAGTACGAAGTTCTTCAAAAAGGTATGAAATTTACCGTTCCTACCAAAGGGGTCGAAGGTTATGAATTGACTGCTGAGATTACCAATCTTGCACCAAAAAAAGTAACTCAAGATCCAAATAATGGCGTAAATGCCATGTTTAACTATGGCGAATGGACTAAAGCAGATGCCGAGGCTATTAGAATCCATCCTCCTACACGTGAAGTTCAAAAGGAAGACAGAGTTCTGCAACCGGGCGAATCCGTAACTATTTATGATGCTAATCGAAATCCGATAAAGACTTACAAGTACGGAGTTGATGAGAAGATTCCAGCAGGCACAGAGTACTGGACACAGAAAGGTTTTATTCGTAACACTTATACAGAAGACACTGTCGCAACTGACGATACGAAAATTTTGGATATAAATGGAGAGGAAGTTCGTAC
This sequence comes from Streptococcus suis, assembly GCF_024509555.1. Lineage (GTDB taxonomy): Bacteria > Bacillota > Bacilli > Lactobacillales > Streptococcaceae > Streptococcus > Streptococcus suis_AD. The sequence continues at coordinate 46,346 of NZ_JAMWEL010000016.1, forward strand.
TTACAAAAAAGGTGAAATAATCCCAGCAGGGACCCATTATTGGATAAAACAAGGGAACTACCGTGCGATAAAGGTTGTCACAACAACTAATCCAGACGGTTCGACTAAATCAGTTGCTTCTGATGTGAAATGGACAGACATGATTAGTGGTGACTTTGTTGGTACTACGACAGTTGGAAATGTTACAACTACCTATAAAAAGGTACTTCAGGGTTCAGAGGCAGCTTACAAACATAATCTTGAAGAGGGCCGTAACGGTCAAGTAGACATGCTTTTAGTGGAGCCTGATGGGAAGTGGTCAATTTTAGGAAATGCTGGACTTGGGGTCGAGAATCAATTGGTAGCCTTCTCTCCATCATTTGATACCGCTCATGCTGGTATTACCTTTGATCTATCCGCAACCTATAATGGTAAAGATGTAGATGTTAATGTTATTGCTACAGATGCCGAGGAAGCTAGTTCAACTGAATTTGTACAATTTGAATCTGATGGAACGCCATGGGAAAATTTCATGTCACTTCCATATTCTTATAAAAAGGATAACAAAGAAATTGATCCCAACACGTTGACGCAGCCAACTCCAATTACAGCGGATAACTTAAAGGTTGAACGTTCACTCGGAGGGGCAGGATATAACCCTTCAGAATTTGTAGATGGAAAAGCATACGGCGATCAGACTTTTGGACCGATTACTTCTAAAATTGGTGAAAATACCTTGGATGTTGGAATTTCACGTGATGTTTCTAAACTTTCGGTTTATATCGCATCTGCTGGTAGCCAACAGGCAGCCTTTGGTTTCGTTATCTATGATAGTGGTGATGCACCAGAATCTTACGGTAAGGCAGAGCACCTTATTGGAAACACAGTAAAAGATGATGGAACAGTTTATGGACAACCATATTTTGGTAACACCAAGGGTGATCCTGATTTCCAAAGCACTAAAGATGACCCTGCTTACTGGACTTTGGACGACGTAGTCTATACTGAAAATTATAAGAAAACAGACATGACTACAGGAATGACCGTTTTCGATGCCGAAGGTAAAAAGGGTACTTATTCAATCGCACAAGATGGTACAGGGTACATTGAATATACAGACGGAACAAGAGCAAGTCTGAAAAACCGACAAGAACTAACGCTTGAGATTGATGGCAAGAAGGAGCTTGGTCTCTATAACTCGGCTGAAAAACGCTTTGTAACGGGTATTATGCCGGACGAAGGAGAAAGCCAACTTCTTGATGAAAATGTCAAAAAGAAATATGAAATTCGTCGTGCATCAGACACAGAGTTTGTCTTACCAGGTGTGGAAATCCATAAAGGTGAAAACAATGATACTGTTTATGCCTCAGGTTGGGTGGACTTTGATGGAAACGGACAGTTTGACCAGTATGAGCAGTCAGAAGTAATTGAGGTCAATGCTGACGGGACTTATAACTTTGTCTTTAAAAATGTGCCACAGCTTCTTGATACCTCTCACGATACAACAGGTATTCGACTCCGTATTTCACGTGTTAGGGAAGAAGTTTTAACACCAACTGGTATTGCGTCATCAGGTGAAGTAGAAGACTTCCAGGCCTTCGTTACTCACTTGCCACGTGGTACTGAAAATGCAACCTCAGACGTCCAAGATCGCAATCAGTCAATCTCTAAGAGTATCGCTGAATTCTTCTCTCCACGTGGTAAGGACGAAAAATCAGGATTTAAAGAGTGGGCAGTAATTGATACAACGATTGCTCCAAAGATTGTTGTCAATGACAGTGTTGTCGCAGAAGCTATCGAGACAGGTAAAGAAATCCATGTAACCAATGAAGCAGGTACTGATACAGTCTATAAAGGTCAGGAAGTAATCATTAAAGATGCGAACGGCAATGTTCTAGGTACAGCTGTCCAAGTTACCAATCCTTATAGTAACCGTGTAGAATACTTGCTATCTGAATACACTGAGTATGACAAATCAGGCAACCTCGTCGGTGTTTATACCCTTAATAAAGAAGGTGTAGACAACAAGTATGTTGAAGGATACGGCACGCCAACTATTTCCATCGACTTTGATCCGGCTCCTGGCTTCGTAGGTGAAGCTAATGGTATTGTTGTCCGTGGTTGGGATACGAATGGTAACTCAACTGGTTGGGAAGCAACTGAAGAGACAATTGATGCAGCACTTAACTATAATCGTAACCTTTCAGAAGATGAAATTTATGATGTGCCAGAATCTGAAATTACCTCTCATCTATCTCCGCAAGATATGATTAGAAAGAACGTCAACACTGATGTCAATGATGCTCGTTCTATGGACTCAACCTACATTCCGACTGTCATCGACGTGGTACCAAACGGTGAAGATACAACTTCACGTGATGTTCAAGGTAAGACTCAAACAGGTACACCAAGTATCCCAAGAACGGGTACAGTTCAGACGAACGATGGTACTAAGGTTGAATACCCTGCTTCTAGCGTAATCCTTGATGAGACCAAACCTGTGGTCTTTGCAAGCACAGACCAGGAAATCACTCGATTTGAATCAGATACTACTGCGACTGAACCAATGACTATTACTTTGAGTGATGGTACTCGAGTTCAAGTGGAACCAGATGCAATTATTCCAAGTGGTACACGTTTGCCAGCAGGTATGACTGTAACTGGTAAAGGTGGTGTCATCGTTGATAAATTGTGGTTACCAGCAGGATCAAAAGTTCCAGCAGGTTCTACATTGGATGCGAAAGATCTGGCTACAGCTGAAACAACAGTCCTTCGAAATGGCGAAGAAGTAGTCATTCCTGCCGGTGACTATATCGAGGTAGGTGATGTCTTAACGCACGAAATTATTTCAAATATTAACAACCGCTATAATGATGTAGCCCTCGGAAATGGCTTTGAGTTATCTTCACATGCCAATAACTCTCAAACTGTTTTAGATGGTGATACTCGTGCTTCAGATCTTGTAGAAATTGGTGAAACCTTCACAGTAGGTAATAATTCTTATACAGCGAAAGATTCATTTATCCCAGCTGGTTCAAGTTTCACAACCGAGACACCTCTGGTTAATCTTGTTCTTCCTGAGGCGATTCATCTAAACCCTACGACGGGTAAAGTGACGAAAGTCAAACGTTCATATACTAAAATTTCAGATACCGAGATTGTCATTGAAAATGAAGGAACCTATACTCTTGACCAGAAAACTCTTGAAGTTACCTTTAAACCACATCCTAGCTTTGTCGGTGTTGGTACAGGTGTTGAAATTCAACAGCCTGACGTAGACTACAATGATGTTGTAGACTCTGATCCTGTAACCATTGCTTATGGAACAGATTACGGACGTGCTCGTTATACTCCAACAGTAGATCCAGTAAGTGAAGCAACCATCACACGTACAATTTACTATGTATTTGATACGGATAAGGATGCGACGAATAACACAGACACGACAAAAGAACGTGATAAACCTGTTACAATTAACAACCAACCTGCTCAACCTGTTACTACGGTTGACAACCAACCTCTTATCAAGACACAAACCTTAAGCTATAAGCGTAAGTTTGAATTCATTGATGATGGTAGTCTCAAAGTGTATCCATGGGAAGCAATCAATGATGCGAATAAGACATTCAATGCAGTCATTTCACCTGTTGAACTTGGATACACTGCACAAGTTATACCTGAAAAACACAGAGATACGAATAACATTGATGTCAGCACCTTTACACCAGATCCGACAACAGTTACTTCAGATGATAAAGATAACATCAATGTTTACGTTGTTTATACTCCACAGACAGAGTATGCTGCTGTTTATATCTGGGACGTAACGGATCCTGATAACTACAAACCATTATCTTATGTCACTTCAGGTAAAAAAATCACTCAGATTGATGGATTTGAGCACTTGACAGCTACTGAACTTAAAGGTACCGCTCTAGACCCAATCACCTACAATCCAGATGATGTCATCAAAAAGTATCTTGATCAGGGTTATCAACTTGTCTATAGTGAATTAGCTGAAGGCACAAAATACTTTGACGCTGTTGATGATAAAGACGGTGAGGATCCGTCACAGAGCTTTAACATCTTCTTAGTCCGTAAGACGACAACAGTTGTCGATCCAAAAGATCCAACTACCCCAACAGATCCAGTTAAACCAGACGATAAAGTACCAAACGATCCTAAGGATCGCACTTATGGCGAACTTGGCTTGGTTGAAGAAGTAACCTTGACCGTTAACCATGTCTACGCTGATGGTTCTCCAGTGCTGAAGGATGGTCAGCCAGTTGTGACAACTGAGACTTTGACCTTCACACGTACTGTACAGATCGATGCGGAAACTGGTGACATCATTGTTGATACATACTCTCCATGGTCACCAGCAACACAAGACTTCAAAGCTGTTTCAGCCTTGACGAAGGATGATGTAGCTGAGTTGGCAGATTATCTTCCTTCAACACAAAGTGTAACCAGGACAGGTGTAGTTGCGATTGATAATGATACAAATGCAACGATTATCTATCGTACAAATGTTAAAGTTGTTGATCCAAAAGATCCAGATAACAATCCAGACACACCAACACCAGAAACTCCGGTAACTCCAGACACGCCAGTTCCA
>NZ_JAMWEL010000016.1:51042-55731 GCF_024509555.1 Streptococcus suis
TACATACTCAGCATGGGCACCAGCAACACAAGACTTCACAACTGTAAATGCCCTTACTTTGGATAAATTTACACCATCAACTGATAAAGTTGAGAAGACTGGTATTACAGCAACTGACAAGGATATTACTGCAACAATTGTTTACCGTGATAATGTTGATGTTGTCGATCCAAAAAATCCAGTCACTCCAGACACGCCAGTACCAAACGATCCTAAGGGTCGTACTTATGGTGAACTTGGCTTGGTTGAAGAAGTGACTCGTACAGTCAACCACATCTACTCAGATGGTAAGCCAGTTCTTGATGAAGAAGGCAAGCCAGTTGTCACAACTCAAACAGTAACCTTCACACGTACTGTACAAATTGATGCAGTAACAGGTGATATCATTGCAAATACTTATACTGCATGGACACCAGCTACTCAGACATTTGCAGAAGTTCCAGCTCTTAATTTGGAAAACTACACCGCAAATGTTGATAAAGTAGGTGAGAAATCAGTATCAGCAACTGATGCAGATTTGTTTGACACAATTGTCTATAAGACAAAACAAACAACTGTTACTCCTCCAACGGATGGTAAGATTAATCCAAACGATCCAGTACCAAACGATCCTAAGGGTCGCACATACCGTCAGCTTGGCCTTATCGAGGAAGTGACTCGTACTATCCATTATGTATATACTGACGGTAACGAAGCTGCTAAAGATTTTGAAGAAACTGTAACATTTGTACGTTCAGTCCAAATCGATGCTGTGACTGGTGATATCATCGCTGACAGCTACACACCTTGGACAAGTTCAGATGATACATTTGATAAAGTTAAATCTCCAGAAATCGCAGGATTCACACCTTCAGCTACTGAAGTTGGAGAGAATAAAGTAACTGCGACATCAGCTGATATTGTTGAAACAGTTATCTATGTTGATCCAACAGAAGGTTCTCAAGTTGCTGTAACTCACTTTGTTGACGAAGATGGTAACGGTGTTGATGTTTCTACTGTTGAAGCAGGCGAAGAAGGTACACCACTTACTAAGAAAGATGAAATTCTTGCTAAGATCAAGGAACTTGAAGCTAAAGGATATGAAGTTGTATCAAACAACTATCCAGCCTTTGACAATGATGCAACAAATGATGTCTTTGACACTGTTCTTGATGGTTCTGAAATCAGTCAGGTTTACCAAGTAGTTGTTCGTCCAGCTGTTATCCCTGTTAACCCAGAGGATCCAGACAACAACCCTAATACACCAGATACTCCTGCTAAACCAGACGATAAGGTTCCTGGTGATCCAGAAGGCCGTACTTACGCTGATCTTGGCTTGATTGAAAGTGTTACTCGTACAATCACTTACTATTACAATAATGGTGAACCAGTCCTTGAAAATGGCCAACCTAAAGTTGTAACTCAAACAGTAAACTTCTACCGTACTGCTCAAATCAATAAAGTAACAGGTGAAGTGACTATTACTTCTGATTGGACAGCACCACAAAAACTTGTGGCAGTTGACTCACCAGTAATCGCTAAGTTCCTTGCGGACAAGGCAACAGTAGGTGAAGAAACAGTTGCTTACAACGCGGCTGACTTGACTGAAAAAGTTGTTTACAGCCCACTTGGTTCATGGGTACCACAATTGCCAACAGGTGAGAAACCGGTTGATCCATCAACAAACACACCAGTTGACCCAATCGTTTACCCTAACGATCCGAACGATCCAACCAAACCAGGTACTGAAACACCAACAGTTCCGTACATCCTAGGTCACACGCCAGTTGATCCAACCGATCCAACTAAGCCATTGACTCCAGTTGATCCAGAAGATCCAACGAAGGGTTACGTCGTACCACCAGTACCATCTACCCCAGGTGAAGACACACCAATCACTTACGTACCAAACGTTCCTGCAAATCCAGAGGATCCAGATAACAATCCTAACACACCAAATACACCTGCTAACCCAGATGATAAAGTGCCAAATGATCCTAAAGGACGCACTTATGGAGAGCTTGGCTTGATCGAAAGCGTAACTCGTACAATTACTTACCGTTACGCAGATGGTAAACCAGTTCTTGAGAATGGTGTAGCGAAAGTAGTAACTCAAACAGTTAACTTCTACCGCACAGCTATTCTTGACGGTGTAACAGGCGATGTTATCAGCATGGGTGATTGGACAGCTCCACAAACACTTGTGGCAGTTGTATCACCAGTTATCGACAAGTTCCTTGCGGATAAGGCAACTGTTGCAGAAGCAACCGTAGCTTACAACGCAGCAGACTTGGCGGAAGAAGTTGTCTACACACCACTTGGTTCATGGGTACCAGAATTGCCAACAGGTGAAAAACCAGTTGATCCATCAACAAACACACCAGTTGATCCAATCGTTTACCCTAACGATCCAAACGATCCAACTAAACCAGGTACTGAAACACCAACAGTTCCGTACATCCCAGGTCACACGCCAGTTGATCCAAGTGATCCAACTAAGCCATTGACTCCAGTTGATCCAGAAGATCCAACTAAGGGTTATGTCGTACCACCAGTACCAACTAACCCAGGTACAGATACACCAATCACTTACGTACCGAATGTACCAGCTGTACCAGTTGATCCAGATAACGATCCTAAGACACCACCTGCTAAGCCAGACGATAAGGTGCCAAACGATCCTAAGGATCGCACATATGGTGAGCTAGGCTTGATTGAAAATGTAACTCGTACAATCACTTACGTTTACAAAGATGGTACGCCAGTTCGTAACGAAGATGGTACACCAAAAGTTACAACTCAAACAGTAACCTTCTACCGTACAGCCTTGATTGATGGTGTAACAGGCGAAGTCATCAAGTATGGTGAGTGGACAGCACCACAAACGCTTGAAGAAGTTGTTTCACCAGTTATCGACAAGTTCCTTGCAGATAAAGCATCAGTTCCAGCAACGACTGTTGCTCATGATGCAGCTGACGCAACTGAAAAAGTTGTTTACAGCAAGCTCGGTTCATACGTTCCAGTGATTCCAGATGGAACTACACCAAGCACTCCAGCTACACCAACACCATATCCAAACGATCCAACAGATCCAACTAAGCCAGGTACTCCAGGCAATACAAAACCAGGTACAGATGTTCCAACAATTCCACATGTTCCAGGTCATGTACCAGTTGATCCAAATGGCAACCCATTGAAACCTATTGATCCGAACGATCCAACCAAGGGTTATGAAGTACCACCAGTACCATCTAACCCTGGTGACAATACCCCAATCAACTATGTACCAGAAGAATCTAAAGTAGTTGTACGCTACGTAGATGAAAATGGTAACGACTTGGTACCATCTGAAAATATTCCAGGTAAAGTTGGCGATGACTACACAACAAGTGGAAAAGTTATCAACGGATATATCCTTGAAAAAGTAGAAGGAAACCCAAGTGGTAAGATCCCATCTGGTGGAACAACCGTTACTTATGTTTATAAGAAAATTGGTTCATTCGTTCCAGTTATTCCAGATGGAACTACACCAAGCACTCCAGCTACACCAACACCATATCCAAACGATCCAACAGATCCAACTAAGCCAGGTATTCCAGGTAATACAAAACCAGGTACAGATGTTCCAACAATTCCACATGTTCCAGGTCATGTACCAGTAGATCCAAATGGCAACCCATTGAAACCTATTGATCCGAACGATCCAACCAAGGGTTATGAAGTACCACCAGTACCATCTACCCCAGGAACAGATACACCAATCAACTATGTACCAGAAGAATCTAAAGTAGTTGTACGCTACGTAGATGAAAATGGTAACGATTTGGTACCATCTGAAAACATTCCAGGTAAAGTTGGCGATGACTACACAACAAGTGGAAAAGTTATCAACGGATATATCCTTGAAAAAGTAGAAGGAAATCCAAGTGGTAAGATCCCATCAGGTGGAACAACCGTTACTTATGTTTATAAGAAACTCGGTTCATGGGTACCAAATATCCCAGGTCAGCCAACAGATCCAATCGTTTACCCTAACGATCCAACGGATCCAAGCAAGCCAGGTACAGATGTTCCAACAATTCCACATGTACCAGGATATGTACCAGTAGATCCAAATGGTGAGCCATTGAAACCACTTGATCCTAACGATCCAACGAAGGGTTATGTCGTACCACCAGTACCATCTAACCCAGGTACAGATACCCCAATCAACTATGTACCAGTTACACCAGACACACCAGCTAAGCCAGAAGAACCAGCGAAACCGGTAGCACCAGCTGCTCCAGAGCAGCCACGCCCTGCAACTCCAGTTCAACAGTTGCCAAATACCGGTGAAGAATCTTCAGTAGCAGGTATGATTGGTGCAACAATGTTGCTTGGTTCATTTGCACTTACTGCAAAACGTCGTCGTAAAGAAGACTAATAAGGGTATATGATGTGATGATTAATGTATTCGGAATTTCTGAATGATTAATCATTCCCTAAATATGAAAAGGTCCTATAACCTCATAAGCAAAGTCTTACATAGAGGTCATAGGGCCTTTTTAGGTGGTTGTAAAGTATACAAAAAACACAGACAGATCGTAACCGCCCAATAACAAAGTATATTGAAAAGGCTCCAAAGTCCTATTGACTCTGGAACCTTTTTCTATTTACATGCTCTCTTAATTTTTTCCTTCCATGGCAAATAAGCCTCCAGCACCTCCTTTT
>NZ_JAMWEL010000017.1 GCF_024509555.1 Streptococcus suis
GCCCCCTGTGAGATACGGTAGTCGCTTAGCAAATTGGAGAGAAATCTCCAAATGGGAGTTTAGCTCAGCTGGGAGAGCATCTGCCTTACAAGCAGAGGGTCAGCGGTTCGATCCCGTTAACTCCCATAGGTCCCGTAGTGTAGCGGTTATCACGTCGCCCTGTCACGGCGAAGATCGCGGGTTCGATTCCCGTCGGGACCGTTGAAACGATTCAATCATCTGTTTCAATTAATATAATTAAGTAAAGACTCGTTAGCTCAGTTGGTAGAGCAATTGACTTTTAATCAATGGGTCGCTGGTTCGAGCCCAGCACGAGTCATATGCGGGTTTGGCGGAATTGGCAGACGCACCAGATTTAGGATCTGGCGCTTTCGGGCGTGGGGGTTCAAGTCCCTTAACCCGCATATAAGAAATTTTAATAGGCCGGCTTAGCTCAGTTGGTAGAGCATCTGATTTGTAATCAGAGGGTCGCGTGTTCAAGTCATGTAGCCGGCATTAAGAAAAGATTGCGAACGTAGTTCAGTGGTAGAACACCACCTTGCCAAGGTGGGGGTCGCGGGTTCGAATCCCGTCGTTCGCTTTGAGAGGCCGGGGTGGCGGAACTGGCAGACGCACAGGACTTAAAATCCTGCGATGGCAACATCGTACCGGTTCGATTCCGGTCCTCGGCATGCATTTTATAGAAGCACCCTTAGCTCAACTGGATAGAGTACCTGACTACGAATCAGGCGGTTAGAGGTTCGAATCCTCTAGGGTGCATTACTCGCTTAATGAAGACATTAGGGGAGGTTTATTTTTAAGTAATAACGGGAAGTAGCTCAGCTTGGTAGAGTACTTGGTTTGGGACCAAGGTGTCGCAGGTTCGAATCCTGTCTTCCCGATTATATTTTTGGCGGTGTAGCTCAGCTGGCTAGAGCGTCCGGTTCATACCCGGGAGGTCGGGGGTTCGATCCCCTTCGCCGCTATCATCACTTGTGCTGGACCTTTAGCTCAGCTGGTTAGAGCTCTCGGCTCATAACCGAGCGGTCGTAGGTTCAAGTCCTACAAGGTCCATATAAATGGAGGATTACCCAAGTCCGGCTGAAGGGAACGGTCTTGAAAACCGTCAGGCGTGTAAGAGCGTGCGTGGGTTCGAATCCCACATCCTCCTTTATTTTAGAATATATTTTATTGGCTCGGTAGCTCAGTTGGTAGAGCAATGGATTGAAGCTCCATGTGTCGGCGGTTCGATTCCGTCTCGCGCCATAACTTGTCCAAGTTACTGTCTTGGGCGCGTAGCTCAGATGGTTAGAGCGCACGCCTGATAAGCGTGAGGTCGGTGGTTCGATTCCACTCGTGCCCATTCTATATTAATGGAGAATTACTCAAGAGGCTGAAGAGGACGGTTTGCTAAATCGTTAGGTCGGGTAACTGGCGCAAGGGTTCGAATCCCTTATTCTCCGTAGAAAGCGAGATTATCTTTTGATATTCTCGTTTTATTGTATCTTTTGATGTGGGTGAGAGTATGTTTAAGTTTTATAAGTATATAATAGCTATTTTTTTATTCTTTTTTGTTTCAATTTCACTTTTATTTGCTACTTATTCTAACTCAGATAGCTCCTCATTTGTTGATTCTTCTGTAAGATTTTTTATAAATCCTATTCAGAGAGTTTTGTCAGCACCTGTTGTTTATATTTCAAGTCAGGTTGACCTAATTGATGATTTATTTGCTTCCTACTCGGAGAATAGAGAGTTAAAAAGAATATCTTTAGAATTCGATACTTTGAATGCAGAGAACGATTCTTTAAAAAAAGAAAATGAGTCTTTGAAAGCTAATCTTGAGTTGTCCACGTCTCATCCTGATATTGATTTTTCTGTTGGGGAGGTTCTTGTAAGAACACCAAGTTTGTGGACTAAAGAGTTGATTATTAATATTGGTGAGTCTTCAAATATTAGTAAGAATACCTTGGTTTTGTCAAATGGTGGAGTTATTGGAACGGTTTCAACGGTTTCAACTGACTCAGCTGTAATTAAGCTTATTACTAATTCTGATGACTTTACTAAAATACCTGTCAAGATTGGTTCAGGTGATAATGTTGTTTACGGTATTTTATCCGGATATGATTTAGATTCAAATACTTTTATAATCAATCAGTTGAATTCTACTTCAGCTATTGAGACTGGTTCATCAGTGGTTACAAGTGACCTAGCTGGTACGCTTCCTGCTAATTTGAAAATTGGAGAGGTATCTTCTGTTAAAGAAAGTAATGATAGTTTAAATAGAGAAGTTTATATTAAGCCAGCAGCGAATTTCTCTAATATTTATTCTGTGTCGGTGGTGAAACAATAATGGATTTTAAAAAGAATAGTTTCATGTCTGCACTTGTCATCTTATTTTTGTTCCTTCTTGATGGTCAGTTATCTACCTTGTTAACGAATCTTTCACCTGCTTTTACCTCAATCTCTATACATCTGGTATTTATTTATGCGCTTCATAGAATAAATAGAGATTCTTTCCAACTTATGTTCATTACTTATATTTTTTTAGGTCTTTTGTATGATATTTATTATTTTAATTTTATAGGTTTTGCTACAAGTTTATTTCCTATGACTATATTACTAATCTACTTTTTCAATAGGAATGTTTATTTCGTTGGGCTTACAAGATTATTGTCTTTTCTAGTTGTTCTGTTTTTACTAGAGATATTTAGTTTCTTGATAGCTAGTCTTTTTAATATGACAGATTTGTCAGTTTCTGTATTTGTTTTCTTTAATTTATTACCAACTTTGATTTGCAATCTATTATTATTTTTCCTGACGTTACCTCTGTTTGAAAATTTCAGTCAGAGGGAACAAGACATAGAAATGTAATAATTGCGTAATATACTTGCGAAATATTTTTGATAAACTGATAAGGTCAGAAAGAATAGAGGTGTTATTACTGTTTATGAAAAAGAATATCTTAGCTACTCTTATGTTGAGTACAATTATTTTATCAAATGTTACTTCTTTAACAGTAGTTTCTGCTAATGATTATGATAGTCAAATTGCAGCACAAGAAAATAAAATTAATGAGATTGCAGCTGAACAGGCTAGTACTCAAGCTCAAGTAGATGAGCTACAAGCGAAAGTAAATACAATTCTTGCAGAACAGGCTTCTTTACAAGAAGAGAATACTCGACTGGAAGCTGAGTCTAAAGAGCTAATTGCTGAAATTGAGAGATTAGCAGCTGATATTGTATCTCGTGATGCTGCTTTGAAAGAACAGGCTAGAAGTGCTCAAACAGACGGTTCTGTATCGAGCTATATTAATACTATTTTAGATTCAAAATCTATTGTTGATGCAGTTTCCCGTGTTAATGCCATGAATGAAATTGTTTCAGCAAATAATAGAATGTTGGAACAGCAAAAGTCTGATAAGATTACAATTGAAGAAAAGCAAAAAGCCAATCAGGAAGCTATTAATACCGTTGAGACTAACTGGAAAAAATTAGATGATGTTGCTCAAGAATTGAAAACTCAAGAAGCAGCGTTAAAAGTTGCACAGTTATCATTGGCTGCGGAAAAAGCTTCAGCGGAAAATGAAAAAGCTAGTTTGTTGGAGCAAAAAGCAGTAGCTGAAGAAGCAGCAAGAAAAGCTGCTGAAGAACAAGCAGCTTACCAAGCTCGTCAGGCACAACTTGCTCAACAGCAACAGCAAGCAGTGGCTCCTGTTCAAGCAGCACCTGCTACAGGAACAGCTATTGAAAACGTTGCTTCAACAACTCCTCAGTCTTCTTCAGTTGAAGTGTCATCTGCACCTGCTTCAACAACAGTATCTACTACGTCTGCAACGGCAGCATCTACTGCGAATGTAGCAACTACATCGTCATCAAATTCTTCAGTTGCAGTAAGCAATAGTAGTAGTGCTAATACTTACCCAGTAGGTCAATGTACATGGGGAGCAAAACAAGCTGCTCCGTGGGTTGGGAACTATTGGGGAAATGCAAACCAATGGTTATACTCAGCTTCAGCTGCTGGCTTCAGTACGGGTTCAACACCAGTAGTCGGTGCGGTAGCGGTTTGGACTTCAGGTGCTTATGGACATGTGGCAGTTGTTACTGCAGTAAATGGTTCGCAAATTCAAGTTGTAGAATCAAATTTTAATGGAAATATGTACGTTGGCAATTTCCGTGGTTGGTTTGATGCAGCAGCAAGTGGAGTTTCAGGCTATATCTATCCGTAAATATGATTTTTTGCTACTTTTTTAACTGTAGTGGATTGATGTCAGTTAACATCTAGAGAACGGGAAAGACATCCATGACGTTTCCGCCCTCACCCACAAAATAATGAAAACGAACATAAAGCCCTCACTAGGTGTAACATCTTAGTGAGGGCTTTGTGGTTGACGAGTTAATGATGCTATTCATCGAGGGCAAAACTGATCCACTCTACTGACGAGAACCCCAAAACATGCGATAGGCATGAGTATAAAAATACGACTAAAATAATGAACACGGATTGGTCTATTGCCTCGGAGTTTCGTTCCCAATGAAACCATTCAAGAATTGAGGGAGTTGACCAGACAGCGAAAACATTATGTGGAAAGTCGCAATCGAGAAACAAACCGTATCCATAAAATTCTTCGGTCAGGTGGTATCAAGCCAACAACCTATATTGAAGATATTATGGGGCTATCTGGACGTAATCTCCTTCAGCTACTGGCTGATGGGACGCCTATCACACCTCGCATTGTCCATCAATCCGTTTACACTAGCTTGAAGAAGAAAGTGCCTCAGCTTCTGGAAGCCTTGGACGGTTATTTCTCTGACCATCATCGCTTCATGTTAAAGCAGTCTTTAGAGATTTATGATTTTTATCAGAAGAAGGTTGAGTTGTTAGAAGAGCGAATGAATATCTATCTATCACAATATGAAAATCATGTAGAAATATTGGATTCCATCTCAGGCATTGATGTCATTACAGCTTCTGTTATCATTTCTGAGGTTGGTGTTGACGTGAGTCAGTTTCCTACTGCTAGACATTTAGCTTCTTGGGCTGGACTATGTCCAGGTAATAATGAGAGTGTTGGTAAGAAACGAAGTACCAAGATTCGACACGGAAATTCTTATTTGAAGAAATGTTTATGCCAAGCCGCTTTCGCTATCAAAAAACAAAAAGGTAGTCCCCTAGCCAATATCATGAAGTTAAGCATTTAAATAATTAAAGGAACTATTCCCGTCCGAGCAATTGATGACCAAACGGGAATAGTTTTTGTATTTAGGGCGCACAAAAAGGATGTTTTTTAACCCAATTTTTCAACTATTATGTTACTCTATAAGTGAAGCTTACAGGTACCTTGCTTCTTATCTTTCTTTGGAATGTTCGATTAGGTCGGACGATGGATAAATGTTTGGCAATGTAGGTTTCCAATTGGAAGGAAGAGAGTTTGTTTCTACGAAATTTTCGACAAGCATAAACAGCGTCTGAAAAACAAATCCTACCCGTTGTGCTAGTTAATTCTAGCCAAATAAAAAAACTTTGCGTATCATAAACTCAAAACAACCACGAAATGAGGGAATGATATGCAAAGCCAACATTATTATCTCGCAAATCCCAATCAAACACAAGTTATTTTTTCAAAAATCTTGATCCAAGTTCTCGCTTTATATGAGCGATTTGTTCCCCATGAGGTTCAAAATCGGCGAAACATCCACCTACAAAAACAGTCTGATGTCGTTGTTATCGCTAGCTATCTTTGGACAATTCAAGAGGGCTGCCGGACGACAAGTGCTATTTACCGTGCCATTCGTCATAATCACTTCCCTGACAACTTCCCAGAACTGCCGTATCTGTCAAAATCTTGCTCAAAGTATTCAGCGTATACGCTATTATATGGTCTTAGATTTTTATCAAACCTGCTCGTTCGGCTTGATTGACAGCTTTCCTTGTGCACTATGTCACCCCATTCGCAACATGAGAGCTACATTGTTATCAGAGGTGGCAGACATTGGCTATAATGCGACTAAGAAAATCCATTATTATGGCTTGAAATTTTCAGTTCTTGTCAGCGATAGTGGGTTTCCTATTGATTATGTTGTCACACCCGTATCTATTTATGATGGCAATGTTGCTTTGGAGCTGCTTGAAAATAGCCCATTTCCAATCGTTTATGGAGATAAAGGATATGTGGATAGACAGACAAAGGCAGCGTTAGCAGACTGTGGTATCCAGTTAATTTCTCAACTCAGAAAAAACTTGATGGGTTATTCATGGCTAGAAAATTACAAAATAAGTCGATTGAGGAAACCAGTGGAGACCGTATTTTCTAGCTTAGAGCAGTTTGGAATGGAGGCTTTACGTTGCCGAAACATTCAGGCGCTCAAATTTAAGACAGAAGCTATATTACTTATCTATTCTCTTTTGCTTAAAAGCAGTCATACTGAATTTGGTATCAGCTTAAAATATTCCCTTGCTTACGCTTGATTAGCTAGCACAACGGGTAAATCTTATAAATCTGTTTTAACTTTGATATTTTAATAGCAACGTGTGAGGTTAGCCATTTACAAACATTAAAATTGATAAAGTGAGCGTAGATTTTTTGGAGAATCCCTTCCTTCTTTTTTTGCATGAAAATGAGTCAGACCGATACTGTATTTTAGGTCACGAAAACTGGTCTCTATGCCCCATCTGTAGGCATAGAGATCTTTTAATTTTTCTGGAGAATAATTGGTGTTTGTCACCAAAGTTTCAAAGAAACCTGGCTTGATTTCGAGACGCACCATTCGAAAATGAAGTTCGTAAAACAGGGGTGGATCACTTTTTTGGCTAGAGCTTGGTAGAAAGTCAAAGGGTGTGCGATTAGGTAAACAGCGATAGTGATTAGGAAAATTTTGATACTGTTGTTTCATCTCATTGGTCTGTTTCCGACAGATGTTTAGGTCAAATTTTTCATCAAAACAAGGGGTGTCAGGGAGGTTAAATCCTGATTTCGCTGTCGGAGTTCATCTGAGTAGGATAGGAGTTTTCTAGGATTTCCTTGTTAGTCAAATGCATGCGAAACATAGGGCGATGAAATCGTTTATCGCTGAGTTTACGGCTATCTTGTTGAAGTAAATCAGTCCGGTGGACTGATTTAGCCTGAGCCTAGAAATAAGAAAGCGAGGTTTCCAGTAGCGTTTCAAAGCACGGTATTCGTGCGATTTTCTGTCGAATTGATTCATAATTTGAATACGGATACGGTTCATAGCTCGACTAAGGTGTTGCACGATATGAAAGCTATCGAGTACTATCTTGGCATTTGGGAGTGAAACAGTCTGGGAATAGACTGTTTCAGCCTGAGCCTTGAAATGGGAGGGCGAAGGGTATAGGCAATTTGTAGTAGGGACTAAACATAACCATGGTGATCACTTTGACCCGATTTTTAACTTTCTAGGATAGCGTAGAAAGTGGTTTCGGATGGTTCCTTGAGTTCTTACACAAAGGATAGCAATGACGTTTAGGGAGTTGAAATCTTGAGCGATAAAGCTCATCTTCCCCTTCTTGAAGGCAGCTCAACCAGTCTATCCCCAGACTGTTTGACTCCCAACTCATCACCTCAGGTAAGGTATTCCAATCCGTTTCAAACTTGAACTCATTTAGCTTTCGACTAACTGATGATGTTGAGATAGATAGCCTGTGTGCAATATGTGTCATTGCTTGATTTTCGATGAGTAATTGGGCGATTTTCTGGTTAACAGAGACAGATACTTGGTGGTTTTTCTTGACAAGAGGAGTTTCAGCGACAGCCGTTTTCCCACAATCTTTACACTTGAAGCGACGCTTTCGAAGACGGATAAGCAGTGGGAAACTAGCAGTTTCTAGATAGGGGATTTTGGAGGCTTTTTGGAAATCGTATTTAGCCATTTGTCCCTTGCAGGAGGGACATTTAGGGGCTATGTAATCCAAGTGACCGTGGAGTTCTAAGTGAGTTCCTAGGTCATATTCATTAGAGATAGTAATATTTTTGTCTTTAATTCTGAGCAAATTTGTGATAAGAGCTTCGCTTTTCAATTTCTAGGCTCAGGAATCAAGAGTCGTTCCCTGACTCTTGATTTGTTCCATATGTGTTTTTCTAATGCGAGTTTAGTCGTTTTCTATTATAGGTCATATGGGACTTTTTTCTATACTCAAAAAGGCTCCATAATCTCTCTAGTGGATTTTCCTACTACAGTCTTATAGAGCATTTTTATGTTCATAGGAGATAAGCTTTAAAGGGTTGAGGAAAGTCTTTTTCAATATTTAAGACAATCAAAATCGGTTTTTTAAATCACTAACTAATAACAAATTAGATATAGAAATGTAAAATATGTGTAATATAGTCACATTATTTTTTAATAAAATGGTATAGTCAGAAAGTATAGAGGAGTTAGTATTTGTTTATGAAGAAAAAAATCTTAGCATCTTTAATGTTGAGTACTATAGTTTTATCAAATGTAAATTATGCGTTTGTAATCAATGCAAATGATGTAGATAGTCAGATTGCTGCAAAAAATCAACAGATCAATGAACTTACGGCGCAACAAACAGCTGCTCAACAGCAGGTGGATTCAATTCAAGGTCAGGTTAATGAAATTGTTGCAGAGCAAGAAAAATTAACTGAAGAAAATATTCGCTTGGAAAATGAGTCGAAGGCCTTATCAGCTGAAATTGATAAATTATCAGCAGATATTGTTTCTAGAGACGGCGCCTTGAAAGAGCAAGCACGAAGTGCTCAGACAGATGCTTCAGCATCAAGCTATATTAATACAATTCTAGATTCAAAATCTATTGTTGATGCTGTTTCTCGTGTAAACGCAATGCGTGAGATTGTTGCTGCAAATAATCGTATGTTAAATCAGCAAAAACTTGACAAAGAGGCAATTGTTGAAAAACAGAAAGCTAATCAAGAAGCAATTAATGTATTGGCAGCAAATCGTCAGAAATTGGAAGATGATGAGCAGGTTTTGAAAGTTCGTCAAGCTGAATTGCAAGTTGCACAATTGAATCTCGCTGCAGAGAAAGCAACTGCTGAAGATGAAAAAAATGATTTAATTGCTCAAAAGGCTGCAGCAGAAGAAGCAGCACGTCAAGCGGCAGCACGTCAAGCGGAATACGAAGCTCAGCAGGCTGCTCTGGCTCAACAACAAGCAGCTTCAGCGGTGGCACAGGTTATAGCAACAGTATCTACCCCTAAAGCAACAACTGAAAATAAAACTGAAGAGCAAACTGCTCCAGCCGTAAGTTCAACTGCAGCTTCAACTCCAGTTGTTTCAACACCAACGACTACAGCAACTAGTTCAAATATAAGTAACACTGTTTCTTCAGGAAGTTCATCTGCAGCAGCAAGTAATGCCAAATATGATGCTTCTTCTTACCCGATTGGGGAATGTACTTGGGGAGTTAAGTCACAAGTTTCTTGGGTTGGACCTTACTGGGGAAATGCTAACCAGTGGGTTGCTTCAGCTCGTGCAGAAGGATTCAGTGTAGGTACAACTCCACAGGTTGGAGCAGTTGCAGTATGGGTCGGTGGTGCTTATGGTCACGTTGCTCTAGTAACAGCAGTAGAAAGCTCTACAAATATTCAAGTTTCTGAATCGAACTATAATGGCCATCGCTATATTGGTAATCATCGTGGCTGGTTTAATCCAACAACTACATCTGAAGGTGCAGTTTACTATATTTACCCATAATCGTTCGATCCTTGGTTTATCCAAGGATTTTTTAAGAAAATTCTAATATTATCTATATCTTTTATTTTTGTTTGAAAATTGGTCTAAAAAGGTTTAAAATAGTAGAGTAGAAAAATCTAGGAGGATATCATGGCGTTTACCGACTTAAAGTTGTTTGCACTTTCGTCCAATCAACAGTTAGCAGAGAAGGTTGCAAAAAAAATTGGAATTCCTTTGGGGAAATCAAGTGTTCGTCAATTTTCAGATGGTGAAATTCAAGTAAATATTGAAGAATCAATTCGTGGCAGTCACGTTTTCATCCTTCAATCTACTAGCTCACCTGTAAATGATAATTTAATGGAAATTTTGATCATGGTAGATGCTTTGAAACGAGCATCTGCTGAGTCGATAAATGTTGTTGTTCCTTATTACGGCTATGCTCGTCAGGATCGTAAGGCTCGTGCTCGTGAGCCAATCACATCAAAATTGGTTGCCAATATGCTGGAAACTGCTGGAGTGGATCGTTTGTTGACCATCGACCTCCATGCTGCCCAGATTCAAGGATTCTTTGACATTCCTGTGGATCATTTGATGGGGGCACCACTTATTGCGGATTATTTTGAGCGTCGCGGGATGACAGGTGATGGCTACGTGGTGGTTTCACCAGACCATGGTGGTGTGACCCGTGCGCGTAAACTGGCGCAATTTTTGAAAACACCGATTGCGATTATTGACAAGCGTCGTAGTGTTGATAAGATGAATACATCTGAAGTTATGAATATCATCGGAAATATCGAGGGCAAGACTTGTATCCTAATTGATGATATGATTGATACGGCAGGGACTATCTGTCATGCGGCAGATGCCTTGGCGGAAGCTGGTGCAACAGCTGTCTATGCATCTTGTACTCACCCTGTTTTGTCAGGACCAGCTATGGACAATATCACTAAGTCAGCCATTGAAAAATTGGTGGTCTTGGACACTATTGAAATTCCTCAAGAACGTTTGATTGAGAAGATTGAGCATATTTCAACAGCTGATTTGTTGGCGGATGCCATTATTCGTATCCATGAAAAACGTCCACTATCACCTCTATTTGAAACAAAGATTACCAAATAATAGTTGGAAGAGCCGTCAGGCTCTTCTTTTTGGTATAATATTCTTATATAATTAATGAGAACATTAAGAAAAGCGTATGATTTTAGGAAATCTAGGTGGAAGTCGGTAGGACTTCAAGGGGATTTATAGTCGAATGAATTAGCTTTCAGACAAGGAACTGAGGTGCAGGCTGCTAGAACAGCCTAGAGGCTGTTCTAGGTTGGAGATAAGACTTGCGAAGCTAGTTACTTTCGTAGAGTACGGCAAGCCGAAAGTGACGATGTATCAAAGTTAATTCAAATGACTATATCTAAATCACTAGCTTTTTAGTTCACATACAATTATGAGTTTAAGGGGGGCTTGCTATGAAGTTACATGACCGTTTTAATAAGAATTTAGACCGTATCGAGGTTTCGATGATTCGTCAGTTTGATCAGTCCATTTCGGATGTTCCAGGAATTTTGAAACTGACCTTGGGCGAGCCTGATTTTACAACGCCTGATCATGTCAAAGAAGCGGCCAAGGCCGCCATTGATGCCAACAAGAGCTATTATACTGGTATGGCTGGACTTTTGGAGTTGCGTCAGGCTGCAGCTGAGTTTGTGGCTGAAAAATACAACTTGCACTACAATCCAGATACGGAAATTTTATCTACTATTGGTGCGACAGAGGCTTTATCAGCAAGCCTTGTAGCTATTTTGGAGGCTGGGGATACGGTTCTTTTACCTGCTCCTGCCTATCCTGGCTATGAGCCTATTGTCAATATGGTGGGAGCAGACATCGTTGAAATCGATACGACGGCAAATGATTTTGTGTTGACACCTGAGATGTTGGAAGAGGCGATTATTGAGCAGGGTGATAAGCTAAAAGCTGTCATTCTCAACTATCCTGCTAATCCAACAGGTGTGACCTACTCACGTGAGCAGATTCAGGCTTTTGCGGATGTCTTGCGTAAGTACCCTGTCTTTGTCCTTTCGGATGAGGTCTATGCGGAGTTGACTTACACTGGTCAGCCTCATACTTCGATTGCGGAGTTTTTGCCAGAACAGACCATTTTGATTCAGGGATTGTCCAAGTCTCATGCCATGACAGGTTGGCGGATTGGCTTGATTATGAGTCAGGCTCCGATTATCGCTCAAATCATCAAGAGCCACCAATATCTCGTGACTGCAGCATCAACTGCTATGCAGTATGGTGCGGTTGAGGCCTTGAAAAACGGTAAGGATGATGCTCTTCCGATGCGGGCGGAGTACGTCAAGCGTAGGGATTACATCATCGAGAAGATGACGGACTTGGGCTTTAAAATTATCAAGCCTGATGGAGCATTTTACATCTTTGCAAAAATTCCTATGGGTTACAATCAAGATTCCTTTAGCTTCTTACAAGACTTTGCGAGAAAGAAAGCGGTGGCCTTAATTCCGGGTGCAGCCTTCGGTCAGTATGGTGAAGGCTATGTGCGAATTTCCTACGCAGCAAGTATGGAGAAGATTCAAACAGCTATGGCTCGTTTGAAGGAATATCTAGAAGAAAATGGAACGAATTGAAACCAGGGGATTAGTCCTATATAATCGGAATTTTCGAGAAGATGACAAGCTGGTCAAGATTTTTACGGAGAAGGCTGGCAAGCGAATGTTTTTCGTGAAACATGCCTCTAAGTCCAAGCTGGTAGCTTCTATCCAGCCTTTGACCTATGCGGATTTTATCGTTAAAATCAATGATGATGGTCTGTCTTATATTGAAGATTTTCATCAGGTACAGCCATTTAAGAATATTAACGGTGATATTTTCAAGCTTAGCTATGCTACCTACATCTTAGCCTTGGCAGATGCTGCCTTGCAGGACAAGGTCTATGACCCAGCTCTCTTTGCTTTTTTGGTCAAGACCTTGGACTTGATGGAGTCAGGTTTGGACTACGAAGTTCTGACCAATATCTTTGAAATTCAGCTCTTGGGACGTTTTGGGATCAGTCTGAATTTTCACGAGTGTGCTTTTTGTCATCGGGTTGGCTTGCCTTTTGATTATTCTTACAAGTACAGCGGTGTCTTGTGTCCGCAACACTATCAACAAGATGAGCGACGGGCTTATCTGGATCCCAATGTTCCCTATCTACTTGATCAATTTCAGGCTATTTCCTTTGATGAGCTGGAAACCATTTCCATCAAGCCTGAGATGAAGCGAAAATTACGGCTTTTTATTGACCAGCTGTACGAGGAATATGTGGGGATTCACTTGAAATCCAAGAAATTTATAGATGATTTGTCTTCTTGGGGACAGATTATGAAACCAAGAACAGAAAATGAGGAAACAGAATGAAACGTATTGCAGTAGATGCTATGGGTGGGGACCACGCCCCTCAGGCAGTGGTAGAAGGTGTCAATCAAGCCTTGGCTGCCTTTCCAGACATTGAAATTCAACTTTATGGTGATGAGGCCAAAATCAAGCAGTATTTGACAGCGACAGAGCGTGTCAGCATCGTCCATACGACGGAGAAAATCAATTCAGATGATGAGCCTGTCAAGGCTATTCGTCGTAAGAAAGAGGCTTCGATGGTCCTAGCGACCAAGGCTGTCAAGGATGGTCAGGCAGATGCGGTCTTGTCAGCTGGAAATACAGGTGCTCTGTTGGCGGCAGGCGTCTTTGTCGTCGGTCGTATCAAGAACATCGACCGTCCTGGTCTTATGTCCACTCTTCCTACTATGGACGGTAAGGGATTTGATATGATGGATTTGGGGGCAAATGCTGAAAATACAGCTCATCACCTCTATCAGTATGGTATTCTTGGCTCATTTTACGCGGAGCATGTGCGTGGTGTCAAACAACCTCGTGTGGGACTTTTGAACAACGGTACGGAAGATACCAAGGGCACGCCAGTTCACCAAGAGGCTTATAAACTCTTGTCAGAAGACAAGTCGATCAACTTTATCGGCAATGTGGAGGCGCGTGAGTTGCTCAACAGCGTGGCGGATGTGGTCGTGACGGATGGTTTCACGGGAAACGCTGTGCTGAAAACCATTGAGGGAACTGCAAAATCCATCCTTGGCCAGTTGACGGACTCAATCAAGAATGGCGGTCTGCGTGCTAAATTGGGAGGCTTACTGGTCAAACCAACCTTGAAAAAGGCCTTGGGGGCTATGGACTATAAAACTGCAGGTGGTGCTGTCTTGCTTGGTCTGAAAGCACCTGTCATCAAGGCGCATGGATCCAGCGATGCCCAGTCGATTTTCTATACTATTAAGCAGACGCGTTCTATCTTGGATGCTGGTATTGTCGAAAAATCAGTGGCGAAATTTTCAGTAGTGGAGGAATAACATGATTAGAGAGCAGGTCTATCAGCGGGTTGTTGAATTGATTCAGGATGAAAAGGGAGAAGATTTTCAAGTTCAACCTGAATCTACCTTGGTAGATAATATCGCAGCGGATTCGGTGGAAATTATGGAATTCGTATTGACCTTGGAAGACGAGTTTGGTGTCGATGTTCCAGATGCCGCGATTGAGCGCTTTGAAACATTAGAAGATATTGTGGATTTTATTTGGAGTCAATTAAAAGAACGTTCGTAGATTACGGGCGTTTTTCTTTTTATTCGATAGCATTTTAGATTTTTATTTGTTAACACGAATGTTATGTGATAAAATAAACGAAAAGACTAGAATATTTTATGAAAGGCGAACATTCTTATGAAAACAGACCTTCTCTATTCAGGAAAAGCAAAAGACATCTACGCAACGGCTGATAGTGACCAGATTGTTGCGGTTTACAAGGACCAGGCGACGGCTTTTAATGGTGGTAAGAAAGAACAGATTGTGGGCAAGGGCCGGCTCAATAATTTGATTTCATCTTTGATTTTTGAAAAATTGAATGAAGCTGGTGTCTCAACGCATTTTATCAAGCGTTTGTCAGACACAGATCAGTTAAATAGAAAAGTGGATATCATTCCTCTCGAGGTTGTTTTGCGAAATGTGACAGCTGGGTCTTTCTCAAAACGCTTTGGGGTGGAAGAAGGGATTGACTTATCTACTCCTATCGTGGAATTTTACTATAAAAAAGATGAGTTGGACGATCCTTTTATCAACGACGAACATATTGCTTTTCTTAATCTAGCTAGTTCAGAAGAAATTGCCTATATCAAGGAAGAAACAAGACGAATCAATGAATTCTTGAAGGACTTGTTTGCTCAGATTGGGCTGACTTTGGTGGACTTCAAGCTAGAATTTGGGGTTGACTCGTCTGGTCAGATTTTATTGGCGGATGAGTTTTCTCCTGATAATTGTCGTTTATGGGATGCGGATGGCAACCATCTGGACAAGGATGTTTTCCGTCGGGGTCTCGGGGAGTTGACCGAGGTTTACGAGGTCGTATTGGCAAAGTTACAAGAAGTGAAATAAGGATTGGAAAAAATGGCGAAGCGGATTTTTGTTGAGAAGAGGGCGGATTTTCAGATTAAGGCGGAGGCTCTTCGCAAGGAGTTGACCCATAATTTACAGTTGACAAGTCTGTCAAGTTTGCGGTTAGTGCAGGTTTACGATGTTTTCAATCTTGAGGAGGATTTGTTAGAGCAGGCCATCAAGCACATCTTTACCGAGCAAGTGACGGACAAGGTCTTGTCGGAAGCTGAGCTTGATTTGGAGGAGGCTGCTTATTTTGCGATTGAGGCTCTTCCTGGGCAGTTTGACCAGCGGGCTGCCAGCAGTCAGGAGGCCCTTCTCTTATTGGGCAGTCGTCAGGAGGCGCGTGTCAATACAGGTCAGCTCTATATTTTGAACGGTGATGTGCAGGAAGAAGAATTAGCTGCCATCAAGAATTATTTGCTCAACCCTGTGGATTCGCGATTCAAGGATATGGATGCTCCTTTGGTGGCTCAGGAGTTTTCGGTGTCAGATACCGTCATTCCAAGCTTGGACTTTTTTGATAGCTACGGGGCGGAAGAGTTTACAACTTACAAGCGAGAAGCTGGCTTGGCCATGGAAGTGGAAGACCTGCTCTTCATTCAGGACTATTTCAAGTCAATTGGTCGAATGCCAACTGAGACAGAACTCAAGGTCTTGGATACTTATTGGAGTGACCACTGCCGTCATACGACGTTTGAAACGGAGCTCAGGTCTATTGATTTTTCAGCTTCAAAATTCCACAAGCAATTGCAGGCGACTTATGACAAGTATCTGGCGATGCGGACAGAATTAGGTCGGACAGATAAGCCACAGACGCTCATGGATATGGCGACAATTTTTGGTCGTTACGAGCGGGCCAATGGTCGTCTGGATGACATGGAAGTGTCAGATGAAATCAATGCCTGCTCGGTAGAGATTGAAGTGGATGTGGATGGCGTAAAAGAGCCATGGCTCCTCATGTTCAAGAATGAAACTCACAATCATCCTACTGAAATCGAGCCTTTTGGTGGTGCCGCAACCTGTATCGGTGGAGCTATTCGTGATCCTTTGTCAGGTCGTTCTTATGTTTATCAAGCCATGCGGATTTCAGGTGCGGGCGATATCACCCAGCCGCTGACAGCGACACGTCCAGGGAAATTGCCACAGCAAATCATTTCCAAAACAGCGGCACATGGCTATTCTTCTTATGGAAACCAAATTGGTCTTGCAACTACCTATGTACGTGAATATTTCCACCCAGGCTTTGTCGCAAAACGCATGGAATTAGGTGCCGTTGTCGGTGCTGCTCCTAAGGAAAATGTGGTTCGTGAAAAACCAGTCGCAGGCGATGTGGTCATCTTGTTGGGTGGCAAAACAGGCCGTGACGGTATCGGTGGAGCAACAGGCTCATCCAAGGTGCAGACAGTCGAGTCTGTGGAAAGAGCTGGTGCAGAAGTCCAAAAAGGAAATGCCATTGAAGAACGTAAAATTCAGCGTTTGTTCCGAAATGGTAACGTTACACGCCTTATCAAAAAATCCAATGACTTCGGTGCAGGAGGTGTCTGCGTTGCCATTGGTGAGCTGGCAGACGGTCTTGAAATAGACTTGGACAAGGTCCCGCTCAAGTATGCAGGCTTGAATGGAACGGAGATTGCCATTTCCGAATCACAGGAGCGGATGAGTGTAGTTGTCCGTCCAGAAGACGTAGATGCCTTTATCGCAGCCTGTCGTGAGGAAAATATCCATGCGGTTGTCGTAGCCAAAGTTACTGAAAAACCAAACCTGGTCATGACTTGGAATGGTCAAACCATTGTTGATTTGGAACGTTCCTTCCTTGATACCAACGGTGTGCGCGTGGTGGTGGACGCCAAGGTGGTTGACAGTTCTGTCAACCTACCAGAAACACGTAGGACATCTACTGAAACACTACAAGAGGACTTGAAAGAACTTTTATCAGACCTCAACCATACTAGCCAAAAAGGTTTGCAGACGATTTTCGACTCATCTGTTGGTCGTTCAACCGTCAACCACCCACTCGGAGGTCGTCACCAGCTGACACCGACTGAAAGTTCTGTGCAAAAGTTGCCTGTCCAGCAGGGTGTGACGACAACGACTTCGGTCATGGCTCAGGGTTACCATCCTTATCTGGCAGACTGGTCCCCTTACCACGGGGCTGCCTATGCGGTCATCGAAGCGACGGCTCGCTTGGTTGCAACAGGTGCTAACTGGTCCAAGGCTCGCTTCTCCTATCAGGAGTATTTCCAGCGGATGGACAAGCAGGCAGAGCGTTTTGGTCAGCCAGTAGCAGCACTTCTGGGCTCTATCGAGGCTCAGATTCAGCTTGGTTTGCCGTCTATCGGTGGTAAGGACTCCATGTCTGGTACCTTTGAGGACTTGACTGTTCCGCCGACCTTGGTTGCCTTTGGTGTGACAACAGCAGACAGCCGCAAGGTTCTCTCACCTGAGTTCAAGGCGGCTGGCGAGCACATTTATTACCTACCAGGCCAGATTTTATCAGAAGACATTGATTTTGCCTTGATGAAGTCTAATTTTGAGACTTTTGAAAAATGGCAGAGCGATTATGCGATTACGGCTGCTAGTGCAGTTAAATATGGAGGCATTCTAGAAAGTTTAGCCCTCATGTCCTTTGGTAACCAAGTCGGAGCAAGAGTTGAGCTTGCAGACCTTGAAACCAGCTTGACAGGCCAGCTCGGTGGCTTTGTCTTCACATCGCAAGAAGACATTCCAGATGCTGTGAAAATTGGACAAACCACCGCTGACTTTACACTCCTTGTCAACGGTGTCAACCTAGCTGGACAGGATTTGCAGGCAGCCTTTGAAGGCAAACTAGAAGAAGTGTATCCAACAGAATTTGAACAGGCGACGGAGTTGCAGGATGTTCCGGCAGTCACAAGTTCAGCGGTTATAAAAGCAAAAGAAGCCGTTGAGGTTCCTGTAGTTTACATCCCAGTCTTCCCAGGTACTAACTCAGAATATGATTCTGCGAAGGCCTTTGAACAGGCTGGTGCAAAAGTCAATCTTGTTCCGTTTGTAACCCTGGATGCAGAGAGTATTGAAAAGTCGGTTGACACTATGGTTGACAATATCACCAAGGCCAATATTCTTTTCTTCGCAGGGGGATTCTCAGCTGCGGATGAGCCAGACGGGTCTGCCAAGTTTATCGTGACCATCTTACGAAACGCCAAGGTCCGCTCTGCTATTGACCAATTTATCGAAAAAGGTGGCCTCATCATCGGTATCTGTAATGGTTTCCAAGCTCTTGTCAAATCGGGCTTGCTACCTTATGGAAACTTTGAGGAGGCGGGTGCAAGCAGTCCGACCCTTTTCTACAACGATGCCAACCAGCACGTTGCCAAAATGGTGGAAACGCGGATTGCCAATGTCAACTCACCGTGGTTGGCAGGTGTCCAGGTCGGTGACATTCACGCTATTCCAGTTTCCCACGGGGAAGGAAAATTTGTAGTGACAGACGAGGAATTTGCTATCTTTCGGGACAATGGTCAGATTTTCAGCCAATACGTTGACTTTACAGGTCAGCCAAGCATGGATTCTAAGTACAATCCAAATGGATCCAGCCATGCTATTGAAGGTATTACCAGTCGCAACGGACAAATCATCGGGAAAATGGGGCATTCCGAGCGTTACGAGGACGGTCTTTTCCAAAATATTCCAGGTAAGAAAGACCAAGGATTGTTTGTTTCAGCAGTTCGCTATTTTACAGGAAAATAAATATGACATATGAAGTTAAATCACTCAATGAAGAATGCGGAGTTTTCGGTATTTGGGGACATCCGCAGGCTGCTCAGGTGACCTATTTTGGTCTACATAGCTTGCAGCACCGAGGACAAGAAGGAGCTGGGATTTTGGCCAATGATGGCGGACAATTGCGTCGCCATCGCGGAACAGGGCTGATTGCAGAAGTCTTTAAAAATCCGGCGGATTTAGAAGCCTTGACAGGAACGGCTGCTATTGGTCATGTCCGCTATGCAACTTCTGGCTCTGCTTCTATCAATAATATCCAGCCCTTCCTATTTGATTTTGCAGATATGCAGGTGGGTTTGGCACATAATGGGAATTTGACCAACGCGGTCAGTTTGAAGGCTGAATTGGAAAAAAATGGTTCCATTTTCTCTTCTTCTTCTGACACTGAAATTCTCATGCACTTGATTCGTCGCAGTCACAATCCAGACTTTATGGGAAAAATCAAGGAAGCCCTCAATACTGTTAAAGGGGGCTTTGCCTACCTGATCTTGTTAGAAGATAAATTGGTTGCTGCCTTGGACCCTAACGGTTTCCGTCCACTTTCAATTGGCAAAATGAAAAATGGTGCCTGGGTAGTTGCCAGCGAAACTTGTGCTTTTGAAGTAGTGGGGGCTGACTGGGTGCGAGATGTGGAGCCTGGTGAAATTGTCGTCATTGATGATTCAGGAATTCAATATGATAGCTATACAAGAGATACGCAACTGGCTGTTTGCTCTATGGAGTATGTCTATTTTGCCCGACCGGACTCGGTTATTCATGGTGTCAATGTCCACACGGCTCGTAAAAACATGGGCCGTCGTTTGGCCCGGGAATTTCAACATGAAGCGGATATCGTGGTTGGTGTGCCAAACTCCTCCCTATCTGCAGCTATGGGATTTGCAGAGGAATCTGGTTTGCCAAATGAAATGGGGCTGATTAAAAACCAATATACCCAGCGGACCTTTATTCAACCGACACAGGAATTGCGAGAGCAGGGTGTGCGCATGAAGTTGTCAGCTGTTTCAAGTGTTGTCAAAGGCAAGCGGGTGGTCATGATTGACGACTCCATTGTTCGCGGTACAACTAGCCGTCGCATTGTCCAGCTTCTTCGTGATGCAGGGGCAAAAGAAGTTCATGTGGCTATCGGCAGCCCTGAACTCAAGTACCCATGTTTCTATGGGATTGATATCCAGACCCGTCGGGAGCTGATTTCAGCCAATCACACCGCTGAGGAAGTCTGTGAGATTATTGGAGCCGACAGCCTGACCTACCTCTCTCTTGAAGGGATGATTGAGGCCATTGGCATCAACACAGATGCACCTAAAGGTGGGCTTTGTGTGGCCTATTTTGATGGAGAATTTCCAACGCCTCTCTATGACTATGAGGAAGAATATCTCCGTAGCCTAGAAGAGAAAACGAGTTTTTATATCGAGAATGTCAAGTAAGTGACAGAGTTGTCAAGTATGCTTGACAGACCTGTAAACTGTTGAAAGGAATTAAAATGACAAATAAAAATGCATATGCCCAGTCGGGCGTTGACGTCGAAGCTGGCTATGAAGTGGTTGAGCGGATTAAGAAACACGTTGCTCGGACAGAACGTTTGGGCGTTATGGGAGCTCTCGGTGGCTTTGGCGGGATGTTTGATTTGACCAAACTGGATGTTAAAGAGCCAGTCTTAGTATCTGGGACAGACGGCGTGGGAACCAAGCTCATGCTAGCTATCCAGTACGACAAACATGATACCATTGGTCAGGATTGCGTGGCCATGTGTGTCAACGACATTATCGCTGCAGGTGCGGAGCCACTTTATTTCCTCGACTACATCGCGACAGGAAAAAACGAGCCTGCCAAGCTGGAGCAGGTGGTTGCAGGTGTGGCGGAAGGCTGTGTCCAGGCAGGTTGTGGATTGATTGGCGGTGAAACGGCTGAGATGCCTGGCATGTACGGCGAGGATGACTATGACCTAGCTGGCTTTGCCGTCGGTATTGCGGAGAAGTCCCAGGTTATTGACGGCAGTAAGGTCCAGGAGGGCGATATTCTCCTCGGCCTAGCTTCCAGTGGTATCCACTCCAACGGCTATTCCCTTGTCCGACGCGTTTTTGCAGATGTTTCTGGCGACGCTCTGTTACCAGAGCTCAACAGCAGAGCCCTTAAGGATGTCCTCTTAGAGCCGACCCGCATCTATGTCCAGCAGGTGTTGCCTCTGGTAAAAGCAGGGCTGGTCAATGGCATTGCCCATATCACAGGCGGTGGCTTCATCGAAAATATTCCCCGTATGTTTGCTGATAATCTTGCAGCTGAGATTGAAGAAGATAAGATTCCTGTCCTTCCAATCTTTACAGCCCTTGAAAAATATGGCCAGATCAAACATGAAGAAATGTTTGAAATCTTCAATATGGGTATCGGATTGGTCCTGTCAGTCAGTCCAGACAAGGTTGACAGTGTCTGTCAACTAGTTGACGAGGAAGTTTACACCATTGGTCGCATCATCGCCAAGGAAGATAAGAGTGTGGTCATCAAATGAAACGAATAGCAGTGTTTGCATCAGGCAATGGCTCTAATTTCCAAGTCATCGCAGAGCAGTTTGAAGTAGCCTTTGTCTTTTCAGACCGTAGAAACGCCTATGTCTTGGAACGAGCTGAAAAACTAGGGGTGCCTGCCTTTGCTTTTGAATTAAAAGAGTTTGCAGATAAGCAGGCCTACGAAGAAGCTATTATCCAACTGCTAGACCAACATCAGATTGACTTGGTCGTCTTGGCAGGTTATATGAAGATTGTGGGACCAACCCTGCTGGCTCAGTACGAAGGTCGGATCATCAATATCCACCCAGCCTACTTGCCTGAATTTCCCGGTGCTCATGGGATTGAAGATGCCTGGCAGTCAGGCGTATCTGAAAGTGGCGTAACAGTCCACTGGGTTGACAGCGGCGTTGACACAGGACAAATTATCCAGCAAGTCCGAGTACCAAGGCTGGCTGAGGATACCCTGGAAACCTTCGAAGCAAGAATACATGAAGCGGAGTACCAACTCTATCCAGCAGTTTTGGAGGAGTTGGGGGGGATATATAAATAATCAATAGGGGACATAATGAAAAAATCAGATTTTAAAAAAGAGTTATTTACGGTTTTTAATTTTAGTATTGAAGACTTAACTTTTTTAGAAAAAATTAATTTTATAGAGGCAGCACTAATTGATTTTCAAAAAGATAATGTTGAATTAGATACAAGTAACAAAGGGAAACCTTGGACCGATGAGGAATTGAAGATTATATTATCTGATGCTGCAACGAAACAGAATTGTATTAAATATGCCAAGCTTTTTAAGCGTTCTTATGGTAGTATTGAACAAATTTATCGTTGGTCTACAACTCCTCAGAAAGAGATTAACGAAAAAGGTAGAGGAGATGATAGATTTATTCAGCAAATTAAACGAATTTATAAAGAAATTGGTTTGCGATCTTAATTTATTACTTAGAAAATAGGGGAGAAATCATGACAAAACGTGCGTTAATTAGCGTATCAGATAAAAATGGTATTGTAGAATTTGCCCAAGAATTGACCAAACTTGGCTGGGAAATTATCTCGACAGGAGGCACAAAAGTTGCCTTGGATCAGGCTGGTGTAGCGACTATCGCTATTGACGATGTGACCGGTTTTCCTGAGATGATGGACGGCCGTGTCAAGACCCTACACCCCAAAATTCATGGAGGTTTGCTGGCTCGTCGGGATTTGGACAGCCACCTGCAAGCAGCCAAGGACCACGAAATTGGCCTGATTGACTTGGTGGTGGTCAACCTTTATCCTTTCAAAGAGACTATCTTGCGTCCAGATGTGACTTACGACTTGGCGGTGGAGAACATCGACATCGGTGGTCCGTCCATGTTGCGTTCTGCGGCTAAAAACCACGCCAGCGTGACAGTTGTGGTGGATCCGACAGATTATCCGATGGTTTTAGGGGAAATTGCAGAGCAGGGGGAAACGAGCTATGCAACACGTCAGCGATTGGCTGCAAAGGTATTCCGTCACACCGCAGCCTATGATGCCCTAATAGCAGATTATTTCACAAAGCAAGTAGGCGAAGACAAGCCTGAAAAACTCACCCTTACCTACGACCTCAATCAGCCTATGCGTTACGGAGAAAATCCTCAGCAACATGCGGATTTCTACCAAAATGCCATTCCGACTGATTATTCGATTGCAGCTGCTAAACAGCTAAATGGTAAGGAATTGTCCTTCAATAACATTCGGGATGCGGATGCAGCCATTCGGATTATCCGTGATTTCAAGGACCGTCCAACTGTTGTGGCTCTCAAACACATGAACCCTTGTGGTATCGGTCAGGCAGAGACTATTGAGCAGGCTTGGGATTATGCTTATGAGGCTGACCCAGTATCGATTTTCGGGGGTATCGTCGTACTGAACAGGGAAGTGGATGCTGCGACGGCTGAAAAGATGCACCCGATTTTCTTAGAAATCATCATCGCACCGAGCTACTCGGCAGAAGCGCTAGCGATTTTGACCAATAAAAAGAAAAATCTTCGGATTTTGGAATTGGCCTTTGACGCACAGGATGCAAGCGAAGTGGAAAAAGAGTTCACAGGCGTTGTCGGCGGGATCTTGGTGCAGGATCAGGACGTGGTGGTGGAAAGCCCAGCGGACTGGCAGGTGGTGACCGAGCGTCAACCGTCCGAGCAAGAGTGGGCAGCTATGGAGTTTGCTTGGAAGTCCTCCAAGTATGTCAAGTCCAACGGCATCATCATCACCAATGACAAGATGACCTTGGGCGTGGGACCGGGGCAAACCAACCGTGTAGCGTCCGTCCGTATCGCTATTGAGCAAGCAAAAGATCGTTTGGAGGGAGCCGTTTTGGCGTCGGATGCCTTCTTCCCATTTGCTGATAATGTTGAAGAAATCGCAGCCGCAGGCATCAAGGCCATCATCCAGCCAGGTGGCTCTGTCCGCGACCAAGACTCCATTGACATGGCCAACAAGTACGGCTTGACCATGGTCTTTACGGGAGTCAGACATTTTAGACATTGATACAAACAAAAACCCCAGCAGTGCTGAGGTTTTTTGGTTTAATTGGGATAGATATAGCCTACGACACCGTCAGCGACTGGGTTGAACCAGCCACGATAGTCCCCAACTACTTGATTTCCGGCGTAGTTGCTTTCTTTGACACGGATACGAGTGGTGCTACTGACCTCGGTGACGACTGCCACATGTCCATAGGGCCCACTTGTCCAAACAGCGACGGCTCCCACACGTGGAGTGGTACCCGTTTTGAAACCGGCATTTCTTGCGGAGATGAGCCACAGGTTTGCATTTCCCCAATAGTTCCCAACCCAAGGAGCAACTTCCTTAGCACCCCAAGTACATTGTCCTATTGGATAGGTATTATTTTCCACATAACGTTGGTTGGTGGTGACTTGGAAACTATAAGCTCCAAGCCCTTTTCCGTTCTGGTAGAGGTGGAGGTTGTATTTTCCTGTCCCTGTGTGATTGGTCAAGGGAATACTTCCTGTAATGGTGCGTAAGGCAGATTTAGAAGCGGTGTACCACTTGAGGTCGTCTTGTCCGTTTTCTTCAGACCAGACTGCGTAGGTGACTATCTCACTATCGTAGATATTCTGGGCAGTAACCTGGAAAAGTCCAGTCTTTTGAAAGGCAATTGTTGTAGCAATAGGCAACCGAGCTGTTGTCAAATCGATCGTTTGTGCAATATAGCCCACACGACTACCGTCTGTATAGGTCACATAGACATGATTTTGATA
This sequence comes from Streptococcus suis, assembly GCF_024509555.1. GTDB lineage: Bacteria > Bacillota > Bacilli > Lactobacillales > Streptococcaceae > Streptococcus > Streptococcus suis_AD. The sequence goes on from NZ_JAMWEL010000017.1 coordinate 24,646, forward strand.
CAGCCCAGTATGGTTTGCATGCTCTGTAAAGCTGATGCCGCTTATATAACTGCCGTTGCTATATGCAGCTGTACGCCACTTGATATTGCTCTGATTACTGGTGGACCAGGTGGCAATCTCAACCGACTTAATGGCTTTGTTAGTAGCGGTTTCCTGCACTTTAATCTGATAACTTCCTTTTAATGGATCGAGGTTTTGGATGGAAATTGCAGGAGTAGTTGATGCAGGAATGTGTTGTGTTTGTACGACAAATTCAGCCGATGCGGTGATACTTACCTGACTGGCGCCATTTTCCTTTGCATAGAGATGAATGGAGTAGGTACCTGTATTAAACTGGTGTTGCTTGAGTGGCACTCGCAAAGAGTAGCGACCATTTCCCACAGCCGTAGCGGTGTACCAAATGATATCATCCTGTCCATTGGCATGGGACCAGACTGGAAGTTTGACCTCGGTAACGCTACTAGGAAGATTGTTAATCTGAACATCCAAATAGCCTGGTGTCGAAATACTGCTGACAATGCTTGGTTTGACAGGAGCTAAATGGACACTGGTTTCTTCAAGGAAGATCAGTTTGTTATCAATAACGATATAGGCATGAATAGTGTAGAGGCCAGTTTTTCCTAATTGTGCGAGGGAAATGTCCGTTTGACTTTGCCCTGCGGTAAACCATTGGACATCATCCTGCCCGTTTTCGTTGGACCAGATAGCGTATTGGATGCGATTTTGCTGCTGATCGGCGGAGCGGTTGTAGTAAATGGATAAGGTTGCTCCATTTTGCTGCGTGGTCACGCCTTGCGACAGGACTGCCTGTTCAGTCTGGGCAGTAGTTATTTCAATAGCATTTGTGACAGGTTCCGACTGCTCATTGGCTGATACAGGCGTCGCTACACTTGTAGCTAAGACAAGGGTTGAAAATAAAAGTGTCGAATATTTTTTCATATAAATCCTCCTACACAACCTATTCGGGAAAGGGGAGGGAAAACGAATGATTTTTTAGTATTGATTTGTAAATTTCGTGGTAAAAAGGATGTTCATTTTATAGAAGAAATTCCCGAACGTTACCCTGTTCTTTCTATCAAAATCCGTCTGTTTTTGCTATACTGTTTATAGAAAATCCGTTTTTGAGGTGTGAAAAATGAAACTTTTGGTTGTCGGGTCTGGTGGTCGTGAACATGCTATCGCAAAGAAATTGTTAGAGTCTGAACAGGTGGAACAGGTTTTTGTAGCTCCTGGAAATGACGGGATGGCTTTAGATGGTATCGAGTTAGTAAACATCGGGATTTCCGAACATTCTGCCCTGATTAACTTTGCTAAGGAAAATGACATTGCTTGGACTTTTGTGGGTCCAGACGATGCTCTGGCAGCAGGTATGGTTGATGATTTTGAACAGGCGGGACTAAAGGTTTTTGGTCCGAGTCGTCTAGCCGCGGAGCTGGAGTGGTCAAAAGACTTTGCCAAACAAATCATGGTCAAATACGGCATTCCCACAGCAGCCTTTGGCACATTTTCCAACTTCGAAGAAGCCAAAGCCTACATCGAAGAGCAGGGGGCTCCAATCGTGGTCAAGGCGGACGGCTTGGCACTGGGCAAGGGTGTGGTCGTGGCGGAAACCGTCGAGCAGGCGGTCGAAGCGGCACGGGAGATGCTCTTGGACAACAAGTTCGGCGACTCGGGTGCTCGTGTGGTCATCGAGGAATTCTTGGAGGGCGAGGAGTTTTCCCTCTTTGCTCTGGTCAATGGTGACCAGTTCTACATTCTGCCGACAGCTCAGGACCACAAGCGTGCCTTTGACGGTGATCAAGGTCCCAACACAGGCGGTATGGGGGCTTACGCCCCTGTTCCCCACCTGCCTCAAAGCGTGGTGGATAGAGCGGTTGATACCATTGTCAAGCCCATTCTTGAGGGCATGATTGCGGAAGGGCGGTCTTATCTGGGCGTGCTCTATGCTGGTTTGATTCTGACCGATCAAGGTCCTAAAGTCATTGAGTTCAACGCTCGATTTGGCGACCCAGAAACCCAGATTATCCTTCCTCGCCTGACCTCTGACTTTGCTCAGAACATCGACGATATCCTCCATAAACGCCCGACACAGCTGACTTGGCTGGATAGCGGCGTGACACTGGGCGTGGTTGTGGCATCAAACGGCTATCCTTTGGATTACGAAAAAGGCGTAGAGTTGCCAGCAAAGACCGAGGGTGATATCACGACCTACTATGCAGGGGCTCGTTTTGCGGAAAATAGCAGAGTATTGCTTTCAAACGGCGGTCGGGTCTATATGTTGGTCACCACAGCAGATACCGTCCAAGAAGCCCAAGAAAAAATTTACTCGGAGCTGAAAAATCAGGATACAACAGGCCTCTTTTATCGGACAGATATTGGGAGTAAAGCAGTAAAATAAGGGATAAAGAAAAGGAAAGACAAGCATGAACATTCCAATTTCCATCATCATGGGTTCTAGTTCTGACTGGAAAACCATGAAAAAAGCAGCCGATGTGCTGGACAACTTTGGCGTAGCCTATGAAAAGAAAGTGGTCTCTGCCCACCGCACACCAGACCTCATGTTCCGTCACGCCGAAGAAGCTCGTGGCCGTGGCATCAAGGTTATTATCGCAGGAGCGGGGGGTGCGGCTCATTTGCCAGGTATGGTAGCAGCCAAGACCACCCTGCCTGTTATCGGTGTCCCTGTCCAATCCCGTGCCCTCAGTGGTGTGGATTCCCTCTATTCTATCGTGCAGATGCCAGGTGGTGTCCCTGTTGCGACCATGGCAATCGGTGAAGCTGGTGCCACCAACGCAGCCCTGACAGCTCTTCGCATTCTCTCCATTGAAGACCAAACCATTGCAGCTCAGCTGGCAGACTTTGCCAAGGAACAAGAAAAAATTGCGGAGGCGATGACAGATGACCTCATCTAAGACAATCGGAATTATTGGCGGCGGTCAGCTGGGGCAGATGATGGCTATTTCCGCTATTTACATGGGCCACAAGGTCATCACGCTGGATCCTGCAGCGGACTGCCCAGCCTCCAAGGTCAGCGAGGTTATCGTTGCTCCCTATCACGATGTGGCGGCTCTCAAACAGCTGGCGGAGCGGTGCCATGTTCTGACCTACGAGTTTGAAAATGTTGATGCCGACGGACTGGACGCGGTCATCAAGGACGGTCAGCTCCCTCAAGGGACAGACCTCCTCCGTATTTCCCAAAACCGTATTTTTGAGAAGGATTTTTTGGCAAAAAAAGCTGGCGTGCAAGTCGCCCCCTACAAAGTTGTCACATCTAGCCTAGACTTAGAAGGACTGGACCTCAGTAAAAACTATGTCTTAAAGACAGCCACTGGGGGCTATGATGGACATGGCCAGAAGGTCATTCGAGAAGAGGCGGACTTGGTAGAGGCTAGTCAGTTAGCTAACTCTGCCGAGTGTGTCTTGGAAGAGTTTGTGAATTTTGACCTAGAAATCTCCGTCCTTGTGTCTGGCAATGGCTCCGACTACACCGTCTTTCCTGTGCAGGAAAATATCCACCGCAATAATATTCTTTACAAGACCATCGTGCCTGCCCGTATTTCAGATGAACTTGCTGAAAAAGCCAAAACCATGGCCCTACAAATCGCAGGTAAGCTCTATTTAGCAGGCACCCTCTGCGTTGAAATGTTTGTGGCAGGGCAGGACATTCTGGTCAACGAAATTGCTCCTCGACCACATAATTCGGGGCATTATTCTATTGAAGCCTGTGATTTTTCACAGTTTGATACCCATATCCGAGGCATTTTAAGGGAGCCTCTACCTCCTATCTGCCTGCTTTCTCCAGCCGTTATGATCAACGTCCTCGGACAAGACATGGAAGCAGTCCAAACCTTTCTTCAAGAAAATCCTACCGCCCATCCCCACTTTTATGGTAAACTAGAAGCGAAGCACAATCGCAAAATGGGACATGTGACGGTGTTGACGGATGATGTTTGCTAAAAAATTAAGTTTTAAAAAGGAAAAACTTATACAATAAGTATAAAATATCTAGTTATTGATGAGAATAGGTAGTTCATATGTATGTTTGTTGTACTATCATAATAAATAGGATACGAAAGATAGGGGAAGTCTTTTATGGTAACTTTTAATCGAGATACTGCACATGAGTCAAATTCGTGGGCTTATAAGGCATTTTTAGATTATTTGACAGATATAAATAGGAATTATTGGTCTCTGGTTCCAGCTCTGAGTAAAGAAAAATATTTAGCAAATTTAGAGGCGAAAGATGGTAATGAATTGAATAAGATTTCATCAGTAGATTTTTTTAAAGCTACTGGAGAAAATTCAAGACGTATCCCTCCGAATTTGGAGGAGTGGCTGATTAGTGTAAAGCAATTTGAGAACTGGAATAGAATAAATATACTGATTAGCTTAGTCTCAAATTTTGAAACTTATCTATCTTTAGTAACAAGAATTGCATTAGAGTCAAATCCTGCATTGTTATTTAATTATACTTACTTATCCCCATCGGAAGATAGCCCAGATAGACTTTTTAATAAAATTGATGGTGTAGAATTTTTAAAGAAAAATCTTTTCAATAAAAAAGGATATAAAGACTTGATAAGTAGTATTGATTCAGAAATCACACATGGGGATTGGACTAAAAGAACAAATATGTTTTACAAAATATTTCCAGATGCACCTGAAATTTTAAGGCAAAATATTGCGGATCTAGAAAAAACTAGAAAACTACGGAATAACGCTGCTCATTCTTTTGGTAGAGAAATTACACAAGCAAGAGAAAATAGAGAATTCAATAAAGTAGCATCTTATGATAAACTTTCCGAAGAAAGATTAATAAATTATTTTAAATTATTTAGTGATTTGTCGTTAAATATTGATAATTATTTACTAAAAAATCATATTGGTGCCTATGAAATAGTTTATTATTATCACAAGAATTATGTTGAAAAAAACAATTTGGATAATTATTGTGGAAATATGATGGTTGAATTAAAAAAAGATTTAACTTCTCGCTCAGGTACAACTACGTGGGGAAAAGCTTATCTGAAAGAGATGATACAATATTACCATAGTATTTAATGACTAATTTTGAAACTTATATTTATGTGTTGACGATATATAATAACTAAGGAGAAAATCATGATAGAACGTTATTCCCGCCCAGAGATGGCGGCTATTTGGAGTGAAGAGAACAAGTACAAGGCTTGGTTGGAGGTGGAAATCCTCGCTGATGAGGCTTGGGCTGAGTTGGGTGAGATTCCCAAAGAAGATGTGGCCTTGATTCGTGAGAAGGCGACTTTTGACATCGACCGTATTTTAGAGATTGAAGAGGAAACCCGTCACGATGTGGTGGCCTTCACGCGTGCGGTTTCGGAAAGTCTTGGTGAGGAACGCAAGTGGGTCCACTATGGTCTGACATCGACCGATGTGGTGGATACGGCTTACGGCTACCTCTACAAGCAGGCCAACGACATCATCCGTCGTGACCTTGAAAACTTTACCAATATCATCGCCGATAAAGCGCGTGAGCACAAGTACACTATCATGATGGGGCGGACCCACGGTGTCCATGCGGAGCCAACGACCTTTGGTCTAAAACTGGCAACTTGGTATAGCGAAATGAAACGCAATATGGAGCGTTTTGATGTGGCGGCCAAGGGTGTCGAGGCTGGTAAAATTTCAGGTGCGGTTGGAAACTTTGCCAACATTCCTCCATTTGTGGAAGAGTATGTTTGTGGCAAATTAGGCATTCGTCCGCAGGAAATTTCGACCCAGGTCCTTCCTCGTGACCTTCACGCAGAATATTTCTCAGCCCTAGCCTTGATTGCAACGTCTATCGAGCGTATGGCGACAGAAATCCGTGGACTGCAAAAATCTGAACAACGCGAAGTCGAAGAGTATTTCGCCAAGGGCCAAAAAGGCAGCTCTGCTATGCCCCATAAACGCAACCCTATCGGCTCTGAAAATATGACCGGTCTGGCTCGTGTGGTGCGTGGTCACTTGGTGACGGCTTTTGAGAATGTGGCCCTCTGGCACGAACGCGATATTTCCCACTCATCAGCGGAGCGGATTATCACACCGGATACGACCATTCTCATCAACTATATGCTCAATCGTTTTGGTAATATCGTTAAGAACTTGACGGTCTTCCCTGAAAATATGAAACGCAATATGGAGTCAACTTTTGGCTTGATTTACAGTCAGCGTGTCATGCTTAGCTTGATTGAGAAAGGTATGACCCGTGAGGAAGCCTATGATTTGGTGCAACCAAAAACTGCGCAGTCATGGGACAATCAAGTGGACTTCAAGCCCCTTCTCGAAGCGGATGAGCGCGTGACAGCTAAACTCAGCCAGGAAGAAATCGATGAACTCTTCAACCCAGACTACTATGCTAAGCGGGTGGATGATATCTTTGAGAGACTTGGGTTATAAACATTCGGGACAACCAGCAAATGTTGGTTGTTTTTTGATAAAAATTGACAAAATGTCTTGACTCATCCCTAGGGGAGTAGTGTATGCTAGGACTATCAAAACAGATGGAGGTTGCTTATGCAGGTCAAAGATGTGGAGAAGTTGACAGGCTTGTCAACTAAGGCGATTCGGCTGTATGAGGAAAAGGGTCTGATTGAAGTGGTGAGAAATCCGCTCAACGATTACCGTGATTATTCAGAGGAAAATGTACGTCAGCTTCGCTTGATTAAGTTACTCCGCTATTTTGAGTTTTCCCTAGCAGAGATTACGGACATCCTAGCCTTGCCAGAGGAGGATTTGCAATCAGCCTTGCGTGAGAAAAAGCGTGGAATCAATCAGCAAGCAGAAGAATTGACAGACAAGGTTGATTTGTTGGACCAGGTGGTCAGGGATTTGGGTAAGAAAATGGATTGGTTGGAAGAAGCACAGGAATCCATTGCCTTTGTGGAAAGCGGTGAATTTCAAGACTTCAAACAAGACCTAGAATATGCCTTATTACCAAGCCTATGGCTGACCCTTGTGCAGAGCCTGATGGCATCAGGCCCCATCCTCTGGCTGTTTACCCGAATCCAAGAGGGTCGTCAGGAAAATCTTTTCCTACTAGCAGTGGTTTCCCTGCTAGCAACCGCTTGGATAACGCTTCTCTGGCGAGACTACCTCGTAACCTGGTGGAAACATCGGGACAAGGTCCGCCAGAAAAACCGCAGTCAGGGCTGGTGGATTCCGATTGGTCTTATCTCCCTCGTAGGTGGGATTGCCTACTTTGTCCTTGTCGGCTGGTTGACCGAAAGATTTTTCCTACCAAGTGATTGGCTCTTCTATGAGTATTCGACTGGTCTGGGTAAGGTTGCTATATTTTTTATCATAGCTTTTCTCGTTTTTCTTTTTGGAAAACTGGCGAGGCTGGTGAAGTTATCTTGGAAATATGGTTTGGGTCTGGCAGGCGGTTGTATCCTATTGACCGCTCTGCTGATTTCTACCACAACAGCAGTGACCAAAGCCCAGATCATCGACATCAATCTGCTGGCTCCGTCCAAGGAATATCTTTACAGCGATGTCAAGTCTGTCTGGACAGGCTTTGGGACCAAGCTAGTGACAGTGAACAGGGCTGAAAGGCAAGGGGAATTTAGCTATCAAATTCAACTGGATGGGAAAAAGATTGTGTTTATGCAACCAGCTGTTAATCAGAACTTGGTACCTGACGATACCTACATCGAACTAGAGGAGTTTGATCGGCAGTTGATGAGCCTGGAAATTTCCAAAGAAAGTTCAACAGAAGGCAGTCAGTACAACGATTTAGATTCGCACTATCTAAAACGATTTTTGCGAATAGTGGAAAATAAATAAAATGAATTCTGTTTTAGTTTCTCTTAAGCTTGGCGAGCTATACTATATCCAAGCTAGAAATAGCCCATTCTTTTTCATATAATCTCCTGAGAATACTGGACTCATTGAGTCTGGTATTTTCATTTTGTGCTATAATGGTTTCATGACAAATCGAATTTTAGATATGGAACAAATGCAGGACGAGGAATACGTAGAACGTACCCTGCGTCCGCAGAAATTAAATGAATACATCGGCCAGGACAAGGTCAAGGACCAGCTCAAAATCTTTATCGAGGCGGCCAAGCTCCGTGATGAAGCCTTGGACCATACGCTTCTTTTTGGCCCTCCGGGTTTGGGTAAGACCACCATGGCCTTTGTCATTGCCAACGAACTAGGCGTCAATATCAAGCAGACCAGTGGTCCTGTTATTGAAAAAGCAGGTGACTTGGTGGCCCTTCTCAACGATTTGGAGCCAGGTGATGTCCTCTTTATCGATGAAATCCACCGTATGCCCATGGCTGTCGAGGAAATTCTCTACTCTGCTATGGAGGATTTCTACATCGACATCATGATTGGAGCAGGGGAGGCCAGTCGCTCCGTGCATTTGGAGTTGCCACCTTTTACCCTGATTGGAGCAACCACTCGTGCAGGTATGCTGTCCAATCCTCTGCGGGCCCGTTTTGGTATTACCGGTCATATGGAGTATTATGAACTGGCTGATTTGACGGAGATTGTCGAGCGGACAGCGGATATCTTTGATATGGAGATTACTCATGAAGCTGCTATTGAGCTGGCTCGTCGGTCTCGTGGAACTCCCCGTATCGCCAACCGTTTGCTCAAGCGAGTGCGGGATTTTGCACAGATTATGGGCGACGGCCTGATTGACGACACCATTACAGACAAGGCCTTGACTATGCTGGATGTGGACCGCGAGGGGCTGGACTACGTGGACCAGAAGATTCTCCGCACGATGATTGAGATGTACAGTGGCGGTCCCGTCGGCCTCAACACCCTGTCGGTCAATATTGCCGAGGAGCGTGAGACGGTGGAGGACATGTACGAGCCCTACCTGATTCAGCAGGGCTTCCTCATGCGGACACGGACGGGGCGGGTTGCGACAGCCAAGGCTTACGAGCACTTGGGTTATCCCTATACGGAAAAATAATGGCAGAGCAGATGAGACAAGTAGCTCGTTTATTTGGAGACTGGCCTGAGACGATTATCTGGACCTGTTTAGAAGGTACCATGGGAGACATTTATGTTGATGACAGCCAATTGCCCCAGTCAGCCCTAGCTCTCTATGGACGGCAGAGCTTCTTTGGTTTTTTAGCTGGCCAGCCACATCGAGACTTGCTAAAAATCTGCGAGGGAAAGGATATTATTCTAGTTCCTCAAAACCAAGCCTGGTTAGACTTGATAGAAGGGACTTACGGAGAAGGGATTCGGTCCTTTACCCGCTATGCTACGAAAAAGGACACTGAGTTTGACCTTGGGCATTTACAGAAACTGGTTGATGACTTGCCTGAAAGCTTTGATATAAAACTGATTGACCGTAATCTGTACGAGGCTTGTCTGGTAGAGGAATGGTCACGGGATTTGGTGGGAAATTATATAGATGTGGAACAATTTTTGGACTTGGGGCTGGGCTATGTCACCTTGCACAAGGGTCAGGTGGTCTCAGGGGCTTCGTCCTATGCCAGCTATTCAGCTGGGATTGAGATAGAAGTAGATACCAGGGAAGACTATCGAGGTATGGGTTTGGCAAAAGCCTGTGCGGCTCAGTTAATTTTAGCTTGTTTAGACCGCGGACTCTATCCAAGCTGGGATGCCCACACCTTGACATCCTTGAAACTGGCTGAAAAGCTGGGCTACCAATTGGACAAGCCCTATCAAGCATTTGAATGGAGATAAGATGACACCGACATTTATTTGGGATTTGGATGGAACACTTCTGGATTCGTATGAAGCGATTTTGGCGGGAATTCAGGAAACCTATGAGCAATATGAACTTCCTTTTGACCGTGAAGAGGTGAGAAAATATATTCTCCGCTATTCTGTTAAAGATTTATTGGTGCGTGATGCGGCCAAGTACGGTCTGGATAGTGATGAACTCAATCGTGTGCGTGCGACTTCCTTGAAGGAGAAAAATACGCAGATTCCCTTGATGGCTGGTGCGCGTGAAATTCTGGACTGGACAGCAGAGAAAGGAATTCAAAATTTCGTTTATACACACAAGAGTGACAATGCTTTTCAGGTTTTGGAGGATTTGGGTGTCCGTCAACATTTCACAGAAATCTTGACAAGCGATTCTGGTTTTGCCCGCAAACCAAGTCCAGAAGCTCTGCTATTCCTCATCGAAAAATACGGACTGGATAAGGAAAGCACCTACTATATTGGCGACCGTTTGCTCGATGTAGAAACAGCTATCAACGCAGGGATTCATAGCATCAACCTGCAAATTGATGGTGTGGAGCAGAATTGGAAGATTGAGAAGTTGGTGGATATTAAGGAAAAGTTTGAAGTGTAAATATAGCTAGCAACTATAACAAGTCATGAAAATATTCAATTAGTCATCTATAGCTAATTTTGATACACTAGGGATGTGAAATAAAAATAGCGAGGTGAGTTATGAACGATAAGGAATTTGGTCAACGTGTGCGTCAACTGCGAGAAACTGCTAATCTGACACGTGAACAGTTTTGCGATGATGAACTGGAGCTCTCCGTCCGCCAATTAACCCGTATCGAAGCAGGCACTTCCAAGCCGACTTTTTCAAAAATCCAGTATATCGCAACCCGATTAGGCATGGGGCTCTACGAGCTTATGCCTGATTATGTGTCGCTACCTGAACGATATTCCAAACTGAAGTTTGATGTACTTCGTACACCGACTTACGGCAACGAAGAATTGGTGGAAAAGCGCGATGCTATCATGACGGAAATCTATGATGACTATTATGATGACTTGCCTGAGGAGGAGAAAATAGCGATTGATGCCATTCAATCCCGAATTGATACCTTAGAGTCAGGGACAGCAGGCTTTGGAAAAGAGATACTAGAAGATTACTTTGAACAAATTTTCCGAAAACAAAAGTACGAAGTGAATGATTTGCTGATTATTAGGCTCCAGCTTGAATACGTTAGATTGTCCAGTAGTGACTCAGAAATATTTAAACAGTTTTTGAAAATTATAGAATATTTACATGGACAAATCGATGTTATCAATTCCAGTGATTTATTTGTTCTAAGAGATACATTGTTATCTTGTGTAAACATTTTGGGAAGTAAAAAATATTATGAACCAATACCAAAGATATTCGACACTGTAGATAAAATTATACAGTCAACTCAAGATTTTCAGAAAAAGCCTATTGTTAGTGTATTGAAGTGGAAGTATGCACTTTTTGTAAATAAGGATAGAGGTGAGGCTGAAAAACATTACCTAGATGCGATGTTATTTGCAAAATTGATAGAAAATAGAGAATTAGAACAGAAGATTGAAGAAGATTGGAAAGTTGACAATCAATAATGTGACATTTTTGTCCTGTTGAAGATTTGTCAAAGGTATTATACTAAATTCATAAAGAATAAAGGAGATTAGTAATATGTTTAACTTTTTAAAATTTTTTGGACGTCTTGGTGGTAACTGGGGAACATGGATTGAAGAATAAGATTATTCAAAAAGCCAACATCTGCTTGGCTTTTTTTGCTATACTAGACAATATATAGGAGGTGGCTATGTTAGAAAATTGGTTAAACACCAAACAAGGTCAGGTTTTTCATTACAAGATGGAAAAGATTGAGTATGCCCTGGAACTGCTAGGGAATCCCCAGTTTGCCGTGCCAGTCATTCACGTCGCTGGAACCAATGGCAAGGGATCGACTATTGCTTTTTTGCGCCAGCTATTTCAGGCACATGGCTTGCGTGTAGGCAGTTTTGTATCTCCCCACATGGTGAGCGTGCACGACAGGATTTGTATTAACAGCCTGCCCATCTCGGATTATGATTTTCAGCACTATTTACAGAACATCTACGACTTGGAGCAGGAAGTTGCCGCACGCTATGAGCCTTTCCGCTATTTTGAGGTCATGGTACTCATTATGTTCCTCTATTTCAAGGACCAACAGCCTGATTTGGCGCTAGTAGAGGTAGGTATCGGCGGACTTTTGGATACGACCAATGTCGTGGCACCAGCCCTAAGCCTTATCACCTCCATCGGCATGGACCATCAGGATTTATTAGGCTCGACTTTAAGGGAAATAGCAGAGCAGAAAGCAGGGATTATCAAGCAAAACGTGCCTGTCGTCCTAGGACCACTTTGTCCAGCAACCACAGCCTTCTGTCGCCAAATTGCCCAAGACAAACAAGCCTCTGTCTACCAATTTGGTCAGGAATTCACCTATAAAGCAGGACAGTTCAGCAATGCGGACTTGGAACTGTCAGAATTGGTTTTAGGTCTGGCTGGTCAGCACCAAGAAGAGAATGCGGCCGTAGCCCTACAAACTTTTCTACTCTATATGACCAATATCCAAAAAGACATTCAACCTCAGTTGATTCAACAAGCCCTTTCCCAAACCAGCTGGCCTGGTCGTTTGGAATTGGTTGCTCAAGAGCCAAAAATCTATTTGGATGGAGCCCACAATGTCCCAGCTATCGAACGTTTGGTTGAATTTATTCAGGAACAAGAAGAGCCAGTCACCATTCTCTTTTCAGCCCTTCGGCGCAAGGATTTTCAAGAAATGCTTGAATTATTAGAAGAAAAATTGCCACATACTCCCCTTGTACTAACCAGCTTCGCTTATGATGGTGCTGTGTCTGAGGAAAACCGACAAGGACGAGATTATGTTGAGAACTACCAGCAATTTATAGAAGACTGGCAATCGGATGGACAAGGTATACTGATTGTGACTGGTTCCCTTTACTTTATATCGGAAGTTCGACGGATTTTTAAAAAATGAATATCTTTTTGCGAATAAATAGGTATGACACATGCAGAAAAAATAGCATTTCTAAAGGAATTTGAAAAGATCAAACGCCATACCTTTCGACAGTTGGAACTGTTTGCAAAAATTTCTAGAACTCCCGATAGGAAATGACATCGGGAGGGCTTTTTGATATAATAATGAAGAATAGTAAGAAAGGGGAGTGCAATGACAGAGTTAGATACAACATCTGAAAACGCTACAAATAAAGGTAAATATCGACGCCAGCGTAAAAACTCACAGTCTCAAGAATTAAATCTTGATGAAGAGTTTAATGATAAACTATTAGACACAAAGATTTGGCCAGCAATCATTTGGAGTCTGCTACTAAGTATCTTTAGTGTCGCTAATCCATTTTTAACTTCTTTTGCAACCAATATACAAACTCAGAATCTGTATGCCGGTATGGCAATGATGTTCGGTCAGGTTCCATATGGAAATTTCTTTGGAACCAATGGGGTTTTGTACTATTTACTGGCCTGGCTAGGGCATATTGATGGTGGATTTCTTGTTTTTGGACTGCTTCAATTTATTTTCTTAGTCATTGCAGGTATTTATTTTTATAAAATAATTGCTTATTTTGGTCAATCAGATTATCTAGCGACTAGCTTTAGTCACTGGTTCTATATTTTTATATTTGCTCTTGGTTTCGGCGGTCTATATGCAGAAATCTTCGTACTTCCATTCATATTAATGACTATATGGTTTCTGGTGCGTTATTTTGAGAACGCCATTCGAGATGAAGGCTTCATTTTATATGGGATAAACCTAGCATTGACATTTTTGATTTATCCAAAGGGAAGTATTTTGTGGCTGGTAGCCAGTCTTGTCCTGCTTGTCTTTAATATCAGAAATCAACAAAAGGCACGAGGTATTTACCAGTTCTTGGCGACTGTTTTTGGTTTCTTGCTAGTCATGTACGTAGTGGGATATTACGCTTTTGATTCAGAAATTTTGGGAAGTGCTATTCAGCAAACTTTCCTATATAATCTACGTTTGGATTTCCAATATACTGACCTCTACTTGACGATTGCAATGGTTTCGGGATTCCTATTGCTATCTGGATTTTTCAAGAGTATGGTTCAAACCCTTATATCATTTGGGCAAGGTAAACATACCTATATTAAAATTATTCTCTTACTAGCATTCTTAGTTCAGCTCTTGTTCATTGTCGGGACAGATCATTTTTATTGGAGTTATTTACTTAATCTAGTTCCGTATGGGTTTGTGATGGGGATTGTTCATTTACAGGATGATTCAGTAGATGAAGAAGATAGCTATCTGAGATTACAATTTTTCCTTCCTCTCTTTATTTGTTTGGGTATTTTTGCTCAACCTGCTTATGCTTACCTACTGCAAGGAGAGTTAGTGGCAGACCGAGAGAATGTTGCTCAATATGTCAGTGAGCAAACAGAGGAAGCAGATAAGATTTATGTGTGGGACAATAGTGCAAGTATCTACCTTGATAGCCAGCGTCTTTCGTCAGCGACCATTACCACCATTACCCCTTATCTGAATACGACGGAGAATAAAAACAGTCTGATTTATGACCTCAATAAAAATGATGCAACATATGTAGTGGTCAATAAAAATTTGCCAATTTTAGATGAAGTCAAGACAAATCTAGAATCCCAGTACAAGTCTGTACAGACAACTGATCACTTTATTATTTATCAAAAGAATGAATGATTGCCTAGGCAGTCATTTTTTCATTGACTTAGAAACAAAGGGATGTGTGGTATAATGGAGGAATAAGTAAACGGGAAAAAATCTCTAAAGGAATATAGGGAAAATCATGTCACAAATTATTGAATTACCAGAAATTTTAGCCAACCAGATTGCAGCAGGTGAGGTGATTGAGCGACCTGCCAGTGTGGTTAAGGAGTTGGTGGAGAACTCGATTGATGCGGGGGCCAGCCAGATAGAAATTCGTATCGAGGAAGCTGGACTAAAATCCATTCAAATTACAGACAACGGCGAAGGCATTGCTCCTGAACAAGTGTCTTTGGCTTTACGCCGTCATGCGACAAGTAAGATAAAAAATCAGGCAGACCTTTTCCGGATTCGGACCTTGGGTTTTCGTGGTGAAGCTCTGCCCTCCATTGCCTCTGTCAGTCAAATGGTTATCGAAACGGCTACAGCTGATCATACCCATGGCTTGCGTCTGGTTTCTAAGGGCGGAGTGGTTGAGTTAGAGGAGCCAATCAGTCGACCAGTTGGAACCCAGATGACTATTTCAGATTTGTTCTACAACACTCCTGCTCGTCTTAAGTATGTCCGCAGTCAGCAGGCCGAGTTATCGCATATCGCTGATATCATAAACAGGCTGAGCCTTTCCCACCCTGAAATAGCCTTTGCCCTAGTCAACGAAGGGCGAGAATTGATGCGGACAGCTGGAACGGGCAAGCTCCGTCAAGCGATTTCAGGTATTTATGGGATTGCTTCTGCTAAAAAAATGGTGGAGATCGAGGCCGAGGACTTGGATTTTCAGGTTTCAGGCTATGTTTCCCTGCCTGAATTGACCCGTGCTAACCGCAATTACATTTCTATTTTCATCAATGGTCGTTACATCAAGAACTTCCTACTCAACCGTGCCATTTTAGAAGGCTACGGTAGCAAGCTCATGGTAGGGCGTTTTCCGCTGGCAGTGATTTCTATTGAGATTGACCCTTATCTGGCCGATGTCAATGTTCATCCGACCAAGCAAGAGGTCCGCATTTCCAAGGAAAAGGAACTGATGACCCTGATTCGCGAGGCTATTATCAAGGCTCTCAAGGAACAGGATTTGATTCCCGATGCCCTGGAAAATCTGGCCCAGTCTAGTACGCGTACCAAGGTCAAAGCAGAGCAGGTCACCTTGCCACTCAAGGAAAGCAAGCTTTACTATGATACCGTCAAGCAGGATTTCTTCCTCAAGCCAGAGGTGGTCGCTGAGGAAATCAAGCCTTTGAAGGAAGACAAACAGGCTCCTAAAGAAGTACCCGAGGAAAATGCAGTCAAGTCTGTCCAATTTGCAGAACGCCAGACAGCTGAAAGTGCAGACCCAGAACACCCTAACTTGAGTGCTAAAGAGTTGGCCAAATTAGCAGACAAACTAGACC
The DNA here is from genome assembly GCF_024509555.1 of Streptococcus suis. Classification (GTDB taxonomy): domain Bacteria; phylum Bacillota; class Bacilli; order Lactobacillales; family Streptococcaceae; genus Streptococcus; species Streptococcus suis_AD. The sequence goes on from NZ_JAMWEL010000017.1 coordinate 40,508, forward strand.
AAGAAGAAACATCAACCTTCCCAGAATTAGAATATTTTGGTCAAATGCACGGAACCTACTTGTTTGCACAGGGGAAAACAGGGCTTTATATCATCGACCAGCACGCTGCACAGGAGCGGGTCAAATACGAATATTATCGTGAGAAAATTGGTCAGGTAGATAACTCTGCCCAGCAACTCTTAGTGCCTTATATCTTTGAATTTCCTCAAAATGATGCCCTCAATCTTGCGCATAAAATGGATGCCCTCCGTCAAGTTGGTGTCAACTTAGAAGAGTATGGTGTCAACCAATTCATCTTACGTGAGCATCCTATCTGGATGAAGGAAGAGGAGATTGAGTCGGGCGTTTACGAGATGTGCGATATGTTGCTCTTGACGGATCAGGTGTCTATTAAGCAGTATCGGGCAGAACTGGCCATCATGATGTCTTGTAAACGGTCAATCAAGGCCAACCATGCTTTGGATGATTACTCGGCGCGTGATTTGTTGCGGCAATTATCGCATTGTCAAAATCCCTACAACTGCCCACATGGCCGACCAGTCTTGGTGCATTTTAGCAAGTCGGATATGGAAAAGATGTTTCGTCGCATTCAGGAAAATCATACGAGTCTACGTGAATTGGGGAAGTATTAAACCGTTGACAAAGAATTGACACACTAGTAAAGGAAGTATATGTACGACTATATCAAAGGAATTTTAACAAAAATCACTGCAAAGTATATTGTGGTAGAAACGCATGGAGTTGGTTACCTCTTGCAGGTAGCTAATCCTTATGCTTACTCTGGGCAAGTCCAGCAAGAAGTAACGGTCTATACGCATCAAGTGATTCGTGAAGATGCTCACTTGCTATACGGTTTTAAGACAGAAGCTGAGAAGTCTGTTTTCCTCAGTCTGATTTCTGTTTCAGGAATTGGTCCGACAACGGCTCTAGCCATAATTGCTGTTGATGACAATGACGGTCTGGTACGCGCTATTGAGCAGAAAAATATCACCTACTTGACTAAGTTTCCAAAGATTGGTAAGAAAACAGCCCAGCAGATGATTTTGGACTTGGAAGGCAAGTTTGTTATGAGCGAAGAAGCAGGTCCTGTCCAACCAACAGCACCTGCCAGTGAAAATGTTGCCCTCGATGAAGCCATGGAGGCCATGGAAGCCCTTGGCTACCGTCCAGCCGAACTCAAGAAAATCAAGAAATTCTTTGACGGTACTACTGACACCGCAGAAAACTATATTAAGTCAGCACTTAAAATGTTGATGAAGTAATAAGATACAAAGGACGTAAAGGACAAAGAGAAAATAGACGGCCGAACAGAAATTTTGCTAGAAATTTCGTTGTGAGACCTCCGCAATGACAACTAGGTAAAAGGCGAGTTTTGACGAAGCCTTTTGCCAGATGTCAACTGCGTTATTCGGTGATATTTAGGACTTAGAGTTACGTTTTGCAAAGTATCGTAGCCGTGTTCAATTAACGTACCAGTATGATGGTTGCTGAAGCAACTCATCATACTACGGCAATCGCTATTTGCGACTTGCCTAGGTACCTTACTAATTCGCCACAAAAATAATATCGATTTTTGTGGCTCATGTCGTGTTCAGATGCAAAGGTGTTAAGCGATACAAAGCAAAATAGACAGCCGAACAGAAATTTTGCAAGAAATCTCGTTGTGAGACCTCCGTAATGACAACTAGGTAAAAGGCGAGTTTTAACGAAGCCTTTCGCCAGATATCAACTGCGTTATTCGGTGATATTCAGGACTTAGGGTTACGTTTCTCACAGTCCTTAGTCTGTGTTTAGCTATTTTTTCAAAAATGTATCTAGCTATGCGTTCTAAAAAGGAGTTTCTATGTCCCCTTGTGCTTGGGTCAATCCCAATAATCCCTTATATATTGCCTACCATGATGAAGAATGGGGCAAGCCACTTCACGATGAGCAGGCTCTGTTTGAGTTGCTTTGCTTGGAATCCTACCAAGCAGGACTTTCCTGGGAGATTGTTCTCAACAAACGACAGGCTTTTCGCTCCGCTTTTTTCAATTATGACCTTGAAATAGTTGCAGCCATGTCTGATACAGACCTGGATACGCTGTTGGACAATCCAGGTATTATCCGCCACAAGGCAAAGCTGTACGCTACCCGCGCCAATGCCCAGGCCTTTCTTCGAGTACAGGAGGAATTCGGTACGTTTGATACGTATCTTTGGGAATGGGTGAACTTTACATCTATCGACAACCCTGTCAAGTCCTTCCGAGAATTGCCGACCAAGAACGACTTGTCTGAGCGGATTTCAAAAGATTTGAAGAAACGAGGCTTCAAATTTGTAGGTCCTGTCTGTGTTTACTCTTATTTTCAGGCAGCAGGTATCTTAAATGAACATAAAGAATCTTGTGATTTTAGAAATCAATTACGAATTTATTAGATGAGCGAGTAATCGCACCCTAGACAGAGGAGGAATATGAAAGCAGAACTAATCGCGGTCGGGACGGAGATTTTGACAGGCCAAATTGTTAACACAAATGCTCAGTTCCTTTCGGAGAAATGTGCAGAGCTGGGGATTGATGTTTACTTCCACACAGCTGTTGGAGATAATGAACAGAGGCTTTTGTCTGTACTGGAGGTAGCCAGCAAGCGTAGTGAGCTAGTCATTCTCTGTGGAGGACTTGGTCCAACTGGGGATGACTTGACCAAGCAGACCTTGGCGACCTTCTTAGGTAGAAATCTGGTTTTTGATGATGAGGCTATGGCAAAATTAGACCGTTTCTTTGCCAGTCGCCCAGGTCGTGTTCGTACACCCAACAATGAACGCCAGGCACAAATTGTTGAGGGAAGTCAAGCTCTACAAAATCCAGCGGGTTTGGCAGTAGGAGGCATGATTGAGCAAAATGGGGTGACCTATATAGTTTTGCCTGGCCCGCCAAGTGAGCTCAAGGCCATGTTTTCTGAGAGTCTCTTACCTTTACTGACCCAATCTCAGCAGCAACTTTACTCGCGTGTCCTACGCTTTTTTGGCATTGGTGAAAGCCAGTTGGTGACTGTTTTGGCGGACTTGATTGACAACCAAACTGACCCAACGATCGCACCCTATGCTAAGGTTGGAGAGGTGACTTTACGTTTATCTACCAAGGCAAATAGTCAAGAAGAAGCAAATCTACGTTTGAATCAGTTGGAAGAAGACATCTTACAACGTGATAAACTGAGAGAATATTTCTATGCCTACGGAGAGGACAATAGTCTGGTCAAAACGGTAGCGACTCGTTTGGTGGAGAAAAGACAAACCATAGCCATTGTCGAGCAGGGGACAGGAGGTCTCTTGCAAGCTGAATTGAGTCTGGCTTTGGCTGAACAGCCGTATTTTAGCGGAGGAAAAGTCATCGGTCAGCTAGGGACAGAATCGGGCTGGCTATCAGAGGAAGCTGACTGCATTCGGCAGGAGCTGCAAGCTGATTTGGGTTTGGCTGTGTCTGTGCTTATCAAACCGGAATCAACAGAGGACAACGTACTTGCAAAAGTATACCTCACTTTGGCTACGACCTCGGGTATTTCCCAAAAAGAGACAGATTTAGGTGGTTATTCGTGGGAATACCTTCGTCAGCTTGCTTGTCTGCAGGCTTTGGATTTTGTACGAAACACTTTGTGAAATAGCAGATATTTGCTATAATAGTTTGACTAAGAAAAGAGGAGAAAATCATTGGCTAAGAAACCAGGAAAAAAATTAGAAGATATTACAAAGAAATTTGGAGATGAGCGTAAAAAAGCACTGGATGATGCCCTAAAATCAATTGAAAAAGATTTTGGTAAGGGCGCTGTCATGCGACTTGGTGAGCGGGCTGAACAAAAAGTTCAAGTCATGAGCTCAGGTAGTTTGTCAATCGACATTGCGCTTGGAGCAGGTGGCTATCCGAAAGGTCGTATCATTGAGATTTATGGTCCAGAGAGCTCAGGTAAGACAACTGTTGCCCTTCATGCAGTAGCTCAAGCCCAAAAAGATGGCGGTATTGCTGCCTTTATCGATGCAGAACATGCCTTGGATCCAGCTTATGCAGCAGCGCTTGGTGTTAACATTGACGAGTTGCTCTTGTCACAGCCGGATTCAGGGGAACAAGGTCTTGAAATTGCAGGCAAGCTGATCGACTCTGGTGCGGTTGACTTGGTTGTTGTGGACTCGGTCGCTGCCCTTGTACCACGTGCAGAAATTGACGGTGATATCGGTGATAGCCATGTTGGTTTACAGGCTCGTATGATGAGTCAGGCCATGCGCAAACTTGGTGCTTCCATTAATAAAACTAAGACAGTAGCTATTTTCATCAACCAATTGCGTGAAAAAGTAGGTGTCATGTTTGGGAACCCTGAAACAACACCTGGTGGTCGTGCGCTTAAATTCTATGCCTCTGTCCGTATGGATGTTCGTGGTAATACACAAATCAAAGGGACAGGCGACAAGAAAGATCAAAACGTTGGTAAGGAAACCAAGGTGAAAATTGTGAAAAACAAGGTGGCGCCACCATTTAAAGAAGCTGTTGTTGAAATCATGTACGGTGAAGGAATTTCTCGCACAGGTGAATTGATTGAGATTGGTAGCAACCTCGGCATTATCCAAAAAGCAGGTGCTTGGTATTCATATAATGGAGAGAAAATTGGCCAAGGTTCTGAAAATGCTAAGAAATTCTTAGCAGATAATCCAGCAATTTTTGATGAAATTGATCGCAAGATTCGTATTCATTATGGCTTGATTGAAGCAGATGGAGTTGAAGAGGTTGTGACCGAAGAAGCCCCTGTTGTTACGGAAGAAATCCAAGATGTTATCCTAGATCTTGATGGCGGTATTGAATTAGAAGATTAAAAACGAAAAAGTTTGGTGTGACCAGACTTTTTTTCTTGTCTAAAACCGAATTATTCCCCAAAAATTTAAAGTTTTTTAAAAATAGGTCTACAGACCGAGGGATTTTGTGATATAATGGTATATAATGTGCTTACTAAGATGTAGCAAAGGAGTGACTACATGATTAAAATTTATACAGTATCTAGTTGTACTTCTTGTAAGAAAGCCAAGAACTGGTTGAATGCCCACCAATTATCCTACAATGAACATAACCTAGCAAAAGAGGCAATCACCAAGGAAGAAATTCTAAATATCTTGACCAAGACAGAAAACGGAATTGCTAGCATAGTTTCATCTAAAAACCGTTATGCAAAGAGTTTGGATTTCGATATTGAAGATTTGAGTGTCAACGAAGTGATTGACTTGATTACTTCTAATCCCCGTATTTTGAAAAGTCCGATTCTGATTGACGAGAAACGATTGCAGGTAGGTTATAAGGAGGACGATATTCGTGCTTTCTTACCTCGCTCTGTTCGTAATGTTGAAAATGCTCAGGCTCGTATGCGAGCAGCTTTATAAGAGTAGGAAAGAACTCTGATGATAGAGTTCTTTTTGCTCTTTCTTTGAGATTATGTAGATAGTGTGTTATAATGGGAGTAAGACATAATGAAAGAAGGTGTAAGTATGGGATTCACAGAAGAAACAGTCCGATTTCGTCTGGATGATACAGATAAGCAAGAAATTAGCCAAACGCTGACCAGTGTTTATCGTTCATTGGATGAGAAGGGGTATAATCCAATTAACCAAATCATAGGCTACGTATTAAGTGGGGACCCTGCTTATATTCCGCGCTATAATGATGCCCGCAACCAAATTCGTAAACATGAACGCGATGAAATTATCGAAGAATTGGTGCGCTACTATTTGAAAGGAAATGGGATTGACCTCTAATGAGAATAATGGGATTAGACGTCGGTTCTAAGACAGTTGGCATAGCCATTTCAGACCCCTTGGGCTTCACAGCTCAAGGATTGGAAATCATCCCAATTGATGAAGAAAAGGGTGAGTTTGGTTTGGAACGCTTAACTGAGTTAGTAGAGCAGTATAAGGTTGATAAATTTGTTGTAGGTTTGCCAAAGAATATGAATAATACTAGCGGACCGCGTGTGGAAGCTAGCCAAGCTTATGGAGATTTATTAATTGAGCGTTACAACTTACCAGTTGATTACCAGGATGAACGTTTGACAACTGTTGCCGCAGAACGTATGCTGATTGAACAGGCAGATATTAGCCGCGGGAAACGTAAGAAAGTTATTGATAAATTGGCTGCCCAGCTGATTTTGCAAAATTATTTAGATAGAACATTTTAAAGGAGATACTAATGGCACATCATCATGACCATGAACACGACCACAATCACGACGAGCGTGAATTGATTACTTTGGTAGACGACCAAGGAAACGAAACACTTTTTGAAATCTTATTGACGATTGACGGTCAAGAAGAGTTTGGTAAAAACTACGTCCTCTTAATTCCTGCAAGTGCAGAAGAAGATGAGAACGGAGAAGTTGAAATCCAAGCCTACTCATACATTGAAAATGAGAACGGCACAGAAGGTGACCTTCAACCAATCCCAGAAGACGCAACAGCCGAATGGGATATGATTGAAGAAGTCTTCAACAGCTTTATGGAGGAATAAAAAGGTCCGGTGGACCTTTTTATCAGGTCCGGTGGACCTTTTTATCAGGTCCGGTGGACCTTTTTATCAGGTCCAGTGGACCTTTTTATCATGAGTTTGCAAATCAAAGAATGAATTAAGGTCTGGTGAATGTTTTATCTGCTCCCTGTCGTTAGAATGAATTTTCTAACGATTTTTTTAAGGAAGCTAGAAAAAACAACACTAAAATCAATGAACAACTTGAAGGTAGAGGATTGTATGAAAGAAGAGTTGGGAAAATATTTATCGAAAGACCCTGATATCAATAGGATTTTGGAGATTGTAAAGGATTTAGACTTAGCGGATTCATGGATTTGTGCGGGAACAATTCGTAATTTTATCTGGAATCACTACCGTTTTGATAAAAATACGGATGTTGATCTTATCTTTTACGATGAGAAAATATCGTATCACGCAACAAAAGAATTAGAAGCAAATTTGCGTCAAAGATATCCGGAATATCAGTGGGAAGCTAAGAATCAAGTATTTATGCACATTCATAGCCCGGATACCTCTCCTTATCAATCGTCAAAAGATGCAATAGAAAAATTTCCTGAAAGGTGTACCGCAATTGGTGTTCGTCAGACAGAGAAAGGGGATATAGAACTATTTGCGCCTTATGGATTGACTGATATTTATAATTATTTGGTACGACCAACTCCTCATTTTATTGGTAATTCTAAACGTATGGATTTATATGGGAAAAGAATAAAAAAGAAAAACTGGAAAGAACAATGGCCTGTAATAACTATAAAATACGAATGAAAAACCATATTTACTAATTAGTAGACAAAAATGTCCTGTAGCAAGATAGCCTTTTTCGATAAACTTAAACCATCAAACAAAGGAGATGTGTTAATGAAATTCGAAAAGGTGTATGCAAGTGTGAAAGGTATTGTAAATAAAGCTCGAAAAGAGTTTTATATTAAGCTCTGGGACAGGGAAGACTGGGATCAAGAGGGCATGATGACCTTGTTTGAATTATTGGAAGATCAACCGTGGTTAGTTGATGAGCAGGAACAATTATATTGCTATTTCAAAGTGAAGTTCAGAAATCGAATTAAAGACCGCGTGCGCAGACAAGAAAGTCAGAAGCGTAAGTTTGATCGTATGCCGCATGAAGATATTCATGATTTATCTCACGTTATACAATCGCCAGGTTTAGTCAATGATGAACTGTTAATGTTGAGAGGTGCCTTGAGGGATTATCGAAAAAAACTAAGCAATGACCAGCTTGAAAATTATGAAAAACTAATTAGTGGCCAATGTTTCCGTGGTCGCCGTGAAATGATACGTGATCTACAAATCCATTTGAAGGATTTTCGCTGATAGTCTTCTGAATAAAAGAAATAGAGTGAGTTCGAAAAGATCTTAGAATAAGCGTTTTAAGATTTTGGTAAATTCTCAAAGTAAGTTCTAGTTCCCGTCCTTCCAGAAGTTACTTTGAGAAAACTGCATAACATCAACAGAATTTAGTCTCAGACTAAGTTCTTTTTTTGACTAAAAATGTTGATAATAG
>NZ_JAMWEL010000018.1 GCF_024509555.1 Streptococcus suis
GGTTTCAGGAACTTTGAAAATTTTAAAAAACGTATTTTGATTGCTTTGAACATAAAGAAAGAGAGAACGAACTTCGTCCTCTCTAGGTGTTAGCTTTTCATCTACCCACTACAGTTGACAAAGAGCCTATATATCTCCCTTGCACTTAATATATCTATTGTAAGCGTTTATGTAAAAAAATACCAGTTTTTTGACTGATATTTTTAGTCTATTTTCACCCTTTTCAATCGCAGAGCGTTTAAGAGGACGGAGACTGAGCTCAGGCTCATAGCTGCTCCTGCTAGCATGGGATTGAGCAGGGGACCGCCAAATAAATGAAGAATCCCCATGGCAACTGGAATGCCCAATACATTGTAGGCAAAGGCCCAGAAGAGATTTTGTTTAATGGTGCGCATGGTTGCTCGGCTGAGCGTGAGGGCTCGCGGCACGTCTAACAAGTCACTCCTCATCAAGACCACATCTGCGGACTCGATAGCCACATCGGTACCAGAGCCAATGGCTAGACCCAAATCTGCCTGTGCCAAAGCAGGTGCGTCATTAATGCCGTCTCCGACCATGGCCACTCGCTTGCCTTCTGCCTGCAAGATTTGGACCTGACGGGCCTTGTCTTCTGGCAGGACATCGCTAATCACGCGGTCAATGCCGACTTCTTGTGCAATAGCCTGAGCAGTTTTCTCGTTATCGCCTGTCAGCATGACCACTTCCACTCCTTGCTGACGCAGTTTGGCGATGGCTTGACGACTGGTGGGTTTTACCGTGTCAGCTACGGCGATAAGTGCCAGAAGCTGTCCTGCTCCTGCTAGATACATAGGAGTTTTGCCTTGACTGGCTAATCGCTCTGCCTGCTGGCTGGCAAGTGTAGTATCCACACCTGCCTCCACCATTAGCTTGGCATTGCCAAAGAAAATGGTCTGCTCTGCTATTGTCACCGACAAGCCTCGACCAGCATGGGCCTGGAAGTTGGTCGTCGGCAAGAGCTCCAAATCTGCCTGCTTGGCCGCATCCAGAATGGCCTGACCCAGAGGGTGCTCTGAATTCTGCTCGCTGCTGGCTGCCAGCTGGAGTAGTTCCTGCTCTGTCCGATCCGAGAAGGAAATCAGGTCTGTCACCTGCGGCTGACCTTGGGTGATGGTGCCTGTCTTATCAAAGACCATGACCTCAATCTTGGGCAGGATTTCCAAGGCTTGACCGGACTTGAAGAGGACGCCGTTCTCCGCCCCCTTGCCCGTACCGACCATGATTGCCGTTGGGGTCGCTAGGCCCAGTGCACAAGGACAGGCGATGACCAAGACCGAAATGGTGATGGACAGAGAGAAAATCCAGGAATGTTGCCCCAAGAGCAACCAAGCTAGGCCTGAGAGGACCGCAAGCCCCATGACAATGGGCACAAAGACCGCCGACACCTGATCGGCCAGCTTGGCAATGGGGGCCTTAGAGCCCTGTGCTGCCTCAACCAACTGGATAATCTGAGCCAGACTGGTGTCCTGACCCACACGGGTTGCCTGGAAGCGAAAGGCACCGGTCTTATTGAGGGAGGCACCGACCACCTGATCTCCGACAGACTTGCTGACGGGCAGACTTTCACCTGTCAACATGGACTCATCGACAGTCGATTGCCCCTCAACTACAACACCGTCCACCGCAATTTTTTCACCCGGTCGGACGATGACAATATCACCCACAACCACATCTTCTAAGGCCACCTGCACTTCCTGTCCATTACGCAGGACCTGAGCCGTCTTGGGTGCCAAGTCCATGAGGTGCTTAATGGCCTCTGACGTTCTCCCCTTGGACACGGCCTCCAGATACTTGCCTAGGGTAATCAGAGTCAAGATAACCGCCCCCGACTCGAAGTAGAGCTCTGGGTGCCCACCATGGGACATCACTACCTCGTCTTGGGCGATTAAGGCAATCATGATAAGGCCTTGGGCAATAGCAGAGCTGGTACCAATGGCAATCAGGGAGTCCATATTGGGATGACCTGCTAGCAGGGTCTGAAAGCCCTTGGTAAAGAAGCTTCTTCCAAGATAAACCACTGGTAAAATCAGGATAAACTGAGCCAAGGCAAACACCATAGGTTCATGTAACCACTGGGGCAGGGGCAAGTTAACCATGGGACCCATAGCAATATAAAGTAAGGGGAGGGTGAAAACTACTGACCAGATAAAACGAGTCCAGAGGCTGGCAATTTTCTCATCCTGCCTGTCTGCCACCTTTTCCTGACTCTTTACTTCTGGCTTGATAGCCTTGTAGCCAGCCTGCTCAACAGCAGACAAAATTGCAGCCGCATTCAAGCGGTCCTTGTCATAGGTGATACTGGCCTTTTCTGTCGCAAGATTAACAGCCACTTCTTCTACACCAGCCAGTTTCCCTAGCGCCTTTTCTATCGTCATAGCACAGGAAGCACAGGTCATGCCTTCAATGGCATAGGTTTCTGTGATAAGATTGCGAACCAAACCATAACCTGCCTTTTCAACTGCTTGAGCAATGTCGCTCAGGCTCAAGACATTTTCATCAAAACTGACACTCAATTTTTCAGTTGCCAGATTGACGCTGGCTTCTTCTACTCCTTCCAATTTCCCGATAGCTTTCTCCACTGTCAGAGCACAAGAGGCACAGGTCATGCCTGCTATACGAATACTTTCTTTTTGCATGATAACACTCCTTTTGACTACGTTTGTAATCATATTATACAAAACCTGACTACATTTGTAAACGAATTTGTTTTGAAAAAAGAGAGATTGCCCTCTACTTCTTTCTTGCTAACATGGTCGCAAATCGCATCTTAAGGAAATTACCATTCTCATCACGCTTATGAAGTTGACCAAAATCTTCATTGTACTTGACCAATTCCCAGTCACGATAGTATTCCTTCAACTCCCCTGCTCCAAAGGTAAAGGAGAAATTCATAGGACAAGGGGCATCTTCCGTATCCATGGCTGCTACAATTAAGTTATAACCACTCGGTCTTGTTCGTTCCTGCATATTTTGGATAATGGCGGGTACACGGTCACGCTCCAAGAACATGAAGACCACAGTTGAGATAATCCAGTTGTAGTCCTGCTCCAGACTGGCTGAGTTGATGTCATAGGTCCCAGCCTGCAAATCCAAATCTTCAGCTTCCTTGACCTGCAGAAGTGTCTGGATACTCGGCACATGCTTATCAACTGCCGTCACCTCAAAACCCTGCTGAGCCAAGTAAAGACTGTTACGACCATGACCGCAACCCAAGTCCAAGACCTTACAAGGCTCGATGATTTTCAAGGCCTCCAAGACCTCCGAATGCGTCCGTGTGTAGTCGTACTTTTTGGCAAAATAGTCTTCTGGTTGACAGAAAAATTCCAAGAAAAACTCCGTATCTTCTGTCAACAGGGTCACCCTATGCCAAGCCTGTGGCTCAACAAAGGGAATCTCATCTGTTGGACCATAGACAAATTCTCCCAAAATCTCATTGTCATCAGAAATCGGCTCAAACTTGAGCTGGCCCTTCAAGACCTTGATTTTGGCCCAAGTACCTACCTTGGTATTGTGCTTGGTCAAAAAGTGCTGGGGAACCGTCTCCTGATTCCAAATAGGCATGCGTTTGTAAGGAACTAAAACTGTCATTATCTCTCCTTTTCGTCTACAAAACTTAAAACGTGTTTCTAGTCTATCACAAAGAAAATTGGAATTCAAATTGATTTTTTTCTTGACTTAAAGTGAACTCCAAGGTGTATAATATTTTATATCAATCAGAAAGGACATTTCCTTGTAAATGTAAGTGTATAGTAAATATGAAAGCAGCAATATATGAAAAATCCGGCAAGATGACCCTTGCAGAAATCGAAAAACCAAGACTTCAAGCCAAAGATGATGTCATTATCAAGGTCGTTCGTGCCTGTGTCTGTGGGTCGGACCTTTGGCGTTATGATGAAAATGTACCACATGAACATGGTGACACCAACTCTGGTCATGAGGCAATCGGGATTGTAGAGGAAGTCGGTGAGGACATCACCACCCTTATTCCTGGTGATTTCGTAATTGTACCCTTTACACACGGTTGCGGACACTGTGATGCCTGCCGTGCTGGTTTCGACGGTACCTGTGACAACCACCCTGGTGCACAAAACTTTGGTAATAATTACCAGTCACAATACATCCGTTTCCACTACGGGAATTGGGCCTTGATTAAGGTGCCTGGTCAGCCGATTGATTATTCAGAAGGGATGATTAAATCCCTCTTGACCTTGGCAGATGTCATGCCAACTGGCTACCACGCAGCTCGAGTAGCAGATGTCAAACCTGGCGATAAGGTGGTTGTCATCGGTGACGGAGCAGTGGGACAATGTGCTGTCATTGCTGCAAAAATGCGCGGAGCTTCTCAGATTGTCATGATGAGCCGCCATGCAGACCGCCAGCAAATGGCTCTGGAATCAGGGGCTACTGCCATCGTAGCAGAACGGGGCGAGGAAGGCATTGCCAAGGTCCGTGAAATCCTAGGTGGCGGAGCGGATGCCGCCCTCGAATGTGTCGGAACAGAAGCTTCTATTGACCAAGCCATCGGCGTCCTTCACAATGGTGGTCGAATCGGCTTTGTCGGTGTGCCACACTACAACAACCATGCCCTTGGCTCAACCTTTGCTCAAAATATCATTATCGGTGGTGGCTCTGCTTCTGTCACAACCTATGATAAGGAAATTTTGCTCGATGCTGTTCTCAAAGGCGACATCAACCCAGGTCGAGTTTTCACCCAAACTTACAGCCTAGACAATATTGACCAAGCCTACAAAGACATGGCCAACCGTAAAACCATTAAAGCAATGGTGACGGTGGATTAAGATAAATAATAAGCCCCAGATAGTCTCGAAACTGCCTGGGGTATTTGTTTTCCTATCACAAAAAAGACCAGGATTTCTCCCAGTCTATCGACTATTGATAGCCTTCATGGTTCGTTTGATGTCACGGTCTTGCTCACGGCGTTTGATGGACTCTCGTTTGTCGTAGTCGTGCTTCCCTTTGGCAAGCCCAATCAAGACCTTGGCAAAGCCGTCCTTGATATAGACCTTGAGGGGCACCAGAGTCATCCCTGTCCCTTTGACCTCATTGCCCAGAGATTCGATCTGCTTCTTCCGCAAGAGCAACTTGCGGGTCCGCGTTGGCTCCTGGTTCCAGATATTGCCCTCATCATAGGGAGCGATATGAACATTGACCAACCAAGCCTCGCCCTGCTTGATTTGGGCAAAGCCATCCTTAAGGTTAATCCGCCCCGCACGAATAGACTTAATCTCCGTCCCCGTCAGGACCATCCCCGCCTCCACTGTATCGACAATGGTATAGTCGTGGCGGGCTTTTTTATTCTGTGCAATCACATTGCCCTCACCCTTGGCCATGCCTATCTCCTTTTCTTCTTGTTCTTTTTAGCCATTTCTTTGTAAAATAGTTTCTTTTTCTTGTCTTTTTTGCCACTTTTTGACTTGTGGTCTTTTCCAGACTTGTGATGTTTGCTGTCGCGACCAGCGGCTTCTTGTTTGTGGTGCTTGCCCCGTCCTCGCCCTGACCGATCATCACGGTCACGGTTGGAGTGACTAGCAGTTCTCCTCTTGGCTTTCAGAGCTTTTTCCACAATATCCAGCTCGGACGGCACGTGGGCAAAATCAATCTCCCCTGTCATCTTGTCCGCCCGCGTTAGCTTGATACGAATTGGCTGACCAACACGGAAGACCCGACCAGATTTCTCACCCTGCAAGGTCAGAGTTCGCTCGTGGAACTGGTAGTATTCGTTGAGGTTGGTGATGTGGATCAGACCTTCAACCGTATTTGGTAACTCGACAAAAAGACCAAACTTGACTACGCTAGACACGACACCATCAAACTCTTGCCCGACAAATTCTTGCATGAACTCTGCCTTCTTCATGGCTTCGACTTCCCGCTCTGCCTCAATGGCACGGCGTTCTAAACTGGACGAAGACTTGGCAAGCTCAGGTATAACCTGCTCAAAATGCTCTGCTTTTTCCGCAGGATTGTGACCATAGTCCCGCACCATGCGGTGAACCAGCAAATCGGGATAACGGCGGATAGGGCTGGTGAAATGGGTGTAGAACTCTGCACCCAGACCGTAGTGGCCGTGGTTGTGCTCCGAGTAGCGTGCCTGCTGCATAGAACGCAGCAACATCATGTTGAGGACATCCGCATAGGGTTCATCCTTGACCCGCTCCATGAGATCCTGAAGGGCGTCCTGGCTGATAGAGCTGGCCGTTCCATAGACCGTCAGACCAAAGCTGGTCGCATAGTCGATGAACTTCTGTAACTTGTCTGACTTGGGCTCCTCGTGGATACGATAGATGAAAGGCAGGTCCAACTTAGCAAAATGCTCAGCAACGCACTCGTTGGCAGCCAGCATGAAGGACTCAATCATCCGCTCGGCAATACCTCGCTGGCGCAGTTGAATATCGACTGGCAGACCATCCTTGTTGACGATGATTTTGGCTTCAGCTGTATCAAAGTTGAGAGCCCCACGCTTATAGCGCATGGCTTCTAGCGTCTCATGGAGTTTGACCATGAGCTCAACACTTGGCACGATTGCCTTGTATTTGTCCAGCTTTTCCTTGTTACCTGCAATCATGTCATTGACATCGGAATAGGTCATGCGGAAGGTGGTTTTGATGACCGTCTGGCCAATCCAGTGCTTGACTACCTTGCCCTTGCGGTCAATTTCCATAATAGCCGACTGGGTCAGGCGATCCACATTTGGATTAAGGGAACAGATACCGTTTGACAGGCGTTCTGGCAGCATTGGTACCACACGATCGGTCACATAGACAGAAGTCCCACGCTTGACAGCTTCCTGGTCCAAGGCTGAGCCTTCCGTCACATAGTAGCTGACATCGGCGATATGGACACCCAGTTCCAGATTGCCGTTCTTGAGCTGCTTGATATGAACCGCATCATCCAAGTCCTTGGCATCTGCACCGTCGATAGTAAAGATGATCTCATCTCGCAGGTCCAAGCGTCCTTCAAAGTCTTTCTCAGACGGACTTTCTGGTACACGATTAGCCTCTGCCAAGACTTCATCAGGGAATTCCGACACGATGTCCATGGATTCCAAAACTTCCAAGACATCGATTCCCACATCGTCCTTGTGGCCCACTACGTCCCGAATGGTCGCAACAAAGTGGTCCCGTTTCTTATTGGGATAAGCTTCGATATCAACTTTTAGGATTTCCGTTCCGGTCAATACCAGAGGTGACTTCTTGATATAAATCTTCTGAGCGATTTTCTGGTTTTTAGACTTGATGTAGCCTGCATATTCTGGCTTGTCTTCGTCAAAAACAATTAAGCCCACCGCTGTTTTCAGGCTATGTTCCAAAATATCAATGACTTCCGCTTCCGCAGCTGTCCCCTTGAGTCTGTCCGCCACTTTCTTAATGGCCACTTCCACTCGGTCACCTTCGATAGCAAAGTTAACATCGTCACGGCTGACAAAGAGGTCATCTTCTTCTTCATCAACGGTCACAAAGCCAAAACCTGACTTGTGGGCACGAAAAATACCCTGTAAGGTTACCTTGTTTTTGGACACTTTTGGAACTGGCAGAGCAATTCGACCCGCATTGTCAAAGACAATCTGACGGCTACCTTCCATGCTAGAAACCAGCTTGACCAAGTCTGTAAAGCTCTTAGCAGAACTGGCTCCAAACTGATCTGCCAGCTGATCCATGGTCACAGGACCAACTTCTTTAATATAGTTAATAATATCGTTTTTCATTTTAATGTTTACCAAGATGCTGAGCTCAAGCCTAGCACCGCTCCTCAAAGTTAGTGTCAATATCTCAGCGCAGTGGTTGATTGGCTTTAACAGTCCAGTGGACTGTTAAAGGTTGGAGATAAGATTTGCGAAGTAAATCTCAGCAATTCGTATTTTACACTCCAAATCTGACCATTACGGCTGTTGCGAACAAAGTTCGCTCTATTTCCAACCTCAAAAGGTTCACCGAACCTTTTGAGCTGTGCGGAGGTGGGAGTGAAACAGTCTGGGGATAGACTGTTTCAGCTCAACAACTGGAAACAAGGACTTGTTGTCGAACTCTTCTATGAATGGTAGAGTTCTTTCCCACTCCCATTTCTCTTAATGTTGCTTAGTTTTTCTTTTATTAGTTAGACAAGAGAAGAAACTGCATGTCTGCATTTCCCAATTTCAACTTTCAACCGTCGCCACTATTTTTACATTTCACAGTTCTGGCCTACTCCTAAAAAAATAGACCAAGAACTAGTCCCAGTCTGATTTATCTATTTACTTGAAATGATAACAAGTGCTAGCGCATCCAACATCCATAGGAAAATCAGAATAGCCGTAATACGTTGCATCACAGCCTCAAAACCACGCGCCTTAGTACGCTCAAACAAGGCTCCGCTCGTTGAATCAAAGACGTTGCTAGATTGGTTCTTAGCTGGTTGGATAAAAATCACCGCAATCAAAATAACAGATAAAATCAAAAGAATGGTTAATAATAGTTGATACATATGATTTCACTTTCTACAATAACTTAGCATATTATACCACAAAACCTATTTGGTTTCAAGGTGAAGGGTTACTTTTCTCTCTTTTGGACAGTATTTCAAAACCTCAATCTTATCTGGATGGGTCTTGGCATTCTTACTGGTCAGATAGTTTTTACTCCCACATTCTGAACACTGCAAATTGATTTTAACTCTCACGAAACATCCCTTACTTTCAAGTAATTTCTAAAATTGGTCAAGGACCAGAGTAAATTGAACAAGACCAGACCACTAGATAAGTAAAATACCCAGTCATAGCCCAGTTGAGCAGCCACCGCTGACCCCATCATTGGCCCCACAACAGAACCAAGATTATTAAATAGTTGGTTATAGGAAAAGATTCTAGAAATACCTTCCTTGGGCGTCAGCTTGGTCAAGAGCGAATTGACAGACGGCAATAGGGCTCCTGTTCCAAAGCCATATAGGAAACGTAAAAGTCCAAGCTGAAAAGGATTTTGAGCAAATACACAAAGAACATTGATGATCAGGCTATAGGTCAAAGCCATCAATAAGAGCCTATGATTACCAAATCTATCCCCTAATTTCCCCAGATAGCCAGAAGTCACTAATGAGGCCATTCCAGGCAGGGAAATGATAAAACCAGCAACAAAGAGCAGGTTGTCCGTCTGACCCAGATGCCGTACATAAAGAGTCAAAATCGGCACCACTGCCTGAGCAGCCGCAATGATAATCATGGAAGTTATAAATAGCCCTACCAACATCTGCTTGTCCTTGACCTGACCAAAGACCTCTTGAACGGACATAGCATCACCTTTTTTGACAGGGACAAAATCTTCACGAATATAGAATACTGTCAGTACAACCACCAGAGCATAGAGCAGACCAACCAGCAGAAAGACATTGTGGACACCAACCATCTCCGCCAGAATACCGCCTAGCGTTGGCCCAATCAAGTTTCCCGCTACTGCCCCTGTTGACAAGGTCCCCAGAGCATAGCCTGTTTTGTCCTTTGGCACCTGACTAGCAATCAAGGCCGTCGCATTGGGAATGTAACCTGTAAAGACACCGTTCAAGACCCGCAAGACTATCAACCAAAAGACATTAGGCACAAAGGCCATTCCTCCCATGGTAAAAATCATGGCAAAAGCCGCCCGCACCATCATGGGCTTGCGACCGTAGCGGTCTGCCAAACTGCCCCAGATAGGAGCCATCACTGCCGCCGCAAAGGCATTGGCCGAAACCGCCAAGCCAGCATAGTATTCCACCTGACCAGCTCCCACTCCCAGCTCCTCCACGAAGACCGAGATAAAGGGCATGACCAAGGTAAAACTAGCTCCAGCTAAAAAATTCCCTAGCCAAGCCACCTTCAGATTCTGCTGCCAATATCGACTACCGTCGTCCATCCTTCATTTCCTCCAAACCTTTGGCCACCTGCATCAAGGTTGCCTCTACTGCTCCCCTATTATCAATCACCACTTGGGCTTTGCCCCGTTTTTCCTCTAAAGAAAGCTGAGCAGCCAGACGATTTTCTGCATCTTGAACAGATAAACTATTGCGTTTCATGAGCCGTTCCAACTGCTGCGCTCTATCGACATAAACCAGCCAGACTTCATCTACTTCCCCGCTATAATCCGCCTCGTAGAGCAGGGGAATATCCATGAAAACAACTTGCTCCGTCTGCTTAAGGGCATCCCTTCTGTTTAACAGCTCCTGCCTGATAATTTGGTCCTGCAGGTCAGACAGGCGAGCCCGCAATTTACTATCCGCAAAAACAGCCTGCCCCAGCTTGACCCTGTCTAAATTTCCATCTGCCGACAAGATGTCTTGACCAAACTCTTTCAGCAAAACCTGATAGAGCTTACCACCCTTAGCCTGCAATTCATGGACAACCGCATCCGCATCAATGACTGGATAGCCTTGTTCTCTCAGAAAAGCTGTAACGGTTGATTTTCCAGAGGCAATGCCCCCTGTTAGACCGATAACTTTAGCCATTTTTCACCTGACACTTGGGACAGAAATGTGTCCCCCGTCCGCCCAACTGGATTTTGACAATCTCCGTCTGGCAACGGGGACAGGCCTGTCCTGTCTTTCCGTAAACTTGTAAATAATCCTGCATGGTCCCATCCATGCCCAAGGCATTTTTATAGGTCCGAATGGTTGAGCCACCTTTTTCGATTCCCAGTTGTAAAACTGCTATGGTGGCTTGACGGAGGCTAGTTACCTGCTCTGCTGCTAACTGACAACTGACTTGAGCAGGGTGGACTTGAGCTCTGAACAAGACTTCATCGACATATATATTGCCCAAACCAGCCACTAAGGACTGGTCCAAGAGATGAGCTTTTATGGGCTTTTTCGACTTGGCTAACTTGACTGCAAATTCTTTTAAGTCAAAATCCGCCTCCGTCGGCTCAGGACCAATTTTTCGACTGATAAAATAGGCATCCACATCTGCCTTGCCCAGCAGTTCCATTGTGCCAAACTTGCGGACATCCTGATAAACCAAGATTGAATCGTCCGTAAAGGTGAAAAAGGCATGAAAATGCTTGTTAGCAGGCACCTGATCAGGAAAGAAATTGTACTTACCTTCCATCCGCAAGTGGGAAATAAGGACATGATCCGTCAGGTAAATCAAGAGATACTTACCCCGACGAGCCACATCTAAAATCTCCTGACCAAGCAAGTCCTGACAGAACTCATCCACACCAGTCTTAATCATGGGAGCATATGTCACCTCCACCTCGGCGATGACCTTTCCCTTTACCAATCGATTCAAACCTCGACGAACCGTCTCAACTTCAGGCAATTCGGGCAATGTACGATACCAAGAGCGTAAAAAGCGACTGAAAATTAGGAGAGCGACGCTGTGTGGCTTGCATACAAGGAGCTCTATCTATTTTCCGAGCTTTTAGCTCGGGTTCAAGTACGCAAACACTCGTCCTTTCTAACAAAATTACAAAGCAAATAAGTACCTGACCAACGGTGCAGTGGCACCTAGGTCTCGATTAAGATTTTCACATTGGCCTAGGCGAGTTCAAGGAAACACCTAATCGGCTTTCCTATCTTATTTACTAATTTAAAGATTTCTCTATAACGCAGTAAAAGCCTTTCGGCTTTTCTGCTAACTATTTCTAGGTGACCAGCTGAAACAGTCTATTCCAGACTGTTTCACTCCCCGAACCTTCCTCGCTTTCCCATTTTCAAGCTCGGGTTAAAAACGTCCCCCGGACGTTTTTAATACTCTTTCTCATTATAACCAAAATCGGCGAGGTCGAGTTTTTTGTCACGCCAGTTTTTCTTGACCTTGACCCAGGTTTCGAGGAAGACTTTGTCGCCCAACATCAATTCGATATCGCGACGGGCCATGGAGCCAATTTTCTTGAGCATAGCCCCTTGCTTGCCGATGATGATGCCTTTCTGGCTATCACGCTCTACCATAATCGTCGCTCGGATATGGACCTTGTCGGTAAATTCATCACGTTTCATGGACTCGATGACAACGGCCACAGAGTGCGGAATTTCCTCACGAGTCAGGTGTAGAACCTTCTCCCGAATCATCTCAGATACCAAGAAACGTTCTGGGTGGTCAGTGATTTGGTCCGCAGGGAAATATTGGAAACCTTCGTCCAGATTTTCCTTGAGAATTTCCATGAGGCGATTGACATTGTTCCCTTGGGTAGCAGAAATAGGCACAATTTCCTTGAAGTCCATCTGTTGACGGAAATCATCAATCTGTTCCAAAAGTTGGTCTGGATGAACCTTATCAATCTTGTTAACAACGAGAATAACTGGAACCTTGGCTTGTTTGAGGCGTTCCATAATCATGTCGTCACCCTTGCCTCGTTTTTCATCGGCTGGCACCATAAAGAGGACCGTATCCACTTCACGAAGGGTGCTATAAGCAGACTCCACCATGAAATCCCCCAAAGCCGTCTTAGGCTTGTGGATTCCTGGTGTGTCAATGAAGACAATCTGCTCTTCTTCTGTCGTATAAATTCCCATAATCTTGTTACGGGTTGTTTGAGCCTTATCGCTCATAATGGCAATTTTTTGCCCCATTACATAGTTGAGAAAGGTTGATTTCCCAACGTTTGGACGACCTAAAATCGCCACAAAACCTGACTTAAATGTCATGTATTCTCCTTATATTCTAAAAAATAAAGTCCCAAATTTTCGGCACAAAGATAATCAAACCTGTCAACAAGGCAAATCCTGACACAAACAAGACTGCCCCTGCTGCCATATCTTTTGCATTCTTTGCCAACATGGAAAAATGATAGTCTGACGCCAAATCCACCACATTCTCAATAGCCGAATTCACAATTTCAAAAGCGATAACCAGACTGATGCTAAGCAAGAGGAAGAGCCATTCTGTCACAGATACTTGGAAAATCAATCCCGCAAGTACAACTAGGACAGCTGATGCCAGGTGCTTCTTCATATTGCGTTCTTCCTTGAAAGCCGTCACTAAACCTGTTACTGCAAATTCTAGACTAGCAATCAGTTCTCGGTTCTTCCAGCGATTTTTTGAATTATTCTCTTGTAAGTCCATAGGCCGTCAAAATTTCTTCTTGTAAACCAAACATTTCTGCCTCTTCTTCTGGCGTATAATGATCATAGCCATTAATATGCAGAAAACCGTGTACAGCTAAAAAGCCCATTTCGCGCTCGTAGCTGTGTCCGTAATCTTCAGCTTGCTCACGCGCTTTATCGATAGAAATATACAATTCACCAATATAGGCATCGAAATCTTCCATCATCTCAGCCAATTCAGGATTGTCCAGTAAGTCTTCCTCATCAAAAACAATCTCCGACTCTGGCTTATACTCTAGACTAACGACATCTGTAGGACGGTCGATGCCTCGGTACTCCAAGTTAACCTCATGGACACGTTTATTATCCACAAAGGTCACAGCCATTTCCTTATTTTGCTTGCCAATTTTTTCGGCAGCAAACTGGAGCAATTCCGTAATCTGCTCCTGCATTTGAGCAGAAACCTGCCCTGTTTCATCAATCATTTCAATATACATCTTCTTACACCCCTCTATGTTACTCCTATTATAACATATTTGACTAGAAAGCCAATTTTTTATGATATAATAAAAATAGACCATATTATTACAGGAAGTAAGCATGCTAGTAAGTGAAAAAAATATTTCATCTATCATTGAGTCAAAACTTGATCAAATGACAAAATTAGAAAAGGAAATTGCAACTTATTTTACGAATTTAGACCCCTCAAGTGCAGACCTAAGATTGGAGTCTACCGTCACCCATCTTCATATTTCCCCATCTGCCCTGACTCGTTTTGCCAAAAAATGTGGCTTCTCTGGCTACCGTGAATTTGTCTTCGCTTTTCAAAATAATCAAGAATATGTCAATAAACACTTTGAGAGAGTACAAAACAACCTCACCAAAAAAGTATTGCTAGATTACGAGCAGATTATTCAGTCGACTAATAGTCTGATTGATGAGCAAAAATTAGAAGACGTTGCCAAGATGATTGATAAGAGCAAACGGGTCTACTTTTATGGTATTGGCAGCTCTGGTCTGGTCGCCATGGAAATCAAGTCCCGTTTTATGCGATTGGGTGTAGTTTGTGATGCCATTACTGACAAAAATAATATTATCTGGACAACCAATATCTTGGACAGCCATTGCTTAGTAATCGGACTCAGTTTATCCGGTCAGACCAAAGAAGTCATGGAACACCTAGCCATAGCTTCTGAAAAAGGCGTTCCCACTGTGTTATTAACTACAAAACCATCACAGCCATTACCTCTACAACAAGTGATTCCTGTCGCTTCTGTCCATCAGATTAACCATGGAAATCGCATTTCACCTCAAATACCCCTCCTCATCATGCTGGACATCATTTATTCCTACTTCCAATCAATTGATAAGGAACGGAAGGAAAATATTTTCAAACAATCTTTACGGGAATGATGCCTGCTCCCAAATAGAATCAAATACCCAAGGAAGACAAAACGAACAGAGATTGATTTTTCAATATCAATCTCTGTCCGTTTTTTTTATTACTTATTGAAAAAATGTGCTACCCACTAAATAATCAAAAATATAGTCATTAACTTTCACATGCATGGCATCATGACCATAGTCCGGCATGATTTTCATTTCTCTTGGACCTGCGAGTCGGTTGTAAATGGCAAATTGAGTAGAAGGTGGACAGACACTATCCTCCAAGCCTGTCACCATAGCAACAGGACAGGTAATCAAATGAGCCAGGTTTTTCACATCGATATAAGACAAGGTCTGTAAAACCGCATCTTCTGTCTCGTGAAATGGATCAGAAAACTTGAAATATCGGAAGAGTTCATCATAGGCCTCGCTAGTGTTTCCTAGTTCCAGCACCCGTTTAAAGTCAGAAAGGAATGGGTAGATAGCCACCGTTTTTCCAATCCGTGGATTGAGAGCTGCCGAAACTAGTGCCAAGGCTCCGCCTTGAGATCCTCCATAAGAAACCAGACGCTTCTTGTCTACAAAGTCAAGGCTGGCAATAATTTCCACCAGTTGATAGACATCCAAGTAAACATCCTTGTAAAAGAGGTGGTCGGGACCCTGCAACATACCACGAATAACCTGGCCTTTGACAGTCATCCCATCAAAGCGACCGTGGTCTTGAGAATGCCCCGCCTGGCCTCGAACATCCATAGCAACAACACCAAATCCCGCTGCGACAAACTTAAGTAACTCTGTCCAATCAGGACCTTGTCCTTGGTAACCATGGAAGTAAAAGAGGACAGGAACCGGCTGTTCAGATTTGGGAAAGAGGCATTTAGCAAATACCTTGGAACCATTGGTCCCTTCAAACCACAAGCTAGAACAAGTTACCTGGTCTAGGCCACACTCCTTGTCCACAAATTGATGAACAGGCAAGCCTTCTAGCTTATCTTTTTCAGCCTGCCAAAATTGATCAAAGTCTTCTGGTATCTCATGACGACCTCGGTAGTCCTGCATCTCCTGCAGGGACATTGTATCAATCATAGCTACTCCTATCTCAGACCTTGCTTTTGTTGGAAATGATAGAAGGCACCCAGCATACCAGCAGCATTCTCATGCTCTGCAAAGGCCAATCTTGTCTGATCAACCAGACTCGGTAAGAGATGGCGTTTAAGGGCTTCTTGTAAAATCGGAGCAAGATACTCTTTCTGAGCCATTATTCCACCACCTAGAATGACAATTTCTGGATTTGTCACATAACAAATAGTAGCTATCCCTTTACCCAAATAATCTGTAAGTTGATGAATAGCTGCCTGACATTTCCGATTTCCAGCTTTCGCTTCTTCAAAAATTCGCAAACCATCCCATTCAGATACAGAATCTCCATGCAAGTCTGCCACATGTTGAACTAAGGCTGTCGTAGAGGCTATATCCTGAAAAGCACCTTCAGCAAGAGGCAGGTAGCCGACTTCACAAGCGGCATTGCTAGACCCATGATAAATTTCTTTATTGATCAGCAAGCAACCTCCAATGCCCGTGCCAATGGTCAAGCAGAGACTAATCTGGCAATCCTGACCAGCACCTGAAATCCCTTCTGCTAGACCCGCACAGTTTACATCATTTTCAATCTCACAAGGAAGACCGAAACTTGTTTCAATTTCAGACTTAAACTGGGTACCAGCATAGTTTGGAATTTGTGGTCCTGAGTAGAAAATCTCTCCCTTGTCAGGGTTAACCATCCCAGCTGAAGAAATGGCTACACCAGACAGGGGGGCTTGGGCATGGAAATCTGCCACTAGTTTTTTGACTGTCGCTAGGATATGGGGACCACCCTTGTAGGCTTCCGTGTCCATCTTGTAACTTTCAAGAATTTGACCTGCTGCATCTAGGCGGCCATATTTAATCTGAGTTCCGCCAATATCAATGGCAAGATAGGTTTTCATAGACACCTCCTAGGCACCAAATCTTTCCTTGGCATCCCGAATGACCTGAGCTGCTTCTTGAGCAATGACCAAGTCTGCTTCCGTCAAGGCTGTCAGAGGTTCACGAACAGAACCAATATCCAAGCCATCATTGATACGGATGACTTCCTTGATGACAGCGTACATATGACCATGACCGGATACCAGTTTACCAATAATAGTATTGATAGTCGCCTGCAATTGACGGGCTGTTTCCAAGTCCTTGTCCGCAATCAATTGATTCAAACGCAGGAAGAGTTCTGGCATAGCGCCATAGGTACCCCCAATTCCACCTTTCGCCCCCATGAGGCGACCACCTAAGAATTGCTCATCTGGACCATTGAAGACTACATAGTCCTCGCCACCAAGGGTTACAAAAGTATCTATATCCTGAACCGGCATAGAGGAATTTTTCACCCCAACCACACGTGGATTTTTCAACATTTCCTTATACAGACTTGGTGTCAAGGAAACACCTGCCAGTTGCGGAATGTTGTAGATAATGAAATCGGTGTTTGGTGCAGCTGCACTAATGCCGTTCCAGTAAGCAGCGATACTGTACTCTGGCAAACGGAAGTAAATAGGTGGGATAGCTGCAATAGCATCAACACCCAATTCTTCCGAATGGCGCGCTAGCTCCACGCTGTCCTTCAAATTGTTGCAGGCCACATGGTTGATGATGGTCAATTTGCCCTTGGCAACTTCCATGACCGCTTCAAGAATTTGCTTGCGGTCTGCCACACTTTGGTAAATACATTCACCAGATGAACCGTTGACATATAGCCCTTGAACACCCTTGTCAATGAAATACTGAACCAGGGCTTTTACACGTTCTGAACTAATCTCACCAGCCTCGTCATAACAGGCATAGAAGGCCGGGATAATTCCATGATATTTCGATAAATCTTTCATTCTAATTCCTTTTTAACTGTTTTTATTCTTGACCCAAATTCTCTAATAAATAGAAAGGATAGGCCAGCGTAGGCAAAAAATAGCAGACAAACCAGACCGATTAAAAATGTCAGGTCTGAATAAAAGAGGATAGCAGCTACAAGTAGAAAGACCAGACCAACCATAGCCGTCAAGGACAGCATATTCCCCAGGCATAAAATTCCTTTTAGGAATAAGTCTTTCAACTGCAAATCAAATCGACTGGCTAACGGGTAGATATAGACCCAAAGTAACTGACTAAAGAGCAGGATGGCAATACAGCTTGCACGAAAACTGTCAAATACCAGACCAGCCTGTCCCCAAATCAGATATAGATCCAAGAGGCAAAATGTCGTTAGCCCAATTTCTACCAGTGACAAGACCAGACCCTGTTTCCACTGGCGACCAAAATGACCCCAGTAGGTCGACCAGACCTTGACTTTCCCCTCTTCATTCATGTCCCATAAACTCGCTTGGAGGGCTAGTTTGGCAATTCCCAAGGTAAAAAGAGGAAGACTTGCCAAAACAGTTAAGCCATTTAAGAGCATGAGATCAAAGAGTTTTTCTACCAGTTGCCATGCTGGATGATTGGCATCAAACAAGGACTGAACCAGTGTTCTACCACCCTTTCCTTTCATTTACATCTTCCCCTTTCTATTTTAGTTGAAAACTAATCGTCTAGTAAGACTTTAATGACAAACTTGCGGACAGTCTTTTGTCCACCTGCCCATTGGTTTGGCTGATGAACCTCACCAGGTAGGAAAATGGCAAAGTAATTCCCATCAAGTAGGCAATCCACCCATTTTTCACTCGGAACAAAACCGATATCACTTGTTGGATCAAAACCAGAATCTTCTCCAACCAGACGACAACCGTAAGAAATTTGTTCCTGTCCACTGATAACAAAATGGATATCTGCGTAGGAACGATGGTATTCAAATTCCTCCTTGAACTCTTCTGAAAGAGTATTTTCCTGAAGGAAATAATAGACATCCTGACCAGCTAGTTCATACCTGCCTAGGTCCTGCTCGCGAAAATCACCCTTTTCCAAAACAGCCAAGGCAAGATCCAAGTTGGGATGTAGTCCCTTATATTGTGAACAATTGTCAATATGATCATAAATCATAGTTCTATCTCCATGAATTAGCCAGATTCTTATCCCTTAACTGCTCCCATGGTGATACCTTGAGTAAAGGATTTTTGGAAGACAAGGAAGACAGTAACAATTGGTACTGCAGCCATTGCCGCTCCCGCCATGATAACACCATAGTTGGTTGCCATTTCAGCCTGCATAGTTGCAACACCTAGCGAAATGGTCAAATTCTGACGTGAAGTCAACATAACCAACTGCATGAAATAGTCATTCCAAGAGTTGATGAAGGTAAAGATAGCCAAGGCTGCAAAACCTGGTTTGACAATTGGAAAGGCAACATTCCAGAAGGTTGACAGCTCACCACATCCATCAATCTTAGCAGATTCCAAGAGCTCTGTCGGAATATTTTCTGAGAATTGCTTCATCAAGAAAACCCCGAATGGCCAGCCAACTAGTGGTAGAATCACCGCTGCTAAGGTATCATGAATACCCATAAAGTTGATAATCCGTACCAGAGGTACAAGCACAACCTGTTTAGGTAAAGCCATGGCTGCGATAAAGATTGAGAACAAAATCCGCTGTCCATAGAAGCGTTTCTTAGCCAATACATAACCTGCTAGAGAGGATGTTGAACAAACCAAAATCATGGTCGCCAAGGAGATAAAGACTGAGTTCCAAAGCCATTGCAAGGCTGGGTTTTGGACTGTCAATTTAGTAAAGTTTTCCATGGTTGGCTGGGTTGGCCACCACTGAGGCGGAATCACAATGGTATGAGGTTGTGACTTAAAGGCACCTGTCATAATCCAATAGAAGGGGAAGATGAAAAGGATGGTCAACAAGAGCAAGATAATCGTTGAAATAACACCAAAGGGTGTAATGGTTTTCTTTTTCATAGTTTCCTCCTTTCTAGTATTCCACATCATTACCCAAAATCTTGAATTGGGCAAAGGAAATCAGTGCAATCATAACTGCCAGGAAAACACCCATGGTATTTGCATAACCATACTCAGACAACTTGAAGGCTTTTTCGTACAAGTAGTACATGAGGGTGGACGTTGAATAGTTAGGTCCACCTGAGGTCAAGAGCTGAATAAGGGCAAAACATTGGAAGGAGTTAATGGTAGTAATAACTGCGATGTAAAGAGTGGTTGGTAAGAGGCTTGGCCATTTGATTTGCCAGAAAACCTGATGTTCGTTGGCACCGTCCACACGCGCAGCTTCTACCAAGGAATTATCAATATTTCCAAGAGCTGCAATGTAAAGAATAATGGGCTGACCAACTGAAGTTGTTAAGAGGATAATGATAATGGCTAACAAGGCCCACTGTTTATCCCCTAACCAACTGATATTTTGTTCAATAAGGCCGCCAGATTTCAAAACGAAGTTCAAGATACCTGACAGGGGATCGTAAATCCATTTCCAAACAACCGTTACAGCAACGGAACCCGTTACAACAGGCAGGAAGAAAACTGCACGGTAGAAGGAACGAGCGATGACATTCTTTTCATAGGTCTGCGAAGCGACAAAGACTGAAAAGAAGACAACTACTGGCACTGAACCAACCACGATAATCAATGTGTTAATCAGAGATTTGATAAAGATCGGATCATTAAACATCCGTACATAGTTATCCAGTCCAACAAAGGTGAAATCTGTCATGGTATAGTTAAAGAAACTGGTGACAAATCCCATGATCATTGGAGCTAGTACAAAAATGGTGAAGAAAATGAGAATAGGAGCCAAGAAGGTATAGGATACAATGGTTTCCCGCATTCTAATCTTATTTATCTGCACTTAGAACACCTCAATTCTATTCGTAATCATTCTTTATGAAAATCAAAATACCTACTGAAAAAATAATTCTTGATTTTCACAAAGCATGAAAGGAATGGCTCCTTTTCCATATCTATTGAATAGCTAACAGAGAAAAGGAGCCTCATTCAATTCATTTATTTAATCGTTGCGTTTGCTTGCTCAGTGAATTCTTTCAAAGCTGGTTCTGCTTCTTTCTCGCCATTTGATACAGCTTGAAGCATTGGGAACCAAAGAGTTCTCATTTCAGCAAATCCGTCAATGGTGTTGTAGTATGGTGAGTAGTAGCCAGTCCACTTATCAATCATAGCCATGCGTTCGTCATCATAGAGAGCACCAAATGAAGTACGAACTGGGAAGGCACCTGTACGAACAACGTTCTTAGGCCCCCATTCTTTGTCATCTGCGATGAACTGGATGAATTTCTTAGACGCTGCTACACGAGCTTCGTCGCCATTATTAAAGACTGCAAAGCCGTTTACAAGGTATTCAAGAGCTGCTTTACCATCTTCAGATGGGAATGGTACTTCAAGAACTTCTACTTTAGATGCTTCTAACAATTGTCCTTGGATACCGTTTTGAGCAGGCCCCCAAAGGATAGTGTAAGATGTTTGACCATTTGCAAAGTTTTGGATGTCATCGCCACCTGCGTATTGAGAGCCATTCATCATGTAGCCGTCTTTAATCCAGCCAGCTGCCTTATCCAAGGCTTTGATCATTTGTTCAGAATCAGTTGTATACTTAGTTACGCCTTCGTCTGTGATGCTACCACTGTAAAGGTTTGCCAAGAAGGCACGAGTACCTTGGTCACCACCTTGACCGTTAGAGAAGAGGGAACCTGGGTTGTAGCCTTTGTCTTTCAAAGCTTTGATAACTTTTTCAAAGTCGTCTGTTGTCCAGCCATCTTTGACAAGATCAAGAACACCTGCGTCTTCTAGCATGGCCTTGTTAAATGCCATATAGAAAGGTGCAGAGCTGAGTGGATACATGTAGGCAGTATCACCAGCCTTAGATGCTTGAACAATATTTTGGTTTGCAACATCTTTGACAAATTCATCTGTGAAGAGGTCATTCAACTCAGCCAATTTGCCATTTTTTCCGTAGGTAATGATACGACCTGGTGCATCAAAGAGGACGTCTGGAGCAGTACCTGCTTCGATAGCAGTTGTAATTTTTTCAGGACCAGATGTAAAGTCGATGGTTTCCAATTTTACAGTGATGTCTGGGTTTGCTTCCTCAAAAGCAGCAATAATTTTTTGCTCATAGGTACCAACACCATCTTCTGTATTTTCTTGCGTGAAGACTGGGAAGGCCCACCAAGTGATCTCTGTCTTACCAGAAGCACTAGAATCAGCAGTTTTTTCAGCACTAGTATTGCTTGAACTGCTACCGCACGCTGCAAGTGACAAAACTGCCACACCAGCTAACAATGAATGTATGATTTTTTTCATCATTCTTCTCCTTTATTTTTTGCTTCCCCATATGGGGGTATTAGACTGTGTAACTATTTTTTCAGAGCCTGGATAAACCGCTCTGCTATTTCTTTAGGACGGGTAATAGCTCCGCCAACGACAATACCCGCCACACCCAACTCGTGAATGGTTTTGGCTTGATCTGGATAGTGGATTTTTCCTTCTGCGATAACATCAATCCCTGCTCGACAAAGTCGATCAACCAGCTCAATATCCGGTCCTTCTTCTTGTCGGCTATAAGATGTGTAGCCTGATAGGGTCGTTCCAACAAAATCAATTCCAGCCTCGTGGGCTACAACGCCTTCCTCATAAGTGGAAATATCTGCCATGAAAAGTTGGTTTGGATATTTTTCCTTAATACTCCTAATGAACTCTTCAATAGTCAGACCATCAAATCTTTCCCTTCTGGTACAATCCAGGGCAATGACTGCAATGTCTAGTTCAGCTAGCTCGTCCACTTCTCTCATCGTTGCCGTAATGAAAGGCTCTTGAGGAGGGTAATCTCTCTTGATAATTCCGATAATCGGTAAATCGGTTACCTCTTTTATTTCACGAATATCTCGGACACTATTGGCTCGAATACCTACGGCACCTGCTTCTTCTGCCGCCTTCACAAGCAAAGGCATAATTCCACCCTCTTCCCTATATAAGGGTTCACCAGGCAAGGCTTGACAAGAGACGATTATCCCACCCTTGATCTGCTTGATTAGGTCTTCTTTAACTAGTTTTGCCATTATTTCTCCTTTCTGTTTTAAATAAAGATAGCGCTTACAATATTAATTATATAATATATTGATATTTTTTCAATAGTTTTTTATAAATAAATTTAAATTTCTATTTTATCAAAAAAATAGTCTCATTCTGAAACTACTTTTCAATCCATTTTTTTTGAACACTAAAAAACCAGGTGAGGTATGACCTCAACTGGTTTATCAATCTCTATCATCTCAGAATTAGCTTACAAGGCATATGGTTGCAATTCTGGATTGATTGGTGTATTGATTAAATTATTAGCGTAATTACACAAAGTCGCTAGGCTAACACCAAGTACAACATCCAAGGCACCCTCAGCTGTATAGCCAGCTTGGAAGAATTCCTCAAGCAACTGGTCCCCAATCTTACCTTTTTCATGAATAACTGCCAAAGTAAAGCGTGCCAGTGTATCCAATTTCGCATCTGCCTCAATAGGTGTCCCCTGACGAAGAGCCTGTAAAATCTCATCTGGCATTTTAATCTGCTTGATAGAGATGGCTGTATGCCCCGCTACACAGAAGCCACATCCATTAGCAACCGCTGCTGTGATTTGCACGACTTCACGTTCAGTCGGTGTCAGGCTGTTACGACGGTTGATGCCACCAACTGTCTGATAAGTTTCCAAAGCGGCTGGAGAATTAGCCAGAAGTCCAATTAAGTTTGGAATGTAGCCACCATTATTTTTCTTGACCGTTTCCAAATTTTCTCTCAAATCAGGTCTAACAGTGTCCAAGGTATGAATAGGGAAAATTGCTTGTGTCATAGAAAACTCCATTTCATGCTTTTTTACATCAAGTCATCAATCCTGACTTCCATGATATAGCACTATCCTATCATACCTCTAAAAGGTTTGCTAATATATTTTAACTATCATTCCAATAAAGAAAAACTATAATTTATTGTTTCCTAAACCCTAGATTGAATCTCATGCATCTGGGCATAGACGCCTCCTTGTTCAATCAGATCCTCGTGTCTGCCACGTTCGATAATGCGACCTTGGTCCAAGACCAAAATCTGATCTGCGTTTTGAATAGTAGAGAGGCGGTGGGCGATGATAAAGGTCGTCCGCCCTTCTTTGACAACTTCCATAGCGTGCTGGATAATCTCTTCTGTCTCCGTATCGATATGGGAAGTCGCCTCGTCCAGAATCAAGATTTTTGGATCGGAGTAAAGGGTGCGAGCAAAGGCAATCAGTTGCCGCTCACCGCTGGAGAAGGCTGCACCTTTTTCGACAACGGGCTCATCCATGCCTTTTTCTAATCGAGCCAGCATGGGCCCTGCTCCGACTTTTTCAAGCGACTGGGCAATCTTCTCCCTATCCGCCTCTTCCTCGTTCATGGCTACGTTGCTGGCGATTGTACCAGTGAAGAGATAAGGATCTTGTAGAACAATTCCCATGTGACTCCGCAGGCTCTCCCGTGAAGAATCACGGATGTCTTTCCCGTCAATCAAAACCCGTCCCTCCTGAGGATCGTAGAAACGATAGAGAAGGTTCATAATGGACGACTTGCCCGAGCCTGTGTGGCCGACCAAGGCAATGGTTTCCCCCTTGTCTGCCTGAATGACAATATCCTTGAGAATAGGCTTGCCAGCTTCATAGGCGAAGGTCACTTGGTCAAAGACCACCTGACCGTCTGTCACCATCAATTCAGCACTAGTATCAGACTCCGTTTCTTCTTCCAAGAGGCTCCTGACTCGCTTGCCTGTTTCCACAGAACGCAGGAGGTTGGGGAATTGCTGGACAAGATGCCCCAAGGCAATAAAGACCCCTTCGATATAGTTGATATAGACGAAAAGGCGGCCAGGTGACAGGTCCGACTGTCCCTTGAGAAATTGGTAGCCCACAATGGTCAAAATTCCTGTGATGACCAGATACTTTACAAGCTCGGTCAAGTTCCAGGTCGCAATGGACTGGGCCCAGATAATCTTATTATCCGCCCGCCGCATCTTGTCGGTCGTCGCTTCAAACTCCTCCATGACCCGTTCTTCCTGACCAAACAGTTGAATCAGGCTAGCACCATTCATGGTTTCATTGACCTGGGTATTGACATCACTTCTGGCATCATAGAAGTCCTTCATCGGATTGTCTGTCATCTTCTTATAACCGTACTGAATCCCCATATAGAGGGGAATCAGCACCAGAAGGACAAGACCCAAGGTCGCATTCATATAGAAGAGAATGCCATAGGTGAAAATCAGACGGACGATGTTGTTAAAGACATTGACCAGAGTACCATAAAACTGGGTCCGCAAGGTCTCCGTATCATTGACAATCCGTGTGGCAATCTTACCAGCAGGTTTGTCATCAAAGTAGGAAATGGGCAGCCGCTGCATGACATCGTAGGCTCGATTCCGCAACTGCTCCGCAATGCTATTGGCACAGTACATGAGCATCCGCATAGAAGCATAAAACCCCAAAGCTCCAGCCGCATTCATCAGCATATAGCGTCCCAAGTCCTGCAAAAAGACTGCTTGATCCAAGACCGTTCCCTTACTGATAGCTGTCAAAGGTCCGTCAATCAAGCCCTGCAAGATCAGGGGAGCAAAGCGGACCAGGGTAGAAGCCAGTAGATAGATAGCCACCGCCGCCATAAAGAGCCACTTGACCCGCTTGATTTCTTTTAATAAATAACCGATAACGCTCATTCTTCCCCTCCTTCCTGGCTTTGTTGGCGTTGGTATTGTTCATAGTACCAGCCTTCTTGGACTAGCAAATCAGCAGGCCGTCCTTCCTCGACGATCCGCCCCTCATCCAAGACCAGCACCCAGTCCGCATGGTTGACAGCAGACAGACGGTGGGTCACGATGACATTGGTTTTACCCGCACGTTCTTTTTGAATATTTTGGATAATCTGGCGTTCTGTTCGAGCATCGACTGCCGACAGAGAATCGTCCAGGATCAGCAGATCTGGCTCTCGCAGGAAGGCTCGGGCAATGGAAATCCGTTGTTTCTGACCACCAGAAATGGACACGCCCCGCTCACCAATCATGGTGTCCAGACCGTCACTCATCCGCTCCAAGTCCTTGGTAAAGGCTGCCGTGGCAATAGCTTTCTGGATGTCCTCAGGACTGCTATCCAGCTTGCCCAGAGCAATGTTTTCGCCAACCGATTTGGAAAAGAGGATATGCTCTTGAGGAACGTAGCCGATTTTTTCCTCGATAGACGAGCGTTCAATCTCTAAAACAGGCTGACCGTTAATAGCAAATTCTCCCTGGCCGACTGGATACTGACGGAGCAACTGACGGACCAAGGTGGTCTTGCCTGAGCCAGTCTTTCCAACGATACCGACTGTCTGACCAGCCGTCAGAGTCCAGTTAATGTCCGAAATGCTGGCCCGTTCTGCCTGTGGGTAGCTAAAGCTGTAATCCTTGAAGGAAATGCTAGTCAGCTCTGCTATTGCCTCCAAACCGTCCGCCTCCAAGTCGTCGCCTGTCTCAATGAGCTCCTGCAGCTTCTCAAAGGATGTCTTGCCTGTCTGATAAACCAAGATGAAGTCAGCCAAGGTCCAGAAGGGCTCGAGGAGGGAGCTGACATAGAGCTGGAGGGCGATGACTTGACCAAGACTGAGGTCGCCATTTTGCAGGGCATGGGCTCCTAAGAGGAGAACCGCCGCATTGGACAGGGCCAGAAAGACCGTTGCTAGCGGATTATAGAGAGACTGAAGGGAGGTGATGCGGTTACCACCTTGAGCCAGTCGTCTGGTCTTTTCTTGGAACTTAGCCTCCTGACTAGCCTTTTTGCTGTAAGCCCTCGTTACGCGAATCCCCTCAACCACTTCCAATACTTCTGTGTTAAGTGCCGCAACGGCATCACGGTTTTCATCAATAGCCAGGTCCTGCTTCCGTCCGATGAGGAAGATACAGGTTGCCATTGCAACCATTGGCAAAATCGCCCAGAAGGAAATCTTCCAGTCAATCAGAAACATGGTCGGAATGATAAAAGCCAACATACCACCTGCATAAACCACAATCATGAGGCCGTAACCCACCATTTCCATGAGCCCATCCACATCCGTTGAAAAACGGGTCATGATATCGCCTGAGCGAAATTTTTCATAAAAAGGGGTCCGCATGACGACCATTTTTCGAAAGGCCCGTTGTTGCATCTCAAACTTGAAGTTGACCGAAGCCTGAAAGAGCTTGAGGTGCCAGATAAAAGCCATGGCGTAGTTGAGCAAGGTTACCAAGAAAAGCAGGGTCATATCCTGGACCAAGCGGGATTCTGTCAATCCTTGACTGGCCAAAGTATCCACCATCCGCTGAATAATCTGGGTTGGTACCAAGAGCGTGGCGTCATATATAATCAAAGTCACAGCA
Organism: Streptococcus suis; assembly: GCF_024509555.1. GTDB lineage: Bacteria > Bacillota > Bacilli > Lactobacillales > Streptococcaceae > Streptococcus > Streptococcus suis_AD. The sequence goes on from NZ_JAMWEL010000018.1 coordinate 26,790, forward strand.
ACCAACAAGTAAAGCCACTTGTGCTGCTTGACATAGTCAAAAATTAATCGAAACATATAATCTCCTTCTTCGATAGCCTTTAAAAAATCATCCACCTTCAGCTTTTAGACACAAAAAGGCCCGGGATGAATACACTCCAACCCGGGCACCCTCAAGTCCGCAAAAAGAAACTAAGGTGTCAGCTTAGAAAGGAGTGGTTGCTGAAAAAATGCTACTGTCTTTACAAGCAATTGTTTCATGATGTTCTCCTTTCTTTTCTAGTTTACTACCTTGTTCCTATTCTAACATACTGAAACCATCTGTCAAGCTATTTTCCCATTTATAGAAAACTTTGCTTTATCAAACTATTCAGCCTCCCATTCCCCAGACCCGAACAGACTTCTAGCCTTACTTCATACCAGCTAGATCATGGTTCTAGTTCTCACTAGTTATTTGGGGCAGACATAACAAAAACCCTTGTCTATCAAGGGTTTTCGACGTTAATTTATGCTAGTTGCCGGGATTGAACCGGCGACCTCATCCTTACCATGGATGCGCTCTACCGACTGAGCTAAACCAGCATTACTATACTAGTTTATCATATATTTGATATTTGTCAATACTTATTTGAAAATATTTAAAAGTCTTCAGCCAATCTATCAGATGCACCACGTATTTTTCAATCACAGATTTGCTCAGTTTAGCAAAACAAGTTTTTCCTAGAATTTTCTGACATTTTTAAACTTTTGTGCTATACTATTGTTATATATTTCACAAAGGATTGATTATGCAACTTGAAACACTAAAAATTGGGTATAGTTACACCATTTCCAAATGTTTGGCTCAAGAGGATATTCGACGACATCTAGCCCATCTGGGTTTGAAAGAGGGACAAGAAATCCGCTTGATTTCAAAGACTAAGACCAATGCTATTATTCAGATTAAGGCCAGTCGTTTGGCACTGGACCAGGCAGTCATTGAAAGTTTAGTCCTTGAGGAAATTTCAGATAAGCAAGAGCCACTCTCCCTCGATCAATTACCGATTGGAAGCTCTGCCAAGGTTCTAGAAATCTGCGCAACTGGTGCCCTTCGCCGTCGCTTGATGGACATGGGTCTTACCAAGAACACGCAGCTATTTCTCAAAAAAGTTGCCCCCCTCGGTGACCCTATCGAAATCACCTTACGTGGCTACGAGCTGACCCTACGTAAATCCGAGGCACAGATGGTGCAGGTCCGTCTGACGGAGGAAGTAAAATGATAAGCCAAATCGCCCTTGTAGGTAATCCCAACAGTGGAAAAACAACCCTTTTTAACCTCTTGACAGGTACCAACCAGCGTGTCGGAAACTGGCCAGGAGTGACGGTTGAGAAAAAATCAGGTCTGATAAAACATCGCAAACATCTAGTTCTACAGGATTTACCAGGAATCTATTCCCTTTCACCCTACACAACTGAGGAAGCTGTTGCCAGAGATTATCTGATGACTGGCCAGCCTGCTGCTATTCTCAATGTCGTTGATGCGACAAATTTGGAACGCAACCTCTATCTAACCCTGCAATTATTAGAAATGGGTCTTCCTACTGTTATCGCCCTCAATATGACAGATGCTTTGAAGAGTCAGGGAAAAACGGTTAACAGTGACCAACTCGCCTATCAACTAGGAGTTCCAGTTCAGCCAATCAGTGCCTTAAAGAAACTAGGCATTCCCCAACTCCTTCACGAAGTTGAAAAATGTAGCCATCAGCACATCGAACCAATCTTTCCTCAGTATGACAAGCAATTTGAAGCTGCTTTGTCACAAGTATTTGACCTCTTGCCCGACTCCATCCCAGACCATCAAAAACGCTTCTATGCGATTAAGTTACTGGAGCAAGATCCGATTATCTTGGAGCAATGTCCTTTAAATCAACAATCCCTACTCGATTTACAGGAAATTATTACGATTTTGGAAAAAATATACGCAGACGATATGGAAGCCATCATCGTCAATCAACGCTACCAGCTGATTGAGAATATCGCTGAGCTAGTCACCAAAGAGAGCAATACCAGCTTTAACCTATCTGACAAAATCGACCAAGTTGTCACCAACCGCTTTCTTGCCCTACCTATCTTTGCGATTGTCATGTGGCTGACCTACTTCCTCTCTATCCAAACTGTCGGAACCATGGGAACAGACTGGGTCAATGATGTCTTATTCGGTGAACTAGTTCCAAACTATATCCAACATTATCTGAATGTTTTTGACATTGCTGATTGGCTTCAATCTCTGGTGCTCGATGGAATTGTGGCCGGCTGTGGAGCCATACTCGGCTTTGTTCCACAAATTTTTGTTCTCTTTTTCTGTCTTGGAATTTTAGAAGACATTGGCTACATGAGCCGCATTGCCTTTGTCATGGATAGGATTTTTAGACGCTTTGGCTTATCTGGAAAATCGTTCATTCCCATGCTGATTTCCACTGGCTGTGGTGTTCCAGGAGTCATGGCCAGCAGGACCATTGAAAATGAACAAGATCGAAAAATCACCATCATGACAGCTACTTTTATGCCCTGCTCTGCCAAACTTCCCATCATTTCTTTAGTTGCCGGAGCCTTCTTCCCAGACAATCCCTGGATTGCCCCAAGTGCCTATTTTGTCGGCATGGGAGCCATTGTTCTATCTGGTATGGCCCTTAAAAAGACCAAGCAGCTGGGCGGAGTAGCTAGTCCCTTTATCATGGAATTACCCTCCTATCATCTACCAGAAATTAAAACTGTCGGCCGCTATGCTTTCGACAAGGCTCTGAGCTTTATTAAGCGGGCTGGAACCATCATTTTCGTAACCAATATCGTCATATGGCTTGCTAGTTCCTACAACTGGGGTTTGCAGATGGTTGAAACAGAGGAGAGCATTCTGGCTTCTATTGGACGCAGTTTCTCCCTCTTCTTCCAACCGCTTGGATTTGGCAATTGGCGGGCAACTGTTGCGGCCATCACAGGACTACTAGCCAAGGAAACCGTCATTGCCACCTTTGGTATTCTCTACCGATTAGGAGAGACTACTGAAGAAAATCCTGAACTCTGGGGACTGCTACAGCAAGATTACACTGCCTTGTCAGCCTATTCCTTCTTGGTCTTCAACCTCCTCTGTGCCCCCTGCTTCGCAGCAATCGGTGCTATTCATCGTGAAATGGGAGAGGCCAAATGGACCTGGATTGCTATCGGATTCCAGACGGGACTGGCCTATGCAACCAGCCTAATTATCTACCAGTTGGGGCTCGTACTAATTGATGGACAAACTCCAACAGCTTGGACTTTTATCGCTCTTATCTTGCTACTAGCAGCCATCTATAGCTTGCTGAAAAAACCTGCCACTCGGTTACCCATTGTTACCCTAAAAAAACTTGAAAAGGGAGAATACTAATGCCAACACTTATCCTCTTTCTTATCATTGCAGTACTATTTATTCTAGCCGTTCGCAGCCTAGCAAAAGGAAAAAGTTCCTGTGGAGAATGTTCCTGTGATTGTGCCATTAAGCAAGAAATGGGCGATTCTTCACACCACTCTCACTCATAGCCAAACGCAAAAGGTCCGTCACCAAATAAGTGCGGACCTTTTAATATCATTAAATTTTCAAATAACGGTTCATGGAAATAACTGAACCAAGCGAACCAATAAAAATACCAATCAAGAAAAGGGAACCAATCATGCCCGGAATGAAAATATCCATGCTGATCAAAGACAAATCTTGACTAGCAAGACTAGCATTTACTGAACTATATACCATCTGGTATAAGAAATAGATAAGAGTTGCTGGTAATACCGCACCGAGTAAACCAACCCAGGCACCTTCCCAAAGGAATGGACCACGGATATAGCTATTTTTTGCACCAACCAAACGCATTATCTGAATTTCACGACTTCGTGAAATGATGGTAATACGAATGGTATTTGAAATCAAGAAAATAGCTGTAAATAAGAGCAAACCAGTAGCTGCAAGCCCCCAAGTACGAACTAGATTTGCAAGTTTGAATATCCGTTCCGTTTCAACCTCTCCATCCCTTACCTCAGTTACACCATCTATTTTTTCGATTTCAGCAGCAACAGATTTAACATATTGTGGATCTGTGGTATCAATGATATAAGAATCATACAAGGGATTGGCATCTCCTTGGAAAAGATTCCATGTTTCTCCTAGGGTAGCTGTCAATTTTTGTAGTTGCTCATCCTTACTGGAGTAAGTCACCTGTTGAACATTTGGTAGTGCTACTATTTGATTATAGACTTTTTTAAAGTCTGGATTAGCAACAGCCTCACCGGCTTCATTTGCAATCATCTCAGCCTGATCCGTGGAATTCGCTCTTAAATAGACGTTAATTCTCACATTATTTTCCAAATCCGTTGCTAACTTAGCGGTATTCAGAATTACGGAGCCAAAAAGTCCAACTAAGGATAGAGTGATGGTTACTGAAGAGATTGCCGCAATGGTCATCCAACCGTTTCGCTTTAAACTTTTCAGTGACTCTAATAAGTGTTTAAAAAATCGTCTAATCATCGTATCCGTACTCTCCTTCCGCCTCATCTCGTACAACGCGACCATCTTCAATAGCGATAACACGGTGCCGAAGAGTATTCACAATCTGGCTGTTATGTGTCGCCATCAAAATAGTTGTTCCCTGCAGATTGATACGTTCCAAGAGGTTCATGATTTCCCAAGAGTTTTCAGGATCTAAGTTACCAGTCGGCTCATCGGCAATCAATACTTTTGGATTATTGACAATCGCACGAGCAATAGCAATCCGCTGCTGCTCACCACCAGAAAGCTCATTAGGGAAGGAACGAATCTTGTGCTTCAGACCAACCAAGTCCAAGACTTCCATAACACGTTTCTTGATATTCCGTGGTTTTTCACCAATAACTTCCATTGCATAAGCAATATTCTCAAAAACTGTCTTTTTAGGTAAGAGTTTATAATCTTGGAAGACCACTCCTACACTACGACGTAGAAGTGGAACATCCCTTTTCTTAATCTTAGCCAGGTCAAACTTCCCAACCGTCAAACTACCCTTATCAAGCTTTTCTTCACGGTATAAGAGTTTAATAAAAGTTGACTTACCAGCACCCGAAGGTCCTACGATATAGGCAAATTCGCCAGCCTCAACAGATATAGACACTCCTCTAAGAGCAGTTGTCCCGTTCCCGTATTTCTTGGAAACATCTTTCATTTCAATAATTTTCATAAGATATTCTGTACTAGACAGACCTTTCTTTAGATTTTAGCTAATTCTCCATTTTAGATAGGCATCGATAAATCCGTCCAAATCCCCATCCATGACCTTATCTACCTGAGCCACTTCATGACCAGTACGATGATCCTTGACCATGGTGTAAGGTGTAAAGACATAGGAACGAATCTGGCTACCCCAAGTAATTTCTTTTTTATCTCCCTTGAGAGAGTCGACTTCTGCCGCCTTCTTCTCCTGCTCCAATTGATACAATTTAGCTTGCAAGAGTTTCATAGCCCTATCTCGGTTGCCATACTGGGTACGATCAACTGTCGATTGAGTCACAATACCTGTCGGAATATGGGTCAAACGCACACCAGTTGAGACCTTGTTGACGTTTTGTCCACCAGCACCACCTGAGCGGAAGGTATCCATTTTCACCTCATCATCTCTGATTTCAATTTCAATGGTATCATCCAACTCTGGCATAACTTCCACCGATGTAAAGGAAGTATGGCGACGTTTTGCTGAGTCAAATGGTGAGATACGCACCAAGCGATGAACACCCATTTCTGACTTGAGCAAACCATAAGCATTTGGACCTGTAAAGCTAAGGGTTACTGACTTAATACCTGCTTCATCTCCAGCTTGGTAGTCCAAGGTTTCTACTGTAAAACCTTTGGCATTACCAAAACGCTGATACATCCGAAGCAACATTTCTCCCCAGTCCTGAGCCTCGGTACCACCGGAACCTGGATGGATTTCCAAGATGGCATTATTGTGGTCATAAGGTTCTGATAAGAGCAAGGTCATTTCATAGGCAGTCATGGATTTGTCCAATTCTGCTAACTTTTCAACCAACTCATCCCGCACAGACTCATCTTCTGCTAGGAAATCCAAAAGAATTTCAGATTCATCATATAAATCCAACATCTGATGGAAATTTCCGTAGGTATTTTTTAATTCATTCAACTCCTGAGAAGTCTTTTGTGCCGCCAAATTATCATTCCAGAAATCTGGCTCCGTCATCTTATTCTCAAGAATGGCAATCTCTTCTTCCAGACCTTCTAAGTCAAAGAGACCCCCTAAAAGAAGTTAATTTTTTGCCAAGTTCTTCAATCTTTTGGCGAATTTCTGCTGTATCCATAAGTACCTCGTTCAAAATTTTATCTTTTCATTATATCATAGTTGCCTAGATTTCACCAGTTCTAAGAAAGCAGCCTGCTCCGCACGCACATCCTCATGATCAGAAGTCAGACTTGCGATAAAGTCTACCAGCTCCTGATTGGGTTGCTTAACCAGCTGGCTCAGAGCCCAAATCGCTGTCGCCATGTGGATCGGATTTTGCTTCTTATCAATGATTTCAATCAGTTTGGGAATGGCAGAGCGGTCATTTGCATTGGCCAGTGCAATAATAGCATTGCGCTGGAGAATATTTTTCCCCCGCCAAGAACCTGCAATCATGCCAAATTTTTCCTTGAATTGCCCATTGGATAAGTCCAGGAAGGGAATTAACTCCGGCTCAGCCAAATCGGGATCCACTTCTACTACAGGGGGACTGGAAATTCCCTTGTTGTAAGGACAACAAATCTGGCAAATATCGCAACCGTAGATAACGGTCTTGATTTTCTTGCGAAATTCCAAGTCCATCATGCCCTTGTCCTGAGTTTGAAAGGACAGACATCGTCGCGCATCCATGGTCGAATCTCCAATCAGGCAGGAGGTCGGACAGGCCTCAACGCAGCGGTTGCAATCACCACAGTCATAATCAACTGGCTGATCTGGTTCGATTTCTAGATTGGTCACCAGTTCCCCTAAAAACATATAGGAGCCAAATTCCTTAGAGATAACCAATCCATTCTTCCCGATAAAGCCAATTCCTGCTCTTCTAGCAACGGCGGTATCCACCAAGGCTCCCGTGTCTACCATAGCCTTATACTCCAGACCATCCGTCAACTGCTCAATCCCACGGGCCAAACGTTCTAGCTTGTCCTGTACAACATAGTGGTAGTCTAAGCCCCAGGAATTCGGCGTTATTTTACCTCGTTTGAACTGAGTCTTTTGAGGTTTGACAGGCAAGTGTCGTGGATAGGCTACCGCTATAGAAATAATGGTTTTCGCTGATTCTAAAGACAGCTTGGGACGAATCCGTTCTTCGATATTCTTATGTTCAAATCCAGACGAACGCCCCTCTTCCTGGCTAGCACGAAGTGATTTCTCCAAATAAGCAAAATCATCTGCCGTTGTAAAACCTATTTTAGAAATCCCAATTTCCTGAGATAATCTAATAATCTCTTCTTTGATATTCATTATATTCATTTTAACAAAAAGTTCTTATCCTTGGCAAGATTTACACAAAGAAATAAGTTATTAATATAATAACAATCGTTAGAATTAGGCAAAAGATATTCATGCGAGCGTAGGCTTTTTCATGCCAAATACTTGTCAAGACATACATGATATTGATGCCGATTGCACCACCAAATCCATTTGCCAGTAAATCCGTAATATCTGCAACACCAAGCAAAAGAGTGTATTGGGCGACTTCAAAAACCAAGCTAATCAGCATGATGACAAATAGATTAACAATCCAGGAAGCCTTGCGAAACAAGATTTCCATATAAATGCCGAAGGGAATGAAACTAACAATATTAAACAGAATTTCTGGAAAATCCAAAACCCCACCATAAACTGCTGTTCCTGCCAGAGGAATGAGGTTTATGCTAGCAAAACCATAGCGACCATATAAGATGCTCAAATCAAATTTAAAAACAATCATCCAAGCCAATAAAATAAGGTAAGTGCTAAATAAAAATACACTGATTTTTCTAGTCTGCATAAAAACCTCCTTTCCAGCATATTTTATCATTATATCATAAAAGCTAGCTTAAAAAATGTCACTTTTATGACAATGAACAGATCTTGTTACAAGTAGTTTACAAGAGATGAAGAAAAGAGGTTTTGAAAACCTCCTTCCACATTCTATTTGGAAAATGTTCGATTACCATACTGAAAGGCTTTATATTGTTGAATTTGAGCCATAAGCCGTTGATAGTTGGCCTCCTTACAAGCCTTCATAATCAAAAAACAGTCAATGAATTTCCAAATATATAAGCCCATAAACAAGAGAATACCAACGAGAATAAAAAGTGTCACAAAAGAAATACCAAAGGTAATCAACTTGGCCGAGCCCATCCGCTTGTCCCCAATATAAAATCGGTCAACACCAAACTCACCAAAAAAGATGGCTAAGATAAGGGCAATCACTGGCTGGCGCATTTCCACCATCATCAGCGCATTCAAAGCTCCCTCATCCAAATCCTCTAGCTCTTTCTGAAGCAGAATTAACTTATCAGATGGTAAATAACTACTCTTACTAAACACATAATTTTGTAAATAATTCATATAAATCCCTCACTCACAGAAATTATAGCAGTTTCTTATTCTTCAGGCAAGCCTATAGGGTAAAACAGCAGCAGAAACCGTTTACATTTTATATTTTTTTGCTATAATGAAACTAGATTACAAGGAGATTCTTATGAGAGTTATTATTCATTATCCAAAACCTATCAAGCAACTATCCTCCCAAAGACTTCCACTCCTGGTAGATGGAAAAATAGCTGGGACAGTTACTCAAGGAAAAATTTTAAGCCTACCAATTACACAACCATCTGTTACACTAAGCGTTCGAGGGGATAAAAAGTCAGCCATTCAAGTTAAAGAGGGCGATAGGGTTCAAATAGTGGAAAACAGCAAATACTTCACTCTCTACTATTTCAGCTTGGCTATCATTCCCATTGTCTTACTGTTTGACTTACCAACACTTATCAAAATAATTCTCTCCATATTAGCACTAGCCTTCACTTTGTTGGGACAAGCAATCTTCCCAAAATACCTTATCAGTACAGAAAAAAGCTCAGACCACTAAATCTGAGCTTTTTCAAATGATATAGTCTTCAGTTTGCTTTTAGTACAAGGCAATGAGTCGCAGGCTGTACTGAAGTACGGCAAGGCGAGTTAACGAAGTAAAAAAGATAAACTGAATAACTATATTAGATAGCTTTTTCATCCAATCCCATCTTACGTTGAACAAATTTAACAATTTCAACAACGACAACCATGATGCCTGAACCAATAATCGCTACCAACCATTGAGTCGGTGTCAAGATTGAAACCTTGAAGAAGGTATTGAATCCTGGAATTACCAAGGTTGCCATCAAGAGCAAGAAGGCAGCTACGATAGACCAGTTAAAGAGTTTATTCTTAAATGGACCAACTGTAAAGATAGATTGGTAAACAGACTTCACGTTGAAAGCATGCACCAACTGAATCAAACCAAGAGTCAAGTAAGACATAGTAAGAGCATCTGCGTGAATTTCTTCATAGGTGCTGTGTTCTGGGAATAACAAAGCATAGCCATAAACACCCAAAACAAGTGCCGTTTGAAGGATACCTTGGTAGACGATAGAGCTCAAGACACCACCTGAGAAGAAGCTTGAATTACGTCCACGAGGTTTGTGGGTCATAACACCTGGTTCAGCAGGTTCGACACCAAGAGCGATAGCTGGAAGTGTATCTGTTACCAAGTTAATCCAAAGGAGATGAACTGGCTCCAATACATCCCAACCAAAGAGGGTTGCAAGGAAGATACACAATACCTCAGCAGTGTTAGCTGATAAGAGGTACTGGATTGTTTTTTGAATGTTAGAGAAGACCTTACGTCCTTCTTCCACCGCAACGATAATGGTCGCAAAGTTGTCATCTGCAAGGACCATATCAGAAGCACCTTTCGAAACTTCCGTACCAGTAATACCCATACCGATACCGATGTCGGCTGTCTTAAGCGACGGTGCATCGTTTACACCGTCACCTGTCATGGCAACAACCTTACCATCATTTTGCCAAGCCTTAACGATACGAACCTTGTGTTCTGGAGATACACGCGCATACACAGAGTATTGCTTGAAGACTTTCTGGAACTCTTCATCTGTCAACTCATTGAGCTCAGCACCAGTGAAGACATGGTCTTCTGTATCATGTTCATCGATGATACCAAGACGTTTGGCAATAGCCTCAGCTGTATCCTGGTGGTCACCAGTAATCATGATTGGACGGATACCAGCTTCCTTAGCAACACGAACTGCTTCTGCTGCTTCAGGACGCTCAGGGTCAATCATACCAACCAAACCTGAGAAGACAAGATCGTTTTCAACGATGTCAGATTCCAATTCAGGAATAGCATCCACATACTTGTAAGCCATCATCAAGACACGAAGAGCTTGCTTGGCCAAGGACTTGTTGGTTGTCAAGATCGCTTCTTTATCTGCATCCGTGATTGGGCGAACAGTACCATTCTCTTCGATTTGTGTCACACGTTTGAGCAATTGGTCTGGAGCACCTTTAACAGCTACAAAGAAGTTTCCAGCAGCTTGTTGGTGAATGGTTGACATCAATTTACGTGTTGAGTCGAATGGCAGTTCAGCCACACGAGGCTCAGAAACCAAGACTTCACGAACATCAAAGTTTTGATCCAAACCAAATTGAACAAGGGCTGTTTCAGTTGGGTCACCGATTAATTTACCAGTTGGGTCAACTTTTGTATCGTTGGCAAAGTTCATCACGCGAAGCGTTGTATTGCTTGCATCCAAAGCTTCTTTTGCATCAATCAATTGACCATTTGTATAAACCTTCTCAACCGTCATTTGGTTCATAGTCAAAGTACCAGTCTTATCTGATGCGATAATTTCAGTTGAACCAAGTGTTTCTACGGCTGGTAACTTACGGATGATGGAGTTACGCTTAGCCAGTACTTGAGTACCAAGTGAAAGAACAACAGTAACGATAGCTGGCAAACCTTCTGGAATGGCAGCAACCGCAAGTGCTACAGAAGTCATAAGAGCAGGCAAGATTCCTTCTCCACGAACAAAGACTGATACAGCCATTGTAATCACTGCGATAACCAATACTGCATAGGTCAAGACTTTAGACAACTGGTGCAAGTTCTGTTTCAATGGAGTATCTGTTTCATCTGAATTGGCAAGCATGCCTGCGATATGCCCCACCTCAGTGTACATACCAGTGTTGGTAACCACACCAAGACCACGTCCGTAAGTAACGTTTGAGTTTTGATAAGCCATGTTGACACGGTCACCGATTGGTGCATCTTCAGCCAAAACTGCTGACAAATCTTTATCAACTGGTACAGACTCACCTGTAAGAGCGGCTTCTTCGATTTTGAGGGAGTTAGCTTCCAACAAACGCATATCCGCAGGAACAACATCACCCGCTTCAAGCAAGACGATATCACCAGGAACCAAATCTTTTGAATCAACCTCAACAACGTGACTATCACGAAGAGCACGCGCAACTGGGCTTGACATGTTCTTAAGAGCTTCAATAGCTGCTTCCGCTTGACCTTCTTGATACACACCAAAAGCAGCATTCAAGATAACCACGGCCAAGATGATGATAGCATCTGTCAAACCATGTGAACCTTCTGTAATCACCGTCAAGATGGCTGCTGCAATCAAGATAATGATCATCAAGTCCTTAAACTGATCCAAGAATTTCGCTAAGAGTGTACGCTTTTCACCCTCATCTAATTCATTACGACCATAGTCTGCTAGGCGCTTGCTAGCTTCACTGCTAGACAAACCGTCTAAAGAAGACTCCATGCTTGACAATACTTGCTCTTCGCTTTGTGTATAAAACAAATCGCGTTTTTGTTCTTTTGACAATTTCCTTCTCCTTTTCGGCCTCTTCTCTACCTTGTACAATAAAAAAGAGACCTGTTTTATTAAAACAAGTCTCGCTATTTAAGATAGTGCCGGAAACGATTTTCGGAATGACGACACTACCACGGAAAGTTCCGTTAGCTACTCCCTCGATTTGCTAACTATTATAACAAATTTCTAGGGAATTTCAAAGAATATTTTCTATGAAAACGTTTTTTATTTCCATTCAATATGCATCTTATAGCTAGCAAATTTCTGGTGATTTTCTAGCCCATTTAAATCATAATGAAGGATTAGTTCTTGTTGCTCCAAAGATAGCTTATAAAAATCAGTTTGTGTCACAAAATGCTGGATCCCCATAGGTGTAGGAATAGTCACAATAGCATCTTGTTCCTTTACAAATCGCATGATAGACTTGGGGCTGGAAAAGCGTGTCATAACCAATTCTTTTCCATCACACTTTATCACAACCTTTTCTTCCTCTTCGTTTTGATAGATAAGATAGAGCTTCCCTTCTTTCTCCTTCACTTCTACCGGGAAAGACTGGTCAATTACTTCCAATTGTCCATCTAAATCAATTTCATTTTGCAAATAAATCTTCATACAAACTCCTTAACTTATTTCACAGTTTTTATGAACGAGGAACGTAAGAGAGTAATTCCTGTATAGGATGCAATAAAAACAACTAGAACTTTTAAATTATTCACATCTAAGCTTGACAAGAAGAAGGCTGCAGTCAAGACTCCTAAGACCCCACCCACTATGATTCCAGGAACCCCTGGCCAGTTGACACGACCAGACTGGATAAATTGCTTGGCTCCAGCTGACAACATCATGGCCGCGTTCAACATCATAACAGGCAGTGCCACCGCTGGACTAATGCCCATCAGAGAGAAAAAGATCAATTCCGGTGCGTAGTTGCCCAAACCCATGCTCAAAAGCATACCGATAAAAAAGTCAAAGACAATCCCAACAAGCAACTTCCAACCCGTCAACCCACGAACATCATTGGCCAAATCAGCGCCCGGATTGGTTACCATCCGATAGACCATAATCCCTGCGGCGATAATAAGTAAAATCCCTAATACTCGTTGTACTTTTCTGGTATCCCAATCTTGCGTCACGCGGGCACCAACTGAAGCACCTGTAAAAGCAGCAATAGCTAGAGAAATCAAGGTTGTCATTTCTACTTCTACAATGGTGATGAATAGCAGAGCTTCCAACAAGATCGGAATAATATGGGCCGTCGTCATAGTTGCTGGAATCCGTCGGTCATCCTCTATCAATTTTGTCGCCTTCAGCAAACTTGTGGTCGTTGCAAAGGTGCCAATCCCCAAGGTGTCCAACAAGTCTGTTACATAACCAATTGCAAAGCCCGTCCAAAATCTGTCCTTCAAGGAAATCTTATGTTTTCGAGCATAGCTAACAATCAAGTAAAGCATCCAAGCAATCATCCCCACAAGGATAAACTGGATAGTATGTAAAATAAGTTTATTTGTCATTCCTCCATTATACTCAAAAGATACATTTTGTACATATCTTTATCCTTGCATAGTATAAAATAAGAAAAATACTCAATTATTTGCTATAATGGAAGTTATGATTGAAAAAGTATTCCGCGATCCAGTCCATAACTATATTCATGTCGATCTTGAACTAATTTATAAACTCATCAATACAAAAGAATTTCAGCGACTACGCCGTATTAAACAATTGGGAACTACCTCCTATACCTTTCATGGTGGTGAGCATAGCCGCTTTTCGCATTGCTTAGGTGTTTATGAAATTGCACGACGGATAACCCTAAAATTCGAGGAAAAATACCCTGACTTATGGAATCCTGCCGAAAGTTTAGTCACAATGGTTGCTGCACTTTTACACGATATCGGTCACGGTGCCTACTCCCATACCTTCGAACGACTGTTTGACACGGATCACGAAGAAATGACCTGTACCATTATCACTAGTCCAGAAACAGAAATCAATGCTATCTTAAAGCAAGTTTCACCTGATTTTCCAGACAAGATTGCCAGTGTCATTAATCACACCTATCCAAACAAACAGGTGGTTCAACTAATCTCTAGTCAGATTGATGTAGACCGGATGGACTATCTGCTAAGAGATTCCTATTTCACTGGTACTAATTACGGGGAATTTGATTTAACTCGCATCCTGCGGGTTATCCGCCCTACAGAAAATGGTATTGCCTTCAAAGAATCAGGTATGCACGCAGTCGAAGACTACGTTCTCAGTCGCTATCAGATGTATATGCAGGTCTACTTCCACCCAGCCAGTCGGTCCATGGAAGTCCTCTTGCAGAATTTACTTAATAGAGCAAAATTACTCTACCAGAGCAAGAAGGAATTTTTCGCAGCTACCTCTCCACGTCTGGTTCCTTTATTTGAACAACAGGTTACCCTGTCTGATTACTTGGCCTTGGATGACGGTGTTATGAATACCTATTTCCAATCTTGGATTGACGGTCCTGACCGTATCCTATCTGACCTGGCACAACGCTATATTAATCGAAAAGTTTTTAAATCAATCACCTTCAAGAAGGATGATGAAGAGGCTTTGGAATGCTTACGAATCCTAGTAGCTGATGTAGGATTTGACCCTGAATATTATACAGCCATTCATCATAATTTTGATTTACCTTATGATATTTACCGTCCGAATGCTGAAAAAAAACGAACACAAATTGAAATTTACCGTAAGGATGACACCAAGGTTGAGTTATCTACCCTTTCACCGATTGTCCACTCTCTATCTGGAACAATCCATGGGGATAGTCGCTTCTATTTCCCGAAAGAAATGTTAGAAGAAACTGGTATATTCACCCTTCAAACTACTGATTTTACTAACCATATTTACAACGATCATTTTATTACTGGAGAAAAAGATGTCCATTAAACTTGTTGCCATCGACATTGATGGAACTTTATTAAATAGCCAACATGAAATCACACCTGAAGTCTTTTCAGCCATTCAAGATGCCAAAAAGGCTGGTGTGAAAATCGTTATTGCTACTGGTCGCCCCATTTCAGGCGTCCGTGCGATTTTAGAAGAACTCAATCTGACAGAAGTTGGCGACTACGTCATCACATTTAACGGTGGTTTGGTTCAAGACGCCTCAACTGGTGAAGATATTGTCAAGGACACCTTAACCTATGACGACTATCTAGACATTGAACTGGCTGCCCGTAAACTCAAACTTCCTATGCATGCTAGCACAAAAGAAGGCATGTACACTGCCAACCGCAACATTGGTAAATATACCATTTATGAATCTATGCTTGTTAGCTCCCCTGTCTTCTACCGTACTCCAGAAGAGATGGCTGACAAGGAAATTATCAAGGTCATGATGGTGGATGAACCTGACGTTCTTGATGCTGCCATCCCTCAGCTTCCAACTAACCTGACTGACAAATACAATGTTGCCAAATCTGCACCATTCTACTTAGAAATCACACCAAAAACCGTTAATAAAGGGCAAGCTATCATCCAATTGGCTGAAAAACTAGGTCTGACAATGGATCAAACCATGGCTATTGGCGACCAAGAAAATGACCGCCCAATGCTAGAAGTCGTCGGTAATCCAGTTGTCATGGAAAACGGTAATCCTGAACTAAAGAAAATTGCCAAATACATCACCAAATCAAATGATGATAGCGGTGTGGCACATGCTATTAGAAAGTGGGTACTAAACTAATGAAATACACCTATACATTAGAGGTTTCAACTCAAGAGCATGACGATTTTGTAAAAAAAAGTGATCAAACTAACCTATTTCAAAGTAGTTCTTGGGCTAAGATTAAAGACAATTGGGGCAATGAGCGCATTGGTTTTTACAAAGATGGTCAACTAGTAGCCAGCGCCAGTATTCTCATTCGTCCTCTCCCACTTGGATTTAGCATGCTCTATATCCCACGTGGTCCCATCATGGATTATACAAACAAAGAACTTGTATCTTTCGTTCTCAAAACTCTCAAGAAATTTGGCAGAAGCAAACGTGCTCTTTTTGTCAAATTTGATCCTTACATCTTACTTAGCCACCGTCAGATCGATCAAGAACCTATCACCAATACACAAGCACAAGCAATCGTAGCAAACCTACAAGAAGCTGGCTGCGAATGGTTTGGACTCACAACTGATATGGCTGAAAATATTCAACCTCGCTTTCAAGCAAATATTCTTAAAGAGTATTTTTCTGATGATCAATTATCCAAAAGTACCAAGCAAGCTGTTCGTACCTCTTTGAATAAGGGTGTACAAGTCAGTTTTGGTCACTTGGAATTTCTCGATCAATTTTCGGAATTAATGAAAAAAACAGAGAACAGAAAATCCATCTCTCTTCGAGGAAGAGAATACTATAAAAAATTGTTAGAAACCTATCCAGATTCATCTTATATCACACTGGCTCAATTGGATTTAGAAAAACGGCAAGAGGCTCTTCTTTTTCAGAAACAAAAATTAGAAGAAGAAATGGCAAAATTCACAGAAAAAACAAAGGCCAGTAAAGTTAAAAATCATCAACAAGAACTCGATCGTATATTGGATGAACTCACTTTCTTGGAGCCAAAACTACAAACTGGTCAAAAAACAGTAAGCCTTGCTGGCACTTTAACGATTGTTTTTGAACAAGCATCTGAAAACCTTTATGCAGGTTTGGATGAAGAATTCCGCCGTTATCAACCGGCAATCGTCACCTGGTATGAAACAGCTAAACACTCTTTCTCTCGTGGAGCTATATACCACAATATGGGAGGGATAGAAAACAACCTTGACGGTGGTCTTTTTAACTATAAATCCAAATTTAATCCTGTAATCGAGGAATTTATAGGAGAATTCAACCTTCCTGTCAATACTCTCCTCTATAAACTGTCCAGCAAATTATACACATTAAGAAAACAATTAAGGAATAAGAACTGATGTCACTAATCGAAATAAGAGCCGAAGAATTCTCAAAGATTATTCAAGTAGCTAGTGAAAAATCATTTTTGCAATCTATTGAGATGGCTAATTTACTAAAAAAGAGAGGAATGAACACTCATTTTTTAGCATATCGCACAAATAACCAATACAAGATTGCGGCACTCGTTTTCAGTAAAGCAATGACTGGCGGTCTCTATATGGAGCTCAACTCTGGACCAGTTTGCCTTGATGAAGCCTACCTTCAGGATTTCTATCGTGCATTAAAAGATTATGCAGGTAAGAATGGTGTTTTGGAACTGGTTGTCAAGCCCTATCAAACTTATCAAACTTTTGATACGAGCGGCGAAGCAATCTCACCAGCGAAAACAGAGATAATTTCGACCTTAACAGATATCGGGTATCAGCATGATGGTTTGCAAACAGGTTATCCAGGAGGTGAACCAGATTGGCACTACGTTAAGGATTTGACCGGCATTACACAAGAAAACTTAATCCAATCCTTTAGTAAAAAAGGTCGTCCCTTAGTCAAAAAAGCACAGACATTCGGGATTCAGTTAAGACGATTGGAGCGGAATGACTTGCACCTTTTCAAAGAAATTACCAGCTCAACATCGGAACGCCGTGAGTACAGTGATAAAACATTGGATTACTATGAACATTTTTACGATAGCTTTGGTCAACAGGCAGAATTTATGATTGCTAGCTTAAATTTCCAGGATTATTATAAGCACCTTGAAAAAGATCAAAAGAAACTAGCAGACAAACTCTCAACTTTACAAGCGAAACTTGAAAGTCAGCCTCAATCCAAAAAATATCAAAATCAAATCAATGAGTTTTCCCAACAGTATGATACCTTTACGACAAGAATGCAGGAAGCTAAAGATTTCATAACCAAATATGGTCAACAAGATGTCATCCTAGCAGGAAGTTTATTCATTTATACTCCCCAAGAGGCAGTTTACCTTTTCAGCGGTTCTTACACGGAGTTTAATAAATTCTATGCTCCTGCACTCCTTCAAGAACACGTTATGTTAGAAGCCATTAAACGAGGAATTTCATTCTATAACTTCCTAGGAATTACTGGTGTTTTTGATGGCTCTGACGGCGTTCTTCGCTTCAAGCAAAATTTCAATGGATACATAGTTCGTAAAACTGGAACCTTCCGCTATTATCCAAGACCTCTTCGGTATCGTATCATTCAGATTATCAAAAAAATTATCGGCAGAAAGTAGTAAGAAACAATGACCTTAACAATTATTTCAGCAGAATCTTTTCAAAAGCATATTGATCAGGCTGAATTTCAGTTCTTTGAACAGTCTCCACAGATGGCTCTACTTTTAGAAAAAAGAGGCTATGATGTCAAAATAGTTGGCTATGAAGTCGCTGGAGATATTAAAGTTTCTGGTATTCTATTCAGTACCCCAATAGCAGGTGGTCTGCATATGGAATTACACAATGGGCCCATATTTACTGATCGAACTTATCTCAAAGACTTCTATCAAGCACTACAAATATTTGCAAGGCAAAACAATGCAATAGAGTTAAAGGTAAAACCATATCTAACCTATCAACAATTTGATACAGATGGTAGCCCTATCGCCGAACCAGATTCAACTGTTATTACTGACTTGACAAGCATTGGTTATGAACACCATGGATTACAGACTGGGTATAAAAGTGGAGATTGGTACTACATCAAAGACCTAACAGGCTTGACACAGGATACTCTCTTCAAGTCCTTCAGTAAAAAAGGTAAACCACTTGTTAAAAAAGCTAAAACATTTGGTATGAAAATCAAGAAATTAGAGCGTAATCAACTATCCCTATTTAAAGAAATTACCTCTGCCACATCCAACCGTCGTGAATTTGATGACAAGCCACTTGAATATTACGAATACCTTTATGATAGCTTTGGTGAAAAGGCAGAATTTTTAGTCGTAACATTAAATTTCCAGGATTATTGGCAAAATCTCTCTCGTGACCAAGAAAAATTGAAAGAAAAAATTGATCGCCTTGCCTCAGATTTAGAACATAATCCAAATTCTGAGAAAAAACAGAATCAACACAGAGAGCTTTCCAGCCAATACGATACATTTGAAGTGAGAAAACAAGAAGCGCAGGAGTTTATCAATCGTTATGGACAGAAAGACGTTCATCTCTGCGCCAGTCTCTTTGTCTATCTTGATAAAGAAGCCTATTATTTACACAGTGGCTCTTATCCAGAATTCAATAAATTTTATGCCCCAGCTATTCTTCAAGAACATGTGATGTTGGAAGCGATCAAGCGTGGTATCACCTCTTACAATTTTTTAGGGATTATGGGCATCTTTGATGGTTCCGATGGAGTGCTTCGCTTTAAGCAAAATTTTAATGGCTACATCGAACATAAGCCAGGAATTTTTATGTATTATCCTAAGCCAATAAAGTTTAAATTCTATCGTTTTATCAAAAAATTGCTGGGTAGAATATAACAATTACTTAAAATTACAAGTCGAAAGAGGACAGTCTATGTCAACAGAAACAACTAGTAGCTCTCAAAAAGAGAAAATGCTACGCGGTACCTTTTGGTCTACGGTAAGTGATTTTGTCAGTCGATTGCTCGGTGCCCTTTATATTATTCCATGGTTCTATTGGATGGGACAATATGCCAACGAAGCAAATGCCTTGTTTTCCATGGGATATAACATCTATGCCACCATCCTGCTTTTTTCCACTTCAGGCATCAACGTAGCCCTCTCCAAACAAATTGCAAGGTACAGTGTTTTGGACCAGGAAGAAAAAATTGCAGCTCTCGTCAATAGTTTTCTCAAATTGATGATCTTATCTGGTCTATTTTTTGCCAGTCTCATGTACTTTGCAGCACCTTTCCTGTCAGAATCGATGGGAATCGGGCGTGACTTAGTTCCTGTCTTATATAGCCTTTGTCTATCGGTACTAGTATTCCCTGCAATGTCTACTATTCGTGGAATTTTTCAAGGCTATGCAAATTTGAAACCATCTGCCTTAAGTCAAATCTTTGAACAATTGATTCGTGTCATTTGGATGTTGTTAACAACTTTCTTTATTATGAAAGTTGGAGACGCTGATTACAAGCAAGCCGTTACACAATCTACTTTGGCAGCCTTTATCGGGATGATTGCCAGCCTACTGGTTCTATTTTATTTCCTACGTAAAGAAAATCTTATTAGTTTATTACGTAAACCAAAGAAAGTAACTGCTGATTTACAAGTTCGTGAACTAGTAATTGAGACTTTCAAAGAAGCCATTCCTTTCATTATTCTCGGTTCTGCCATTCAAACTTACCAATTGATTGATCAATTTACCTATATAAATTTCATGACAAAAATAACGGATTTGGATCTCAGACGTCTAACAGTACTCTATTCCTACATGTCTGCAAATCCGAATAAGATTATTATGATCTTGATTTCCATAGCTACTTCAATTGGTGCTGTCGGCATACCACTGTTAACCGCAAACTTTTTGAAAAAGGATAAAGAGGCCATATCTTCTCTCATTGTCAATAATATAAAAATGTTAAACATCTTTATATTCCCTGCACTGACTGGAAGTTTGATACTTGCAAATGAAATCTATTCTATTTTCTATTCAAAACCAGAACAGATTGCCCTTGATTTATTTGTTCACGCTATTCTTCAAACATTCTTGTTAGCTGCTTATAACATCGCCTCACCTACATTACTAGCACTTTTTGAAAGTAGAAAAGCTATTCAATACTTCTTGATTGGTGTACTTGTTAAGTTAGTACTTCAACTTCCATTTATCTACCTATTCCAATCAAATGGTCCTCTAGCCGCGACAAGTATCGCAACACTTTCCTCTGTCATTCTTATGTACTGCCACATACATCAGATTGTCGGTTTCAAGCAAAAAACTATTATCAGGCATCTTATAAAAGTTGGTCTCTCAACATTATTAATGGCACTTACTGTTATGATTGGAAAAGTACTACTTGACGCAATACTACCTGGTAATGATAAATTTAGCATGCTAATCAAGTTGATTCTACTAGGCACAACTGGTATTGCTACTTATGCCTACCTCACTCTTAAGAATCGACTCATTGATGACTTATTGGGAGAGAGAGCTGATAAACTACGGACTAAACTAGCTATCAAATAAACACATAGTTTCATTCGGAGTTATTCTTCGGATCAATAGTAAAAACACAGACAGAATAATGTTGACTTCATCAATTCAACTGATCTGTCGTAACCGCCCAATAACAAGGTATCTATCCACTCACTCCTTCCTCCGGTATACTGTTATAAAAAACAAACTGGAGGATTTATTATGTCTCAGCCCATCGTCCCATTGACTATTCCCCAATCTCGCCGC
>NZ_JAMWEL010000019.1 GCF_024509555.1 Streptococcus suis
TGCATTACTCGCTTAATGAAGACATTAGGGGAGGTTTATTTTTAAGTAATAACGGGAAGTAGCTCAGCTTGGTAGAGTACTTGGTTTGGGACCAAGGTGTCGCAGGTTCGAATCCTGTCTTCCCGATATATCAGGATTTTTATCAACTGTAGTGGGTAGATGAAAAGCTAACATCTAGAGAGGACGAAATTCGTTCTCTCTTTCTTGTTTTTAGGGATAAGCTGAAAAGGGCTCTCCCCAGCCCTTTTTACTGTTCAAAGCAATCAAAATCCGTTTTTTAAAATTTTCATCTTCCTGAAACCATGAGTAGGATAGGAGTTCTTCTTGACTAGAGCTGTCTCAGCTACGGTCACTTTTTTGCAAGATTTGCACTGAAACCGGCGTTTTTTAAGATAGGGATTTTTGATGACTTTTGAAAATCGTACTTGATACATTTTCCTTGACAATGAGGACAACGAGGACTGTCGTAATCTAGCTTTTCCCGAATTTCCAGATGGGTCAGATGTTTCAAAACGAAGATATTTTTGATGTCTATATCTTTGATTCCGATTAGTTCTGTGGTATGATGGGGTTGTTCCATATGAGTCTTTTTAATGTGAGTTTGGTTGCTTTTCATTATAGGCCATATGGGAGTTTTTTCTACACTCAAAAAGGCTCTAGAATCTCTACAGTGGATTTACCCACTACAGTCTTATAGAGCCAAGAAGCGATTCAGAAACAACTCGCTATAATATTACTGGAGAATACACCAGTGGTTTTTCATGGTTCGATAAGTTAGGGAGCGCGTATCGAAAGTCTTCATAATATCAATTCTACTTGAGCAATAAAGGCGTGTTTTCCCTTGTTCCAACTAAATTCATCCCAGCTCAAGACCTTTGGTAATCTCGTAAAATTATGCTCAAATTGAAACTGAGTAAGTTTCTTCTGGACGACCGACACGGAGATATGTAGTCATCCTAGCGATGGCTATATTGGTCATGTTTTCTGTATGGAGTTGTGCGACTTTCTCCCAAATAGGTTGTGAAATCTGACAGTTTTTCTTGACAAGTGATGTCTCAGATATAGTCACTTTTTGGCAAGATTTGCATTGAAACTGCCGTTTCTTAAGCAGGAGGAGGGGCGTAAAGCCTTGATAATCCAAAATCGGAATCTTTGACGACTTTTGAAAGTCGTACTTGATACACTTACCTTGGCAATGAGGACTGTCGTTGTCTAGCTTTTCTTGGATTTCTAGATGGGGTTGATGTTTCAAAACGAAGATATTTTTGATGTCTATATCTTTGATTCCGATTAGTTCTGTGGTATGATGGGGTTGTTCCATATGAGTCTTTTTAATGTGAGTTTGGTTGCTTTTCATTATAGGCCATATGGGACTTTTTGTACTTTTGTGAACATGTATTTACTTGTTTTCTTAGTTTGTAAATGATAAAATAGATATAGATAAATAGGCTCAGGAGGGCTTGGTCGTGAAAAAATTGATGTACACCTTGTTGGTACTTGCCTATGTTGCAATTGCTTATTTGTCGGTCTATGTCCTTCCGCACTATTATTTTGGTGCAATTATAGGAGCGGCAGGAGCAAGTCTTGGTGCTAGTTTCAAACAGTTCAAGGAAGTTAAAGCTTGTCCTGACAAAGCCTTGTCGGCTTATTTTAAGAGGGATAAGAAAAAGGCAAGTAGTTTATTATTGGTCCTTCTGGGAATATTCTTTTTTATTAGCCTTGTGTTGGAATTTAATTGGCAATATGGCTTAGCTTTTGTAGTGGCGATCAGCTATGCTATGCTTTGGAATGTCCTTCATATCCAATTCTTACGAAAATATTATTTTAAAAACGCATGAGAGTTTCATGCGTTTTCTTTTCTAAATAGTTTGTTCAGCTTTTAATTTTTTCATGAAGATGATGGAACTTGGAATCAGGACGATGATGCTTCCAATCCAGGCGGCGGGGTTAGCGGCGGCGGTTCCATAAAAACCGAAATACTGCATGCCGATGATGGCGACTGCTGCTCGGAAAATCAATTCTCCAAATCCTGCTAGTGTTGGGATAAAGCCCTTGCCAAGTCCCTGAATAAAGCTACGAAGAATAAAGAGGGAAGCAACGATCCAGTAACACGACCCGTTAATGATGTAGTAAACAAGAGCCAAGTCCAGCACTGTTTGACTGGCATTTGGAAGAAAAAGGCTAGAAAAGAATCGATTGGCTAGAATGAGAATAAGTGCAAAAACAATAGCCCAGATGATATTGATGACGAGGGAATGCCGAACACCTTCTCGAATGCGGTCGTAGAGCTTAGCACCGTAGTTTTGAGCTGTAAAAGTTGCGACTGCAAGACCCAGATTGACCATGGGTAGCATAGCTAGCTGGTCAGTACGGAGGGCAATGGCTTGGGCAGCAATAGCGTCCGTTCCCAGTTGGTTGACCATGAATTGTAAAGTCATGGCTCCGATAGCGATAATACTGGCTTGAAAGCCCATGGGAAAAGCTAGTTGTGCGTGTTTCTTGAGATTGTCTTTGTCTAATTTTAAATCAGCAAGCTTGATATGGTATTGGGGAACCTTGCGAACGATGTAAAAAATCAAAAAGAGGACAGAACAGGCTTGAGCTGTAATGGTTGCAAAACCAGCTCCGAAAACACCCCATTTCATGACTAGAATGAAGAAAAAGTCTAGGCCGATATTGATAAAACAAGCGATGATTAGGGCAATCAGAGGTGTCTTAGAATCCCCTAAACTTCGTAAGGCTGAAGAGAGGAAATTATAAAAAATAGTAAAGGTAAGTCCTCCGAACATGGCTGTCAGAAAGGCATGCGAATGGTCGATGATACTATCCGGTGTTTGCATTAAGATTAATATTGGTTTCAAAAAAACTAAGGATAGGATAGTCAGCACAAGACTGATTAGGCTGGCGTAAAACAATCCATGAACAAAGGATTGTTTTAAACCCGCAAAGTCACCGGCTCCAAAACGTTGGGCAGAAATGATGGTCAGACCATTGGTCACTCCTTGAGCAAAACCAATAATCAGAAAAATCAGGCTGGCAGTTGAGCCGACACTGGCAAAGGCATCTTTTCCCAAGGTATGACCCACAATCATAGAGTCCGCAAAGTTATAGGCTAATTGGAAAAAAGAACCAATTAGCAAGGGGATGGCAAATTGTAGGATAACCCATATTGGTCTTCCTTTCGTTAAGTCGTTCATACTCTCTCCTTGGAAACAGACTAGAAGCCTGCCAAATGTTGGTAAGACTTCTGACAGGCTTTTTGGATTAATTAGTTAATTCTTCAAAGTGGTCTACGGTGTTGTGGTCTGTTACTGCTAGAATAAGTTGGTCATGCTTAAATTCGTAGTCAGGTGTCAGATGAATGTTCAATTCCTGATTTTCACCGCTTCTATAACCGATAATGTTGAGTTTGTAGTTTTGACGTAATTTTAACTCTCCAAGTGTTTTACCAATCCATTTTGCAGGTGGATGGAATTCAACAATGGAAACATTCCCTTCGAGCTCAAACAAGCTTGTCGTATCTCTGTGAAGTAGTTGTTTGGCAAGTGAAATGCCCGTCTCACGTTCAGGAGAGATGACCTTATCTGCGCCTACGCGGAGCAAAACTTCTTTTGCAGTTGTTCCTTTAACTTTAGCAACAACTAAAGGTACTCCCAGTACCTTACTATGCATGACCGCAAGGACACTGGATTCTAAATTTTCACCGGTTGCAACAACAACGGCATCACAGTTTTCGATGCCCGCAGCCCTTAGGAGTGTGCGATCGGTAATATCTCCGACAATACCACGAGTCAAAATTGGTTCAAGGTGGTTAATTTGTTGTTCGTGATTATCAATTGCAATAATATTACAATCATACTGGTGCAGGGTTTTTGCGATGGTTGTTCCGAATACTCCTAATCCTAGGATTCCAATAGTGTAGTTTGACATAATTTCTCCTTCTTAAACAAGCATGGAAGATTTGGCATATTGAAGGCTTTCTGTTTTTGAAAGCTTACGAACAGATAAACTGGCAAGGATAGATAGAGGTCCAATTCGACCAAAAAACATGAGTGCCATAATGATAGCTTGACCAGCCATTGTAAGGTTTGGGGTCAGGTTTGCGGTTACGCCAACAGTAGCCAAGGCAGACATGACTTCAAAAATGAGGAACAAAAGTGGTTGTTTATGGTCTGTTAGAGCTAATGCGAAAAGACCGAATAAAAACATTAAAAGAAATACAGAGAAAGTTGCGAATGCCTTTCGAATGGTTAAGTTGTCAATGGTTCTCCCCATAAAATTGGTATGTGGCAACCCAAGGATTTCGCTTCGTGCATATAAGAATAAGGTGATGAAGGCTGTAATTTTGATCCCACCCGCGGTTCCACCTGGGGCTCCACCTAGCATCATTTGGAAAATATAAATCAATAAGGTAATAGGTTGAGCTCTTGTATAATCAATACTTGCAAATCCAGCAGTTCGCATGGTAACTGTTTGGAAAAAGCTAACCAGTAATTTATTTCCAAAAGATAGGTTTCCGATGGTTGAAGGATTATTCCATTCAGAAATGAGCGTTAATAGAGTACCGATTGCTAAAATACTAGCAGTCAAACCTAATACGACTTTTGAGTGAAACCCCAGTCTTCTCAGGTGTCCTTTTTGACCAATTTGGGTTTGAAGGTCAAACCAAACTGAAAATCCTAATCCTCCCATAATGATAAGACTGGCTAAGGTTAGATTAATTAGAGGATGATCAGCGTATTGGACGATACTTGTTGCACCGAAATTATCAAATCCTGCGTTACAAAATGCTGAAACAGCTAGAAAAATTGACGTAAAAAGTCCTCTTGCAAAACCAAATTCTGGGATAAAATGGAAAGAAAGTAATAGGGCGCCAAGTGCCTCAAGAGCCAGAGTGAAGGCAAAAGCCGACTTAATGAAGCTTCTAAAATGTTTAGTATCCGAGCGGTTCAGGGCTTCTTGAAGGGTTGCCATACTCATAAAGTTGATCCTTCTTCCCCCACGAAGTGCAAAGAGACCGATAAAGCCGATCAAACTCAGTCCACCAACTTGAATCAAGAGCATGCAAATGATTTGACCAAAAACGGAATAGGTTTCTGCCACAGCTTTGGTAAATAGTCCCGTCACACAAACCATGGAGACCGTGGTGAAGAGATGGTCCCAGTAATGAGCAGTTGATTTACTAGCTTGTGAAATAGGTAAGCTCAATAATAGTGACCCGATCAATATTACCAATAGAAAGCTGATAATAATACGTTGACCTGGAGAAAGTGCAATCCTAAATGGTATCATAATTTGCCCTTTTCATAAAATAATAAGATGAAGATATTGTAACACAAAAGGAGGAAAAAGTAAGTAACAAACTCAGAAATTTAGCAAGAAAAAAACTAGCTAAGCATATTTAGCTAGACTTACTTCCATTGGGCTAAAACTTGCTGATGGTAGTGACGTAATGGCCCGACTTTTTCAAGTAGATAGGTTGCTGCCAGTCCGACTAGTAACCCTGATAAGATTCCTGTAAACGAGAGGATTGGCAAGTAGTTCAGTACATAGAAAGAACGGGCAATGGTCGCAAAAACTAGTAGCTGACCGAGATTGTGCAGCATCCCACCCAGAATAGAAATTCCAATAGGACTAACACGCTTTGGGCCGAGTTGTTTAGCTGAGAGCATTCCTACGTAACTCAGTGTTGTTCCAGCAAATCCATAGAGAAATGTGGAAAAGGTGCCTCCCAGAAAGGTTGAGATGAGTAAGCGTAGAGCGACAACCTTTAAACTATCTTTAGTAGGGAGGGTAAAAATAGCAATCAGGCTAATCAAATTTCCCAGCCCTAGCTTGGCACCTGGAGCAAAGGCGAAGGGTGGCGTAATCATTCGCTCAATTAAGGAAATAACCACTGCTTGAGCAGCTAACATGGTAATAAAATTAAGGGTTTGTCGTTTGGAATTCATGGAACTGTAATAGAAAACTCTTTCTAGGTGAATATCTATTTTACTATCATACTTGTTTTTATTCACTCTGGCAAGTTTTGTCTGGTGAATATTACTAATTATTGAAAACAAACTTGTCAACTAGAAGTTAAAGGAGTATAATAGAACTATATCTTTTGTTTTTAATTTCACAAGGAGGTAAAATTGTGACGAAAAATATTGTGATTGTCGGCGCAGGCTATGCAGGGATTGCTGCGGCACGACTATTAGGAAAAACTTTTAAGAAAAACGAAGATGTAACTGTTACCTTAATTGATAAAAATTCCTTCCACACCTATATGACAGAGTTACACGAAGTAGCAGCGGGACGTGTGGAAGCAAATGCGATTAAGTATGACCTTCAACGCATCTTTAAAAAATATCCTAAGGTCCAGTTGGTAACGGATAAGGTCGTAGAGATTGATTATGATAAGAAACAAGTCTTAGCAGAGCACCAAACCCTGGATTTTGATTACCTGCTCCTTGCAATGGGAGGTGAAGCCAACGACTTTGGTGTCAAAGGTGTGAAGGAACATGGTTTTACCCTTTGGTCTATCGAGGCAGCCGAACGTTTGCATGATCACATGATTGATGCATGCTATCGTGCCATGCGTGAGCATGATGAAGCCAAACGTCGTGCCCTTCTGACCTTTACTGTTATCGGTGCTGGTTTCACAGGTATTGAAATGATCGGTGAGTTGATTGATTGGGTACCAATTTTGGCACGTGAGTTCAAGTTGGATCCAAAAGAATTCTCCCTCAAGGTCGTGGAAGCAACTCCAAACATCTTGGCGATGGTTACTGAAAAAGAGCAAGTCAAGGCGCGCAAATACCTTGAGAAAAAAGGCGTTGAATTAGTACTTGGCGATGGAGTTGCGAGTGTTCAAGAAGATAGCTTGACACTTTCATCAGGCCGTCAAATTCCAACCTACACGTCAATTTGGACGGCAGGTGTTCAAGCAAATTCTGATGCAAGTGAATTTGGTATTGAAAAAGCGCGTGCTGGACGTCTGGTAGCCAATGAGTTCATGGAAGCGAGAGGCAAGGAAAATGTCTATGTAGCAGGTGACTTGGTCTACTTTGAAGAATCAGAAGGAAAACCAACTCCACAAATTGTTCAAGCAGCTGAGCAAACAGGCCATACGGCAGCAAGCAATATTATTGCAGCCATCAAGGGTGGCGAAAAACACCGCTACAAAGGCAAATACGATGGCTTCATGGTCTCTATCGGTTCGCGTTATGGTGTTGCCTTCTTGATGGAAAAATACCATATGTCTGGTTTTTTGGCCATGGCTGTCAAACACATGGTCAACTTGCTTTATTTCTTTACCATCCGCAGTTTCTTCTATATGGGCTCCTATGTTCGCCATGAATTCTTCGATATTAAGAATAAGCGAAATATCTTTGGAGGTCATACTTCAGGCAAAGGAAATCTTCTCTGGTCTGTGCCAATGCGTGTTCTCTATGGTTCCGTATGGCTTTACGAAGGGATTAAGAAAGCCTTTGGTTTATTTGGAACAACATCATGGTTTGGGGATCAAGTTGTCTTCCCATTCCCTTGGTTAGCTGATCCAGTATCTGGTGCATCTGCTGCTGAGGCGGTTTCAAGTGCCTCACAAGCGGCAACTGCTACGGCAGAAGCAGCCGAACCAATCTTTGGTTTGAGTTATGCTTATGGTGAAGCTCCGATGGCAGTCCTTGATCAAATGCCTGACTGGTTCGCATCAATCATGGAATTTATGATGCCAAACCAAGAAGTGGCTCTCTTTATGCAGAAATTCATGACTCTTGCTGAAATTGGTATTGGTCTTGCCTTGATTGCTGGCGCATTTGTGTGGATTGTATCTGCAGCAACTGTTGCATTGGTCGTTATGTTTAGCTTGTCAGGTATGTTCTATTGGGTCAATATTTGGTTTATCCCAGCGGCAATTTCATTGATGAATGGTGCGGGTAGAGCCTTCGGTCTAGACTACTGGATCATGCCTTGGTTGGGTCGATTCCTGGATCAAAAGATTTATGGGAAGCCCAAGCATATTTACAGTTTAAAGGATAAAAAATAAAGGAAATTTAAAACATTAGTGGTACATCAAATTTGGAATGCTCATCCTGAAGTGAAACAGGGGCTTGAGGAGGTTAAGTCCATTATTCTATCTGAAATGATGGTCCTACATCCAGCAGTGACTTCAAAGATTGTTGAATATGTAGAGGCACCTGGAAAATACCTACGTGCCGGCCTCTGTCTGCTCTTTGCACAAATGACGGAAGGACAGATTAGTAAATCAAAACTGTATTTTGCCGCCCATTTAGAGGTTTTGCATCTAGCAACTCTCATTCATGATGATGTGATTGATGGTGCAGATAAGAGACGGGGTGTTGAAGCAGCCCATCAACAATTTTCAAACCGAATCGCTATTTATACGGGAGACTATCTTCTGGCTTACTCAGGACGCTTGCTTGGGAAAGGACTTCGATTGCAGGAGTTGACGGAGAATGACTTGGATTTGGGCAATGATAAGCTCCTGGAAATTATTCTTCGTGGAGAGTTGTCACAGTTGGTCAATCAATTTGATACCCAAATGACGATGAAAGCCTATCTCAAGCAAATTCAAGGGAAAACAGCCTTTTTATTCGGTTTAGCATGTCAGCTGGGCAGCTTTATCCCAGGGCAATCTAAGAAGGACAGTCATTTAGCCTTTCGTGCTGGTCAAGCTCTGGGTATGGCTTTTCAAATCCGAGATGATTTGATTGACTACCGCTTAGATGTTGAAAAGTCGGGTAAGCCCAGATTGCAAGATATTCAAAATGGAATTTATACAGCACCACTTTTGTTTGCGATGAGTGAGGATCGTTCTATTCGTCAGCGCTTACAGAACTACATTCAAACCCCTAGTCAAGAGGGATTAGATGTGATTATAGATAAGCTATTTGCAACGAATGCCATTGCCAAAACGGAAGGATTGATCGTGGCTTATTTAAATAAAATGAGAAGTCATTTAGACAGACTGAATCGATTTTCTCTCCAATCATTGGAGAGTCTTGTCGAAACGGTTTTTAGTCATTATTTTTAAAAAAATATCTAGACTTTTTCTTTAATTAGGTATATCATTATAAATAGAAAAACTATTTACTTTACAAAGGAGTATTGTTATGAAAACAACTAAAGTTGTCTTGAAAAGTTTGGTCGTTCTTGGTGCGGTCTTTGCACTTGCTGCTTGCGGTTCTAAACAAGAATCGGCTTCAACGTCGTCTTCTTCTGCAGCAACGGCTACCTTGAAAGATGGTACTTACAAAGCTGAGTCAGGTAAGGACGATTACGGCTATAAAATCGTTCACACTTTGACAGTTAAAGATGGTAAAATTAGCGAGTCTAAATTTGATTACGAAGCGGAAGATGGTAGCTTGAAGTCTACGAACGAAGAATACAACAAAAACATGAAGGACAAAGCAGGAGTTTCTGCTGGTGAAGCAATTGAACAATTAAATGCTGCTTTGGTAAAAGAACAAGATCTTTCAGCTGTTGAAGTTGTTTCAGGTGCAACACAGA
Organism: Streptococcus suis; assembly: GCF_024509555.1. Taxonomy (GTDB): domain Bacteria; phylum Bacillota; class Bacilli; order Lactobacillales; family Streptococcaceae; genus Streptococcus; species Streptococcus suis_AD. The sequence goes on from NZ_JAMWEL010000019.1 coordinate 9,514, forward strand.
CTACAAATGATTTCAAGAAGAGCACAGAAGCCCTTCTTGCTGCAGCTGCCGAAGGAAATACAGAAACTGTAACTCTTGACTAATTTAGTCAATACTGATAAGACACAGGAGCATCAAGTCGCAACTGTGTCTTCTTGTTTATATAGCCATTTAGTTAATCTTAGATTACTTTGGTGTGTGCTGAAGTGGGAAGGACTCTTTTTGACAAGTTGACTTATTTCCAACTTTTGAAAGTACTAAATGAAACGAAATAATTTTAAGAGGAAAAACGATTGAAAAATTTGATTCGCTTACTAGGGTTAGTTATGATCTCAGTATTGTTAGTAGCCTGTGGAAAACACCAATCATCAGGACTACCAGTTATTAAAAATCCCTTGACTCGTAGTGAAAGCTTACTTCACACAGTAGTGCAATTGAGCATTTATCATGAAAATCAAGAAGAAGCGATGGATGAAGCTATTTCCTATATCAAGGAGATGGAAAGTCTGCTATCCACAAACTTAGAAGGGGCAGATGTCTACCGTATCAATCAGGCAGCAGGAAAAGAAACTGTCAAGGTAGATGAACGTACTTTTGAAGTGATTGAAAACGCTATTGATATGAGTAAAGAAAGTCAGGGGCTATTTGACATTTCCATTGGAGCTGTGAGCAATCTGTGGAAAATTGGAGATGAGGATGCACGTAAGCCGAGTGATGAAGAAATCAAAGCTGCTCTGCCATTTATCAATTATAAAGACATTGCTTTAGATAAAGAGAAGAAGACTGTCTTTATCAAAGAAGGAATGACCTTAGAATTAGGAGCCATTTCCAAAGGTTACATTGCAGATAAGGTTAGAGAATTGTTTGCCAGCAAAGGGATTACGACAGCCATCATTAATCTAGGCGGGAATGTAGTGGTAATGGGGGATTCGCCTACGACGCAAAATGGTTGGAATGTGGGAGTTCAGGACCCAGACCAAGTGCGTGGAGCAACGGTTGGTTCTGTTCCTGGGACACATGATTCAATCGTTACTTCAGGGATTTACGAACGCTTTTTGGAAGTCGATGGTGTCAAATACCACCACATACTGGATCCTAAAACGGGATATCCTGTGGAAAACGATATTTCAGGTGTGACAGTCTTTTCCAAAACTTCTGTTCAGGGAGATGCCTTATCCACAACTCTCTTCTTACTAGGTGTGGAAAAAGGTCTTGACTTTATCAATCAGATTGACGGTGTAGAAGCTGTTTTCATCGATAAGGAGCAGGGCGTTCATCTGAGTGAAGGATTGAAAGAAAGCTTTGAATTAACGAATGAGGAGTATCATCTTGTCAATGAATAAATCAACTAAAGGGCTCAGTTTGACTGTATTTTTAGAATTTGTTGAAATGAAGACCAAGGTAGCCAGTATTTTTCCGATGACCCTGGGGATTTTATGGAGTCTGTATCGCTATCAAGCATTCAATTGGCTCAATACACTTTTGTTCGTTCTCGCCGTACTCAGCTTCGACATGTGTACAACTGCCATTAACAATAGCATGGATTACCACAAGGCCAAGGATGAAACCTATCGTCAAGAAAGCAATGTGATTGGGAAGTTTTCACTTGATTTTCAGCAGATGATTGGAATCGTCTTTGCCTTACTCATTTTTTCAGTGATTATTTCATTAGTGCTTGTTTGGCGGACCAGCTGGCTCCTATTACCAATGGGGGCTCTCTGTTTTCTCATTGGTATCTTTTACACCTTTGGCCCTATTCCACTTTCGAGAATGCCGCTGGGTGAAGTTTTCTCTGGAGTAACCATGGGATTTGGGATTTTTTTTCTAGCGGTTTTTATCCAAGACCCGTCAGGACTAATGATCAGTCAATTGAATGGTCAGTGGATGACCTTGCAATTTTCTTGGACAAAAATAATAGACATTATTTTTATGTCCATTCCTCTGGTAACCTTGATTGCCAATATCATGTTGGCCAACAATACCTGTGATTTAGAAGAAGATATTCGCAACCATCGTTATACTCTGGTTTACTATATTGGCAAGAAAAATGCTCTTAAATTGTATTTTGTCTTAGCAAGCGTACCATGGTTGCTGTGGATAATCTACTGTCTGACTGGATTCTTACCAATCTGGGCACTGATCGGTTTAATCGGTGTTTGGCCTGCTTATAAGAGTCTAGAAACATTTTTGAAAAAGCAAGTCAAACGGGAAACCTTTATCGAGGCAGTAAAGAGCTTTGTACTTTTTTCAGTCATATATGTCCTCATGCTTCTATTGGCTATAACTATGGTTAGGTAGTTTATTTTGATTACTTAGATGTGTGTCAGATTCAGAGTAGGATTTGAGAATAACACCTAATTAGAGTGTAGCTTGAAATTCTATCTACCTAAGCTTGATTTTTAATTGAGTATCAAAATAAAAGTCTTAAAACTATCATAGGATTGGTAGTTTTAAGACTTTTTCTTATATTCTATATAATTCCTGATTTTTTAAGATGACTTCTTGGACTTGGGCATATTTTTTCAACTGTTTGACTTCACTTGGGCTAGAAACCAGGGTAATGACCAGTCCGTCCTTGCCCATGCGACCAGTTCGTCCAGCCCTGTGGGTGTAGGCTTCCTGATCAAAAGGTACTTCAAAGTTAAGGACACATTCCAAATTATCAATATCAATCCCACGCGCGACCAAATCTGTAGCTAGCAAGAGATTGAGTTCATGGTTTTTAAAACGCTCGATAATGACCTTACGGAATTTAACATTAACATCAGAGGCCAGGGAAACGGCATTGACACCGTTGTAGAGCAACTTATCTTCACTGGCGCCAAGGTCTGACAGGCTATTGAAGAAAGTAAGGGCACGAAAATCTGGAATATTGGCAAACTTACGTAGGGTTTCCAAACGGTCGCGCTTGTCTACCATCATATAGCAATGCTGGATATTGTCCAATTTCTGTTCAGATAAGTCGATACTTTCAATATCTTGAGCAATCTTTTTGCGGTCAAACTTAGCTGTTGCGCTCATGTAAATCAACTGGTGGTCACGTGGCACATAGCCGATAATCTTTTCCACAAAATGATATTGAGAATCAGAGAAGAGTTGGTCAAATTCATCCAAAATGATAGTGTTAACATTCATCATCTTGATTTTTTTCAATTTAATGAGCTCGAAAATACGACCGGGAGTCCCAATTAGGATTTCGGGTCCTTTTTTTAGTCGCTCAATTTGACGCTTCTGACTAGAGCCAGATAGAAAGAGTTGGGCGTTAAGACCAATGGTATCTAACCAGGTTTTGCAGACATCAAAGATTTGACCAGCCAATTCTGTATTGGGAGCCAGGATCAGCAATTGTTGAGATTTTTTTGGTGTCAGTGCCAGTAGGCTGGGCCAGAGGTAGGCAAGGGTCTTACCCGTACCAGTTGGGCTGATTGCCAATAGAGATTTGCCAGTTCTGATTGGCTGGAAGGCTTGGACTTGAATGGATGTAAAATCCTCAAAGCCAAGTTGAGTCAACTGGTCAGTCCAGCTAGTTGGGAAATTAGTTTTCATGGGTATCCGCCTTAAAAATTATTCCTGCGTCTTGACGCATGGTGTAAAGAGTTCGATGGACGGCCTCAGCCATATCCAGCCATTTTTCTGCCAGCTCATGATTGTTTCGCAGAATGACCTGTGCAATGGCTTGTACCTCTTCCAGCATAGGATCTTCCTGAGCTTGGATAGGTAGAACTACTTGGCTACCGTCATGTTTGGTAAAAATTGCAGAGCTGATATGTTGGCAAGCATTGAGGGTGAGGGTTCCTTCACTGGTATAAATTTCACTCGGTAGATTGCTAGTGATATTCTTTCCAGCCTGAATGCTTACTAGAAAATCATCATAAATCAGTTGCCCAGTACCATTCAAATCAATGGAGGATGGGAGCTGTTTAGCAGTATATCGGGCTGTAGTTGGCTTACCTAAGAGGCCAATGGCAGTATAGAGGGTATAGACACCCAGATCCATCAAGGCTCCGCCTGAAAAATCAGTTGAAAAGATATTTGGGGTCTGTCCTGCCAAGAGGTCAGGCATTTTGGAAGAGTATTTGGCATAGGAGAAGTTGGCGCCCAAAATAGTTCTATCTTTCAAGAAGTCCTTTATGATAGCGATAGCTTCCTCGTGGTAATTGCGAGCGGCTTCAAATAGAAAGACGCCATTTTCCTTGGCAATCTGACGAAGCTGGGCCAATTCTTGAGGTGTGGACACTATAGGCTTTTCAATAATAACGTGTTTACCGGCAGAAAGGACTGCTTTAGCTTGTTCAAAATGCAAGGCATTTGGGCTGGCAATATAGACTAAGTCAATCGGTGCAGAAAGGAATTTTATCCATTCAGTGTATAAAATTACATTTTCGTAATTTGTTGAAAATGACATAGCGGTTTCCAGTTTTCTTGAAAATATCGCTGATAATTGAAGATATTTACTAAAATGAGCAGAGGAAATGAACTTGTGACTGATGTCAGAGGTACCAATAATACCAAATTTAAGCATAAATTCTCATTTCTTTATGTGTTATCCTTTCCATTATACCATGTTTCGTGGTAAAATAGTATTGAAAATAGAAGGAGATGATGATGACTCAGAAACCCATTATTATTGGCGTAACCGGTGGCTCTGGGGGAGGTAAGACGAGTGTGTCTCGTGCCATTTTGGATAATTTCCCAAATTCACGCATATCGATGATTGAACATGATTCCTACTATAAGAATCAGTCCCACCTCACCTTTGAAGAACGGATACTGACCAATTATGACCATCCACTTGCATTTGATACTGATTTGATGATTTACCACCTCAGTGAATTATTGGCAGGTCGTTCAGTGGATATTCCAATTTATGATTACACTCAGCACACACGTTCGGATAAGACCTATCATCAAGAACCGCAGGATGTATTTATTGTAGAGGGTATCTTAGTATTAGAAGATAGACGTCTACGGGATTTAATGGATATTAAAATATTTGTAGATACGGATGATGATATCCGAATTATTCGTCGGATAAAAAGAGATATGGAAGAACGTGGTCGTAGCTTAGATAGTATCATCGAACAGTACACCTCGGTGGTGAAACCCATGTATCATCAGTTTATCGAGCCGACCAAGCGTTACGCTGATATTGTTATTCCAGAAGGAGTTACCAATGTGGTTGCGATTGACTTGATTAACACCAAGGTGGAGAGTATATTAAGAGAGCGTGGTTAAGATGCCTAAGCAAAGAATATTACCTCATATTATTTTAGGAATTATGGGTGCTAGTGGCCAGATGGTAACTGGGAAACAGATTACCGACTATGTCCAACGTGATTTAGGGGAATTTTGGCAAGTAGCCCATAGTCAAGTCTATCCAGAGTTAAAACGGATGACCAAAGAGGAATTGATTACCTGTCATGCAGTACCTGGTAATGAAAAAGAGAAGCAGTACGCCATGACTGATACGGGACGACAAATTTTAGATGATTGGTTATCTATTCCCAATGATGAAACACCTCAACAGAAAGATCTTTTTTCAATCAAAATGTTCTTTATCCGTGATAAAAAAGATCCTCGAATTCCCGGTTTATTAGAAGGTCAGATTGATTTGGTTTCAAAACATTTGAAACATCTGGAAAATAGAAAAATAGAACTTTTTTCTACCAAGGAAAGTATCCAGGATAATTATGGACACTATCTGATTTTAACTCGAGCAATCGAGCGCAATCGAGCGCAATTGAACTGGTTACGGGAGATTGTTGCTAGTATCTAAACGGTTCGGTTTCCGAGCCGTTTTTTCTTGAGTTATGTACTATTTTATGATAGAGTAAGTGAAATATGAATGGAGGAGAAGATGATGTCGCTTAAACAAATGGTGAGTATGGTCTTGATGGTCTGGAATCTAATCGTGTTTCTGACCTATGGTCTGGATAAAGGGAAAGCCAGAAAGGATGCCTATCGAATTTCTGAAAAGACTTTATTAATGATGTCTTACTTGGGCGGTGGCCTAGGTGCCTGGGCGGGTGGAACCCATTTCCGTCACAAAACTCAGAAAAAGTATTTTCAATTAGCTTGGGCAATCGGTGTCTTGATCGATGCCCTTATTATCTATTGGATGTGGAAATAGGCGAAGGCCTTTTTCTTTTTCTGAAAATATGAAAAATTGCCTAAAAACCATGAAAGAACCGAATGTTTGTATATTAAGCATATAATTTCTTGACAAGGTGCTTTTTTTTTTTAGTATACTGATAAGCGTGCCTTTTGGCATAAAAGTTTTATATAAATGGAGGTTTTTCGTATGAAAATCAAAAGAAGTTCTAGCAAGAAACAACTTGCCAAGTGGACCAAGCTGGGTCTTGGATTAGCAGCGGTCACTGTTTTGGGAGGATTGGTTGAGCCGGTGGGATTGGCAGATTTTGGTTTGACCAAGGTTTATGCAGAAACCTATGTAAATACTTCTGACCAACTTATTGGAGTTGTGATATGGCATATTGCAGAGAATACGGACGGTAGCTCATTCCGCCTAAATGGTGATGGTGGATATATGGAATTTCAACCTGGGCAAGAGATTATATCTTCCGCTCCGAATTACGACGGATATACACTATCACATACCACCTATGCCCCACCTGTATGGGATGGTGGTGATGGTATTCTGAGATATGTGTATATACAAAATGAAGTGGCTGAGCAGCCAAAACCAACTCCAGAACCAGAGGTACCGAATAAACCAATTGAAGAAGAAAATGCAAAACAAATTACAGTATCTCATTATGAAACTCTGGATGATTCTGGTAGTAACCTAAAAATGTTAGCTACCACAACATACACTCTAAAACCAGGAGAATCAATATCCGTTGGAGCAGAACAATTCCCGGGATACCGTCTGGTTGATGGGATGAGTACTATAGTTCGTTACGAAGATTTAGTCAATTCAACTGACAACAATTGGAATTATATATATGTTTTAGATTCTGCAGAAGATACTACGAATGGCAACAACTCTACCGATACTAATACAGTAAACTATACTATCCAATTAGTAGACCAAGATGGTCAAGTTCTCCAAACCATTCAGCAGAGTGGAGTTGAAGGAACTGAAGTTACATTTGAAGCTCCCGTAATATCAGGTTATAGAGTAGGCAAGACTGAGGGTTTTGACTCATGGACCTATGGGAAAAGTGGTACTTTCAGACTAGTTGCTAATAAGACTGTTAAGGTATACTATGACAAAGCTCCTTCTATTGACTCCTTAATTAGACCTGAACAACGTGTGGAATATCAGAAAGTATTTGATGAATTTCATACTACGATATTAAAAGCATTCGAAGTTTATAAGAGAGAGCTAGGAGTTGATGATATTACGTATGAAGCGAATGATTTAGAAAAAATATTTGCGGACAGTAATTTATCTGTACTCCATTCGGAATTAGTATTGGAGCAACCCTTATTTGCTAAATCAGTAGGTCTAGTCTTGACAGATCAAGATATTATCAACGCTATAGGTTGGACTCCTGAATACTGGGATCATCAAATCGCTTACCATAAAGAAATTATTCAGAAACTTGAAAAAGCATTGGCTAACATTGCTGCATCAAAGGTAATACCGACAGTTCCAGTAGATCAATCGATCACGATTAAGGCTGTCTATACTGAGGAACAAATTGAGCCTGGTCAAAAGGTTGATGTCTTGAAAGAAATTGAGTATACCCTTAATCCTGGAGAAAGTATTGTCCTAGAACCCCTCACATTTGAAGGTTGGACATCAAGAGTAGCTCACGAAAGACAAACAGTTACGTATGAAGACGCTAAAAATAGCCTTAGCAAGAGATACACCTTCTACTACTTGAAAGATTACACAATACCGACAGACAAGCAAGTCGAGCAGCCAGTTGAAACCCCAACCGAGCAACCAGTTGAGCAGCCAGTTGAAATACCAACTGCGAAGCCAACTGAACAGTCAGCACAAGGCAAACAAGCAACCAAGCAGGGAGATAAGGAGCAGGATCCGTCAGCTAGCTCAAGCCAAAAGGAAGAAGTCAAACCTGCATCAACTAGTCAGTCACAGGCTAAATCCCTACCAGCTACTGGTGACGCTCATTCTGTCTTGCATATGATAGGTCTGGGCTTACTGGGACTAGCAGGTCTAGTTGTGAAAAGACGTTCAGGCAAGTCATCTTAATTAAGAACCCTATAAACGAGATTGAAAGATCTCGTTTTTTGCTGGTTTCTAACAGTACCTACTGTCATGCTCCGTCTTTCTATGCTATAATGTACCTATGAATAAAGAAGAAAAAAAATCAAATTACCAATTACTTTTGGCTCAGTTGGAGGCGCTTTTAGAGGGCGAAACCAATGCTTTAGCCAATCTATCAAATGCTTCTGCTTTGCTCAATCAAGCTCTACCAAATTCTGTCTTTACAGGTTTTTACTTGTATGATGGTCAGGAATTGATTTTGGGGCCTTTTCAAGGTGGCGTTTCCTGCGTTCATATCTCACTTGGAAAGGGTGTCTGCGGTGAGTCTGCTGCCAAAGGCCAGACTATTATCGTAGACGATGTTCGTCTGCATGACAACTACATTTCCTGCGATGCGTCAGCCTTATCAGAAATTGTGGTGCCTATGGTGAAGAACGGTCAGTTGCTGGGCGTTCTGGACTTGGATTCCCGACTGGTAGCTGATTATGATGCCATTGACCAAAAATACCTAGAAGAGTTCGTTGCCCTCCTTGTAGAGAAAACGGACTGGAATTTTGCGATGTTTGGAGAAAAAGGGTAATGTACCAAGCTTTATATCGGAAGTACCGGAGCCAGACCTTTGGGGAGATGGTGGGGCAGGAAGTGGTTGCGACCACCCTCAAGCAGGCCATTGAGCAGGGGAAAATCAGCCATGCCTATCTCTTTTCAGGTCCGCGTGGCACGGGGAAGACGTCGGCGGCCAAAATCTTTGCCAAGGCCATGAACTGTCCCAATCAGGTGGCTGGCGAGCCTTGTAATGATTGCTATATCTGTCAGGCCATAACTGAGGGTAGTCTGGAAGATGTGATTGAGATTGATGCTGCGTCAAACAATGGTGTTGATGAAATCCGTGATATTCGGGACAAATCGACCTACGCACCAAGTCTTGCGACCTATAAGGTTTATATCATTGACGAGGTCCACATGCTGTCAACCGGGGCTTTTAATGCCCTCCTGAAGACCTTGGAGGAGCCGACTGAGAATGTGGTCTTTATCCTAGCCACGACGGAGTTGCACAAGATTCCTGCGACCATTTTGTCTAGGGTGCAGCGTTTCGAGTTCAAGTCTATCAAGGTGACGGATATTCAGGCCCATTTGGCTAAGATTTTGAGCCAGGAGGGTCTGTCTTTCGACGATCAGGCTTTGACCATCATTGCCCGTCGGGCAGAAGGTGGGATGCGGGATGCCCTGTCTATTCTCGATCAGGCCCTCAGTCTAAGTCACGACCAGACGGTTACCTTGGAAATTGCTGAAGAAATCACGGGCTCCATTAGCCTACGCGCTCTGGATGACTATGTAGCTAGCCTTCGCCAGGCGGATAGTGTGTCGGCACTGGGTCATCTGCAGACCTTGTTTGACCAGGGTAAGAGCATGAGCCGTTTTGCGACGGACCTCTTGCATTATCTGCGGGATTTGCTGATTGTGCAGACGGGCGGTGAGGATACCCATCTGACGGCTGGTTTTACGGAAAATCTGGCACTGGATCAGGCTCGCATATTTACCATGATTGAGCTGGTGACCAAGGGCTTAGCGGACATCAAGTCCAGTCCCCAACCCAAGATTTACGCTGAAATGATGACTATTCGTTTGGCTGAAAGTGGTTTGTCTTCTGGGGCAATGGCAGAGCTGCCAGCGGATTTGGTCAGCCAAATCAGTAAACTACAAGAACAAGTGGCTGACTTACAGAAGCAATTAAGCCAACTCTCTAGCCAGCCAAGTGCTGTCAAGCCAGTTTCACGCAAGCCACAGGCTCCGAAAAAATACCGACTGGATACCAGCAAGGTTCATGCTATTTTGCAGGAAGCCATGGAAAATCCAGCTCAGGCGCGTGAGAATTTGACCCGCCTGCAAAATGCCTGGGGTGAAATTATTGAGAGCTTGTCAGGAGCAGATCGTGCCTTGCTTGTTGGTTCCCAGCCAGTAGCTGCCAATGAAAACCACGCCATCCTTGCTTTTGAATCTCCACTCAATGCCGAACAGACCATGAAACGTGATAATCTCAACACTATGTTTGGCAACATTCTCAGCAAGGCCGCAGGTTTTTCACCACAGATTTTGGCCATTGCTCAAGAAGATTGGGTCAGCATACGAGCTGAATTTTCAGCCAAGGCCAAGGGGCAAAAAACACAAGAAAGAGTTAAAGAAGAGAGCCCTGTTCCAGAAGAATTTGGCTTTCTAGCAGACACCGTTGAGATAGTAAATGATTGATAGCAATATCGGTCTTAGGACTGAGGTGGAATATGATTGACTAAGGTATACTATAATCAATCCTAAATATTTTTCATAATCTCCTTAAGAAAGCACCGACTGAGTTGGTGTTTTCTTGTTTAGCTAGCATACATAGAAAGAAGGGATATAAAAAATCAGCCAGTTGACTGATTTTTTGGTATAATTTAGCTATGAAAATGTCACAATTTCTTTTCTTGTCTATTTCGACAATTATTGCAGTTTACTTTATGAATATCTCTATACTCTCCAAGGATTTTTTGCTTGCGGGTATTTTTGCTTTTATCGCCTTTCGCAATCTCCACTTTGCCTACAAGGTGACCCGCTTTATTCGTTTGGTGGAGAAGAAGACCAAGAAGTAAGACTGATTTCTCCACTGGAGATGATTTTTGCCTTGCCGTTATCTAGCTGGATGACAAGATTGCCTGTGTCGGTGACGGCAATGGCCGTTCCCCTGAATTCAACCTGATTTTCTACAAAGCTCACTTGTTGCCCCACGACAAGTGATTTTTCTTTATAAAGGGCAATCAATTCTTTTTCATCAGTTTCTAAAAAGGCTTTCCAGATGGCTGTAATTAGCTGATTGCGGGTAAACGGTGGCTGGTCATCAAAGAGGTTGCCTGCAGATTGCTGGAGCTCTTTTGGAAAATCATCGATATGAACATTGATACCAATTCCAATGATAACATCGGTCACCCGTTGGTTTTCCATAGAAGAGATGGCTTCTGTCAAAATGCCAGCTACCTTTTTCTGTCCTAGATAAATGTCATTGACCCACTTGATTTGAACATCCAGGTCACAGAGGGACTGGATAGCCTTAACAACTGCAGCGGCAGCTAGAATGGTGTAGGGTTTAAATTCCAGGAAGGGGACATTTGGAGAAAGGCGGAGGGACATATAGATACCACCTGACTTGGAGGCATAAAATGGACGCCCAAAGCGGCCCTTGGCCTTATTTTGATGTGGAGCCAGGTAGAGGGCTGGACTATTGTGTCCTATTTCAATCCCTTGTTTTGCATCCAATTGGGTCGAATCACTGTCGGCTTTGAGATGGACAGGTAGTTGGAGTTCTTCGGCAATCAAGTCTGGTAGAAGCAAATCCCCCTCGGCCAATTTATAGCCACGATTGCGTGCTGCCTCAATGGTCAGTCCGTGTGTTTCTAACTGGCGAATGGCTTTCCAGATGGAAGTCCGAGAAATACCCAATTCCTGTGCCAAATCCTCTCCGCTGATGTAGTCTTCTTTTTCTTTTAACAGTAAATAAATCTTCTGGTAGGTTTTCATGTCTTCATTATAGCAAAAAAATGTCCTAAAACATGATATAATAGTTTAAAATAAGGAGGTTTTCATGAAGACACTTGATTACATCGTTAAACTAACCAATACACCGTCGCCAACGGGCTATACGACAGACATTATGAACTACATCAAGGCAGAAGTGGAGGGTTTCGGCTATGAAGCTGTCAAAACTGCCAAGGGTGGTGTTTTAGTAACAGTTCTCGGAGAAAATGACCAAGAACACCGCATGGTGACTGCTCATCTGGATACTTTGGGTGCCATAGTCCGTGCAGTCAAGCCAGACGGCCGACTAAAAATGGATTTGGTAGGAGGATTTGGCTACCCTTCTATTGAGGGAGAAAACTGCCTCATCCATTGTGCAAAAAATGGCAAGACCTTTACTGGTACGATTTTGATGCATCAGACCTCTGTCCATGTCTATCGAGATGCCAGCACAGCCGAGCGGAACCAGACCAATATGGAAATTCGTTTGGACGAAAAAGTGACTAGTGCCGATCAGACACGGGCCTTAGGCATTGAAGTAGGTGATTTTATCTCCTTTGATCCAAGGACTATTGTGACAGAAACAGGTTTTATCAAGAGTCGCCACCTTGACGACAAGGTTTCAGCTGCTATCTTGCTCCATCTTTTGAAGGTCTATAAGGAAGAGGGAGTGACCTTGCCTTATACCACCCATTTCTATTTCTCCAATAATGAAGAGATTGGCTACGGTGCTAACTCCAGCATTCCTGCTCAGGTGGTTGAGTATCTGGCGGTGGATATGGGGGCAATGGGCGACGACCAGCAGACAGATGAGTACACAGTTTCTATCTGTGTCAAAGATGGTTCAGGCCCGTATCATTACGAACTCCGTCAGCACTTGGTAGCCTTGGCGGATAGGGATGGTATTCCATATAAATTAGACATTTATCCATATTATGGTTCGGATGCTTCAGCGGCTATGCGAGCAGGTGCAGATGTCAAGCACGCCCTGCTTGGTGCTGGAATCGAGTCTAGCCATTCCTACGAGCGGACCCATTTGGATTCGGTCCATGCGACTGAGCGAATGGTGGATACTTATTTGAAATCAGCAATGGTAGACTAAGATGAATGAAAACCGTTTTTTAGAGCTCTTCAATGACCTGGACAAGGTCTTGCGCAAGGTCTGTCAAGTTGAGGATGGGGAACATGCGGACGTTGGTTCTATGTTGGCCAAGGCCAAGGACTTAAGCCCAGTCAATCCTGTCCAAGCCAACTGGGACAATCTCTATGTAGCTCGGCAGTTACGTAATCTTATGGTCCATGAAAGACGAACAGGCTTGAAAGAAGTGGCTCAACCTTCACAGGAGTTGATTTCAGTTTTGGAAAAGGTCATTGCCCAGTACCAAGCACCCATGACCATTGAAACCTATTTGCAAAAGACCCAGAAAATCAAGCCTATTCTTTTTGATAGTCGGGATAAGTTGACCCAGGCCTTGGAAATTGTGGAACGTGAGCATGTTTCCAAATTTCCTATCTTTTCAGGCACATCCTATCAGGGTTTGGTATCAGATAAGGGATTGGCAAATTGGTTGGCCAAGGCTAGCAAGGAAACGGGCTCTATCCGTGAAAAATTAGAAAAAGCCAGTCTGGCTGATGTCTTGGCTTGCGAGGAGGATAGTATTCAGGTGCTTATTTTACCAACTGATACAAGTCTTTACCAGCTGATTAATCATTTTGAAGGAAGAAAACGGACAACTGTTTTGGTTACTCGTCAAGCTGGTGGAAAGATTCATTCGCCAGAAGATCTGGTGGGAATTATCACAGCCCAAGACATAGCCGAAATTTATGGAATGGTGGATTGAGTGGAGAGGAGTAATCATGTCAACAAATCGTTTAGCCTGGGATGAGTATTTTGCAGCTCAGGCCCTCTTGATTGCCAATCGGGCAACTTGTAAGCGGGCCAAGGTTGGTGCTGTTTTGGTTAAGGATAATAAGGTTGTGGCAACGGGCTATAATGGCTCTGTTTCAGGTACCGAGCATTGTTTGGATCAGGAATGCCTTATGATTGATGGTCATTGCGCTAGAACCTTGCATGCGGAAGTCAATGCCATCTTGCAAGGGGCAGAAAGGGGTATTCCGCACGGATTTACTGCCTATGTGACCCATTTCCCATGTCTCAACTGCTCTAAGCAATTGTTACAGGTTGGTTGTAAGCGGGTTGTCTATATCAATGAATACCGTATGGATGACTATGCTCAGTACTTGTATAAAGAAAAGGGCTGTGAGTTGGTTCATTTGCCTCTAGAGGTGGTTAAACAGGCAATTGCAGATGCCGAATTTATCTAATGATTTTGTAGAAGAGTGGTTGTATAGAACAACCCTCTTTATTTTTAAGAAAATGCTAGGATAGTCGGTCAATCTATGCTATACTAGAGACGTTATTAAGTCCCGAAAAGGTAGTTTATAGACTAGTTAATATTTGCAGAAACACTTGAAACACAATTAAAGAAACTGGTAATATTGAATAGTAAGCGTAAAAACTTTACTACACTTCAGTCACTATTTTCTTCAAATAAGGCTGATTTCATACAGTCTGGTATTGTCTTTCTCGTTGGGTACCTGGAAATTTTCCTTTGCTTAAGACAGGTGTCTTTCGCAAAGAACTAGTCTTCGACTAGTTCTTTGTAACCTTAGTAACCCGCTAGGTTTCTAGCATATATTCTATTTTAAGGGGGACATTTTTATGTCAGAACGTAAGTTGTTTACGTCTGAGTCAGTATCGGAAGGACATCCGGATAAGATTGCTGACCAGATTTCAGATGCTATTTTGGATGCTATTTTAGCAGAGGATCCCGATGCGCACGTAGCGGCAGAGACGGCTGTTTACACAGGTAGTGTTCATGTCTTTGGAGAGATTTCAACCACTGCCTATGTGGATATTAACCGTGTGGTACGTGATACGATTGCGGAGATTGGCTATACAAAAGGTGAGTATGGTTTTTCAGCTGAGTCGGTTGGGGTTCATCCGTCACTTGTAGAACAATCGCCAGATATTGCTCAAGGTGTCAATGAAGCCTTGGAAACTCGTCAAGATGCTAGTCAAGATCCATTGGATTTGATTGGTGCAGGTGACCAGGGGCTCATGTTTGGTTTTGCAGTAGATGAAACGCCTGAACTAATGCCCTTGCCAATTTCACTTAGTCACAAATTGGTGCGTCGTTTGGCCGAGTTGAGAAAATCTGGTGAAATTGCTTATCTCCGTCCAGATGCTAAGTCACAGGTAACAGTTGAATACGATGAAGACAATCAACCTGTTCGTGTGGATACAGTCGTTATTTCGACCCAGCATGATCCAGAAGTTAGCCAGGAGAAAATTCGTCAGGATGTCATTGAACGTGTGATTAAGGAAATCATTCCAGCTCATTATCTGGATGACCAAACCAACTACTTTATCAACCCAACTGGTCGCTTTGTCATTGGCGGACCTCAAGGGGACTCTGGTTTGACAGGTCGTAAGATTATCGTTGATACCTATGGTGGTTATTCTCGTCATGGTGGCGGTGCCTTCTCTGGTAAGGATGCGACAAAAGTGGACCGTTCTGCATCTTATGCAGCACGTTACATTGCCAAGAATATCGTAGCAGCTGGCTTGGCTAAAAAGGCTGAAGTTCAATTGGCCTATGCTATCGGTGTTGCTCATCCAGTTTCAGTTCGCATAGACACCTTTGGCACAAGTACAGTAGCAGAGAGTGAATTGGAAGCAGCTGTTCGTCAGATTTTCGATTTGCGCCCAGCTGGTATTATTCAAATGTTGGACCTCAAACGTCCGATTTACAAGCAAACGGCAGCCTATGGTCACATGGGTCGTACAGATATTGACTTGCCATGGGAACGCTTGGATAAAGTAGATGCTTTGCAAGCAGAACTACAAAAGATCAACTAGGAATATTTTCAAAACAGGAGACAAACATGCTCCTGTTTTTTGCCTATCAAATAACTAGCTTTTTACCTCCTCTTGTGGTAGAATGAAACGTATGCCTTTTTATGGGGATAATAAGAGAAAGAGAATAGTTAGTATGAGAAAAATAGTTATCAATGGTGGAAAGGAGTTAAAAGGCTCGGTTACAGTTAGCGGTGCGAAGAATTCTGTAGTAGCCTTGATTCCTGCCATCATTCTTGCAGATGGGATAGTTACTCTTGATGGGGTTCCAGCAATTTCAGATGTCGATAGTTTGATTGATATCATGGAAACAATGGGTGCGACTGTTAAGCGCGATGGTGAATCACTTGAGATTGACCCTCGTGGCGTGAAAGATATGCCAATGCCTTTTGGTAAAATCAATAGCTTACGGGCTTCATACTATTTTTATGGCTCACTTCTTGGCCGTTTTGGTCAGGCTGTAGTTGGATTGCCAGGTGGTTGTGATTTGGGGCCACGTCCCATTGATTTGCACTTGAAAGCATTTGCTGCCATGGGTGCTGAAACTACCTATGAAGGTGAGAATATGCGCTTATCAACAAATGGTCAGCGAATCCATGGAGCGCATATTTTTATGGATGTTGTCAGTGTTGGGGCAACTATCAATACGATTCTTGCAGCTGTAAAAGCTGAAGGTCGTACGGTCATTGAAAATGCGGCGCGTGAGCCTGAAATTATTGACGTTGCTACCTTGCTAAATAATATGGGTGCCCATATTCGTGGTGCAGGTACAGATATCATTACTATTGACGGAGTAGACAGCCTTCATGGAACCCGTCACCAAGTGATTCCAGACCGTATCGAAGCTGGAACCTATATTGCGCTTGCGGCTGCAGTTGGTAATGGTATCCGTATTGATAATGTTTTGTATGAACATATAGAAAGCTTTATCGCTAAGTTGGAAGAAATGGGCGTTCGCATGACCGTTTCTGAAGACAGTATCTTTGTTGAAAAACAAGAAAAATTGAAGGCAGTCAGCATCAAAACGTCACCATATCCAGGATTTGCGACAGATTTGCAACAACCAATTACACCTTTATTGCTAAGAGCTGAAGGTAGTGGAACGATTACGGATACGATTTATGAGAAGCGAGTTGGACACGTACAAGAATTAGCAAATCTTGGTGCCAAGATTTTTACTAGAAGTAATCACATTGCTTTTGAAGGTCCAAATCAATTGACAGGTGCCTCAGTCAAGGCGACAGATTTGCGAGCTGGTGCAGCAATGGTTATTGCTGGTTTAATGGCCCAAGGTCGCACAGAAATTACCAATATTGAGTTTATTTTGCGTGGCTATTCAAACATTATTGAGAAATTGACGGAGCTTGGTGCTGATATTCAGCTGATTGAGGACTAAGTCGTTTCTCAAATACAATTCTTAGTTAATGAAAAAAAAAAACTGGGGCTGGGAGAATTTCTCAGCCCCTTGGGTACACTATGACAATTTGGACAAGACTGGCAAAGTTTGCTTGCTTTGAAACAGAGCGGTTGTTTTTGAGACCATTTGCTTATGAAGATGGGGATGATTTCTATGAGATTGTTGCCCATCCAGAAAATCTTCCTTTTATCTTTCCAGCCTTGAAAGATAAGAACCTGGCTCTTGCGACAATGGTTGAAAAATTTATGCGGTCACCTTTGGGAAATTGGGCCTTGATTGATCAGGCTTCAGGTCGGATGATTGGTGCGCTTTGTTTTGAAAAAATCGATGAACGACATCTTTCTGCGGAGCTCAGCTATTTCCTAAAAAAAGACTACTGGGATCAAGGGCTTATGACGGAAGCGGTGAAAAACCTGGTCTTTCTGACCTTTTATGAAATCGGTCTGAATGAATTAACCATCATTACACATGAGGAAAATGTGGCCAGTCAGATGGTTGCCCAAAAAACAGGTTTTGTGCAAGTGGAGCAGTATCGTGGAAGTGACCGCTATAGCCATAAAATGAGAAAATACTTGAAATTTAGCTTGAAGAGGGCTGATTTCAGTTTAGAAATGTAGGAGAAAATGAATGATTACTATTAAGTCACAACGTGAAATTGATGCCATGAACCGAGCTGGCGATGTGCTAGCAGGTATTCATATTGGTTTGCGCGACATCATCAAACCAGGCGTTGACATGTGGGAAGTGGAAGAATATGTTCGTAAAACTTGTAAGGAGAAAAATGTCTTGCCCCTTCAAATTGGTGTTGATGGTGAGTTGATGGATTATCCTTATGCAACTTGCTGCGGGCTAAACGATGAAGTAGCCCATGCCTTTCCACGTCACTACAAGCTTAAAGAAGGTGATTTGCTGAAAGTCGATATGGTTCTTAGTGAGCCCTTGGACAAGTCTGTTATTGATGTTTCTAAGCTAAATTTCAATGATGTCAAGGCTATGAAGAAAATCACTCAAACCTATCGTGGTGGTTGTGCAGACTCTTGTTGGGCCTATGCAGTCGGTCAGGTTTCTGAAGAAGTGCAAAACTTGATGGATGTAACCAAGGAATGTTTGTACCGCGGTATTGAGCAAGCAGTTGTTGGCAATCGTATCGGTGATATCGGTGCTGCTATTCAAGAATATGCTGAGGGTCTTGGCTATGGCGTTGTTCGTGACTTGGTGGGTCACGGCGTGGGACCAACCTTCCACGAAGAGCCAATGGTTCCCCACTACGGGACAAAAGGTCGTGGACTTCGTTTGCGTGAAGGCATGGTTTTGACTATCGAGCCAATGATAAACACTGGTACTTGGGAAATTGACACCGATATGAAGACTGGCTGGGCTCACAAAACACTTGACGGTGGTTTGTCTTGTCAGTATGAACACCAGTTTGTCATCACAAAAGATGGCCCGGTTATTTTGACCAGTCAAGGTGAAGAGGGAAGTTATTAATATAGCTAGAAAGAAGGAGAGGGAATGAAGAAAACCAAATTTATTGAAGGTTTGAAAACATTCTGCTCGACCTTCTTTTCATTTTATCGGAATGCGGATATCGATGTGACCAGTGTTGCGGTGGCCTATTATCTGCTCATATCTATATTCCCGATTTTATTAACTCTTGCCAATCTATTACCTTATTTTCCATTTGATATCGACGCTATTTTGTCTGTAGTAGAGGAATTTGTACCAGATCGGCTTTATCCGTCTGTGTCGGCATTTATGATATCTGTTTTGACTAAACCTTCTACATCCTGGTTGGGAATTTCGATTGCGACGACCCTATGGACCCTATCTCGCAGTATGACCATTCTTCAGAAAGCCGTCAACAAGGCCTATGGAATCAATGAACACAGGGATTTTATTATTGGACACCTTATTAGTATATTTTTGGGCATTGGTCTCCAAGTCATTATTCTGCTGAGTATGACCATTCTCACTTTTGGTCAGGTGATTGTATCCTATATCAAGAAATTGTTTCAATTGGAACATACTTGGATTGCAGGGATATTTAGCCAAACGCAATTGATCGGATTATTGGCTTTATTTACAGCCCTGAGTATGCTCTATTTTTTCCTTCCCAATGTCCGGATAAAAAAGATTCGCTATGTTTTACCGGGTGCAAGTTTTGTCTTGCTGACCATGGTGTCGGTTGGAAAAATTTTTGCACTGTATGTGGATAACTATGCCAACCGCTTGATGGATTTTAGGATGGTTACAGCCGTTATTTTCCTTGTTTTTATGCTTTGGTTTATTTTTATGGCTCAAGTTCTTATCATTGGAGCTATTATCAATGCCAGTGTTCAAAGTATGCAAGTGGAGGAATTTCTTGCAAGAGATGGGGATATTGTTTCCATTTTGAATAGGATTAAGGGGAAATTTACACCAATTGATAAAGAATGAGGGTGGAAAAACAAGTTATATATAAAAATGAGGTTCCGTTCGGATCCTCATTTTTTGTCTTTAAAAATAAATAATTTACTCAAGAAATAGTTGAGCACGATGACCAATACCTGTGAGAAGAGTGTGGCAATGGCATTGACAAGTGTCAAATCATGTTTGACAAATTGTCCAATCAATTGTGGATAGGCTTGTACTAGCAAATAAGCTAAGAGCATGTCCAAAACCAAGGTAGAAATACGTGCTGTAGCAAACTTGATCAGACGATGTGGCCAACCCTCTCTGGCTTGTTTGAAAACGAAACGGTCGTTGGTCCAGAAGGCGAAGAGAATGGCAATAGCATTGGCCAAAAGAGTAACCAATAGAATGGAAGGGATGACTAAGAACAGTCCCATTCGAGTGACCATATAGACAAGGGTTGCCGCCACACCTGCAATCAAATAAAGAATGACTTCGTTGTTTATGAGTTGATAAAATAGTTTTTTCATAAGAAATAGTCTATCATTTTTTTGGAAAATATGCTATACTAGACAACGTTGTTGAATTTTCAACGACCCTTGGGGCTTGCTCACTTTACCCAAGCATATTACAAGCATTTTGCTAAAGGAGAATTTTCATGAATACATCTAAATGGACTGCCAGAGATTTGGCAGAGATTGCACTTGTCGCAGCTATTTATGTAGCATTGACCCTGACACCACCCTTGAATGCTATTTCCTTCGGAGCCATTCAGTTCCGCTTGTCAGAAATGCTCAATTTCTTGGCCTTTTACAACCGTAAGTATATTATTGCCGTGACCATCGGTTGTATGATTTCTAACTTGATTGGTTTCGGTGTGATTGACCTCTTTGTAGGTGGATTATCAACCCTTATCTTTGTTACACTTGGGGTTATCCTCTTTGAAAAATACAAGAAAGACTATCTCTTCGGTGGCTTGTTTAACAAGGCATTCTTCTATTTCTCATTCTTTTTTGCAGCGACCATGTTTACAATCGCTCTAGAATTGAAATTCTTATATGATTTGCCATTCTTCTTGACTTGGTTGACAACTGCAGGTGGAGAATTGCTGTCCCTATTGGTTGGTGCAGTAGTGATTGATAAGTTAGCGAAAAAAATCAATTTCGAAAGATAAGTTTTAAAGATAAATGTGAGCAGACACCTTCGGGTGTCTTTTTTCTACAAAATTTTTGTCAGGGCTTACAATTTAGGTTATACTGGTACTAGAAAATACAGGAGGTCTTTTATGAAGACATATCAATTATCAAATGGTGTTGCCATTCCAAAAATCGCCTTTGGCACCTGGCAAATTCCAGACGGCGAAGAAGCGCATCGTGCTGTTCTCTACGCTTTGGAAGCAGGTTATCGTCACATTGACACGGCACAGATTTATGGCAATGAAGCCAGTGTCGGCCAGGCCATTGCGGATAGCAGTGTGGCGCGTGAGGATATTTTCCTGACAACCAAGGTATGGAATGACAAGATTGGTGTGGAGGACACATTGGCATCAGTTGAGGAATCCATGACCAAGCTGGGTGTAGCTTATCTGGACCTGCTCCTTATCCACTGGCCAAATCCAAAGGCCATTCGTGACGGAATCGGCTGGAAGGAACGCAATGCCCAAGTTTGGAAAGCCTTGGAAGACTTGTATCGTGCAGGTAAGGTCAAGGCTATCGGGGTGTCGAACTTTATGGAACATCACCTGGAAGGTTTGCTTGAAACGGCTGAAATCACACCCATGGTCAACCAGATTATGTTGGCACCCGGTACTCCACAGTCAGAATTAGTAGCCTACTGCAAAGCCAAAGGCATTCTCTTGGAAGCCTATAGCCCATTTGGTACAGGAACACTTTTCCAAAGTCAAGAAGCAGCAGAACTAGCTAAAGAAGCAGGTTGCAGCGTGGCTCAGCTGGCACTGGCTTGGTCCCTAGATAAAGGTTTCCTGCCATTGCCAAAATCAACCAGCCCAGAAAATATCAAGGCCAATTTGGATATTGATGACCTAGTCATTAGTCCAGAGGCCGTAGCCCAGTTGGACAAGCTTGCAGGTGTCAAAGGGTGGTTAGACCCAGATTTGGCAGCGTTTTAAGAAGAAAAATGAAAGTATGTGTAGCTCACATGCTTTTTCTATTGTGGTAATTTACAACGCTTTCATGCTATAATAGTAGCTATGGAAGAAAAATATTTGAAAATTGCTCAGGAATTGGGTGTTAGTTTAAAACAGATTGATACGGTTCTCTCTTTGACGGCTGAAGGCAATACCATTCCCTTTATTGCACGTTATCGCAAGGACGTGACGGGGAATTTAGATGAAGTAGTCATCAAGTCTATCATTGATCGGGACAAGGCCTTGACTGCTCTTGCTGAACGCAAAGCGACTGTCCTTGCCAAGATTGAAGAACAAGGAAAATTGACAGACCAGCTCCGTCAGGCTATCGAGGAAGCGGAAAAGTTGGCAGATGTGGAAGAACTCTACCTGCCTTATAAGGAAAAACGTCGGACCAAGGCAACGGTGGCGCGTGAGGCAGGGCTGTTCCCACTGGCTCGTCTGATTTTGCAGAATGTGGCTGACTTGGAAGAACAGGCTGAAGGTTTTATCTGCGAGGGCTTTGACACTGCTCAGGCTTGTTTGGCTGGGGCTGTGGATATTTTGGTCGAAGCGATCTCAGAAGACAATAAGCTTCGGGCCTGGGTCTACCATGAAGTGCAGACCAATTCAAGCCTTACTTCAGAGCTAAAAGATCAAGAAGCAGATGAAAAAGAAGTCTTTCAGATTTACTATGATTTTTCAGAGAAGGTGGCAAAAATGCAGGGTTATAAGACCTTGGCCATCAATCGTGGGGAGAAATTAGGCATTCTCAAGGTTTCTTTTGAACACAATGTGGATAAAATGATTCGCTTCTTTGAGCTACGTTTTCCACAGTCCAATAGCTACATCAAGGATGTCATCCAGCAGGCCATCAAGAAGAAAATTCTGCCTGCTATGGAGCGTCGGATTCGGACAGAATTGACGGAAGAAGCAGAGGAAGGGGCTATCCAGCTCTTCTCTAAAAACCTACGTAATCTGCTTCTCGTATCTCCCCTCAAAGGCAAGGTTGTTCTTGGTTTTGACCCTGCCTTTCGGACAGGGGCTAAGCTGGCGGTTGTAGACCAGACTGGAAAACTCTTGACAACCCAGGTCATCTACCCAGTTGAGCCGGCTGGTCAGCGCCAAATTGCCCAGGCCAAGAAAGACTTGGCAGACTTGATTGGGCAATACCAAGTGGAAATCATTGCTATCGGAAATGGGACGGCCAGCCGTGAATCGGAGGCTTTCGTCGCTGATTTGCTCAAGGATTTCCCGGAAGTTTCTTACGTTATTGTCAATGAAAGCGGAGCTTCTGTTTATTCAGCTTCTGAACTGGCACGATATGAGTTTCCAGACCTACCTGTCGAAAAACGCTCTGCCATTTCCATCGCCCGCCGTCTGCAAGACCCTCTGGCTGAGCTGGTCAAAATCGATCCCAAGTCTATCGGTGTCGGCCAGTACCAGCACGATGTCAACCAGAAGTCTCTGTCTGAAAGTCTGGACTTTGTGGTTGATACGGTGGTCAACCAGGTCGGTGTCAATGTCAATACGGCCAGTCCTGCCCTTTTGGCTCACGTTGCTGGTCTTAACAAGACCATTTCGGAGAACATTGTCAAGTACCGTGAGGAAAATGGTGCTCTGACCTCTCGTCAGCAACTTAAAAAGGTGCCTCGTCTGGGTGACAAGGCCTTTGAGCAGGCAGCTGGTTTCTTGCGAATTCCTGATGCGACTAACTTTTTGGACAATACTGGCGTGCACCCTGAGTCTTACAAGGCTGTGGAAAACCTGTTAGAACTTCTAGCTATTGACCACTTAGATGAGGCTGCGCAGGAAAAATTAAAGCAGGTGGCTATCGCGGATACGGCAGAAAGAATCGGTGTCGGTCAAGAAACCTTGAAGGACATCATCGCAGACTTGCTTAAACCTGGTCGTGATTTACGGGATGACTTTGAAGCACCAGTCCTTCGTCAAGATGTCTTGGATGTCAAGGACCTGGTAGTCGGACAGGAATTGCAAGGTACGGTCCGCAATATTGTGGACTTTGGAGCCTTTGTGGATATCGGTGTCCATGAGGATGGTCTGGTCCACATTTCACGCATGGTCAAGCGCAAACGGGATAAGAATGGACGCCAACAAGCCTTGCCTCATCCAAGTGAAGTTCTCGCAGTTGGGGAAATTGTAACCGTCTGGGTGGTCGAAGTGGACATCAAACGCAACCGTATCGGTCTTAGCCTTTTGAAGCCAAATGGATCTGAATAAGTATGTGCAGGAAGTTTCCCTGCAAGACTTCGGTAAGGAATTCCGGCATGTCGCAGTCTGGAACAGACGATTGAGGTCAACGGGTGGTCGCTTTTTTCCTAAAGATGGCCACTTGGACTTTAATCCCAAGCATTTGGAGGAGCAAGGTTTAGAAGTCTTTCGGAAGATTGTCCGCCACGAGCTTTGCCATTACCATCTCTACTATGAGAAGAAGGGCTATCGGCATGGGGATAAGGACTTCAAGGAACTGCTGGCTGCGGTGGACGGCCTGCGCTACGCTCCCAAACTGGAACAAACTGCCAAGCCGAGTTTGATTTACAGATGTCAGTCCTGTGGACAAGTCTACCAGCGCAAGCGCCGCATTGACCTAAAAAAATACCGATGTGGTAAGTGTAGGGGTAAACTCACTTTGAAAGAATAGAGAATCAGTCCTCGGGCTGATTTTTTTGGTGGGGATTGTGATATACTAGAATAGAATCGAGGTGAGTCTATGACGCAAAAGAGAGAAGAACGCTTAATTGAGTTATATGAAAAAGGTGTCTTGACCAAGGAAGAGGCGCGTGCCTGTTTTAAGGAAATGAACCAAGAACCTGACTTTCTTTTTGTGGAAGAAAAAGAAAAATTGAATTTTTCCTTGCCAATTTTTAAAGTATTTGCCTCTTCTAAGTTGAAGCAAGCCTATACATTTGAAGGGATTGAGTCACTATTTTTAAAACTTTCTGAAGGGCGGCTGACCTTTGCAAAATCCAAGAACAATCAGCTTAGTGTGGAAATTTGTTACAATCAGGATGCACCTGAAGATAGACTTCCTCATCTTTATGTAGAAAAAAAATGTCTCTATTTTAGCAGTGGCTTGGCCTGTCGTTTGACGATCAGCTTGCCACAGGAATGGATGTCCGTATTGGACTTGGAGTTGGGGCAGGCCGATGCTCGCTTGGATTATTTACCGTTTGAAGATATTTCCATCCGCAGTTCAAGGGATAAAAAACAACAGGATATCCGCTTGACGACTTGCGGTGGTTATCCACAACACTTGTTTGTGCAGCTTGTCCAGGCTCCTTTGACCTTACAGACAGGAAAAGGTCAAGGGATTCAAGGTCAGATTGAGTCTACTTCTGGTCAGGTTTTTGTCAACCGAAAAAAGAAAGCCAGTCCCTACCAGTTTGAAAAATCGGGCAATGATTTACTCTTTATCAAGGCACAGACTGGACAAGGTGCTTTCTATGTGAAAGGAATAAAAGATGTCAATTGATTTGTATAAGCTAAGACAGGGTAAGATTGTATCGGGTGTTCTTGCAGGGCTAGCCCATAAATTGGGCTGGGAAGCTTGGGTAACTCGTGTGCTTTTTATAGTTGCCCTGTTTTTAGGAAAAACTTCTCTGCTTACACTGGCACTTTATCTTGCAGGTGCTTACTTCCTGCCCTACAAGGAAGATAGGGATGCGGAACGTTATGGAACCGGTCCCCGAAAGATAAAGGATGCGGAGAAGATAAACAAGTCTTGGTTTAAATAAGAAAAAACTTGAGTTTTAAAAGCTCAAGTTTTTTAATGGCCTAATTTGCGTGGCTAGCGATGATTTCCATCTGGCCTGTAAATGTCCAATCCGTGACATCTGCGGGCAAGATAAAGTGGCTTCCTTTTTCAATAGGGTAGCTGGTTTCACCGACTTGGATGGCACCTTGGCCTTCTATGACACTGACGAGTAGGTAAGGGACGGTTTGCTCCATGTGGATTTCTCCCTTGGTTTGCCATTTATAGACAGAGAAGAAGGGATTAGAGACTAGGAGGGTAGTGTCGAGCTTGCCTACTTTGAGTTGGGCAGGTGTGGAATTAGCTACGGGACCGATTGTCAATACGTCGATAGACTTTTCAATGTGAAGTTCACGGAGGTTTCCAGCATCATCGCGGCGGTCAAAGTCATAGACTCGGTAGGTAGTATCGCTAGATTGTTGGGTTTCTAAAATCATGATACCCTTGCCGATGGCGTGCATAGTACCACTAGGAACGAAGAAAAAGTCACCTTTTTTAACAGGTACATGGGTCAAGAGATTATCCCAATCCCCAGCTTGGATTTGTTGGCGGAGTTCTTCTTTGGATTGGGCATTGTGTCCATAAATAATCTCAGCTCCTTCCTCAGCTTCTAAAATGTACCAACATTCTGTCTTGCCGAGTTCGCCTTCATGAGCCAGACCGTAGTTGTCATCAGGGTGAACCTGAACGCTGAGCCAATCTTCAGCGTCTAGAATTTTGGTTAAGAGTGGAAAGACCGCGTCTTTAGGATTGCCAAATAAATGTTTTTCATTCTGATAGAGGTCATCAAGCCCACGCCCCTCATAGCGACCGTTTGAAACGGTAGTAACACCATTTGGATGAGCAGATATAGCCCAGCATTCACCAGTCTTTTCACTTGGAATGTCGTAGTGGTAGTTGGTTTTCAGGCGATTACCTCCCCAAATTTTTTCTTGCATAACAGGTGTGAGAAATAATGGTTCCATGGTATTCTCCTCTCAATTTCTATTTCTCTAGTATAGCAGACTTTAAGGGATAATAATACTGATAAAGCTAAAGTGTTTTTATATGTGAATAAAATATCTTAAAAACTTGATTTTTCGGGGGGGGGGGGGGTATAATATAGCTACAGGAGTGAATTTATCCTGAGTAGCATTTTGGGTTAAATACTGGCGTTCCCAGAAATGAACTCCAAAAGCTAGAAAACTGGAGATCAGGCCTTCCTTCCTATTTAATCTATACCCCACTCATAGAAATTTCCGAGTTTGGTCTCTATGAAACAGTGAATTGCGCATATTCACTGTTTTTTTTGCCATACTTTGGAATAGAATTAACTAAGTTTTCATTGAAAAACAATGCTTGTTTCGCCCCCAACCCCTTGCTTGTGGTATAATATAATAAAACTGAAAGTGAGGGCAGATATGACAGTTTATGTAAAAGAATTGCTTGAAAATTTACGAATTGAAAGTGCTTACAGTACGGAGGAACTGCTCCAAAAAGAGATTACGACGTCTGATATTACACGTCCTGGATTGGAGATGACGGGCTACTTTGATTATTATTCACCCGAGCGTATTCAGCTCATGGGCATGAAAGAGTGGTCTTATTTGATGGCTATGACAGCCCATAACCGCTACCAAGTGCTCTCGCAGATGTTTCAACCAGAAACGCCTGTAATTATTGTGGCGCGTGGTTTGGAAATCCCAGAGGAGATGTATCGTGCAGCTAAGGAGAAGAAGATTGCTATTTGCCGGAGCAAGACTGCGACCAGCCGTCTATCAGGGGAATTGTCTTCCTATCTAGATAGCCGACTTGCTCAGCGGACCAGCGTTCATGGTGTCTTGATGGATATTTACGGGATGGGTGTTCTTATCCAAGGTGATTCTGGTATCGGTAAGAGTGAGACCGGGCTTGAATTGGTCAAGCGTGGTCATCGCTTGGTGGCGGATGACCGAGTTGATGTTTTTGCCAAAGATGACGTGACCCTTTGGGGAGAGCCTGCGGAAATTCTTCGCCACTTATTAGAAATCCGTGGTGTCGGTATTATCGATATCATGAGCTTGTATGGTGCCAGCGCCGTTAAGGATTCATCAGAAGTTCAGTTGGCTGTCTATCTGGAAAATTATGAAACGGGCAAGGTCTTTGATCGTCTTGGGAATTCTGGTGATACTATTGAAATTGCTGGCATTTCTATTCCACAAATTCGCATCCCAGTTAAGACAGGTCGAAACATTTCAGTGGTTATCGAGGCTGCAGCCATGAACTACCGTGCCAAGCAAATGGGGTATGACGCAACGAAAATTTTTGAAGAGCGTCTAGGTAATCTTATCGAGCAGAATAGGGAAGAGGGCTAATATGGATCCAATTGCCATTCGATTAGGACCTTTAGAAATACGTTGGTACGCCATCTGTATCTTGCTAGGTTTGGTCTTGGGTGTTTACCTGGCGACTAAGGAAGCTCCTCGAAAAAAGATTTTGCAAGATGATATTATAGACTTTATCTTACTGGCCTTTCCTCTTTCCATCATCGGAGCTAGGATTTATTACGTAGCATTTACTTGGAGCGAATACAAGGATAATCTCTTGTCTGTCTTTGCCATTTGGAATGGTGGCATTGCTATCTATGGCGGTTTAATTACAGGGGCAATTGTTCTATATTTCTTCACTCGGCATCGTTTTATCAATACGCTAGATTTTCTGGATGTGGTGGCTCCTTCAGTCATGATCGCTCAAGCCATTGGACGTTGGGGGAATTTCTTTAACCAGGAGGCCTATGGTAAGTCAGTGGAGAGTTTGGACTATTTGCCAGCCTTTATCCGTGACCAGATGTATATTGAAGGAGCTTATCGTCAGCCGACTTTCTTGTTTGAAAGCTTATGGAATCTACTTGGTTTTGGCTTGATTTGTGTCCTACGTAGAAGGACTCGCCTGCTCAAGCAGGGTGAAATCACAGCCTTTTACCTGATTTGGTATGGTTTTGGTCGCCTCTTGATAGAAGGCTTGCGGACAGATAGCCTCATGTTCTTGGGAATCCGTGTTTCCCAATGGCTATCTGGTATTCTAATTCTCGTCGGAATTAGCATGGTTGTGGTGCGGAGAAGAAAATCTTCTATTCCATTTTATCAATCATAAGGAGAAAATATGATTATTGAAATTTCTGTCTTAATAATTGCTCTGTCAATCGCAGCAGTAGCAGTTTATATTGTTTTGTTATTGAAAAAGTTGGGGACTGTGACGGACGAGGCCCAACAAACCCTTAAGGTCTTGACCAGTGATGTCAATGTGACGCTCTACCAGACCAATGAACTTTTGGCCAAGACCAATGTGTTGGTGGAAGATGTCAATGGTAAGGTTTCCACTTTAGATCCTCTATTTGTCGCAGTGGCGGACTTATCAACCTCCGTGTCAGACTTGAATGCTTCGGCGCGTGATTTGACAGTCAAAGCCAAGTCGGCCGGTGCTAATACTGTTAAAGCTGGCGGAGCCCTCTCCGCCTTGTCAACTATCTCATCTCTCTTAGGTAAGAAAGGAGAAAAAAATGGTAAAAAAATCTAGTGTCTTAACTAGTCTTTTGTTAGGTGTAGCAGGTGGCGCTGCAGCGGCAGCCTTTCTAGCAAGTAAAACTGGTAAATCAGTGAAAGAAAAGGTAGTCAACTTTGCCAATGACTACAAGGAAAATCATGAGGAAATCAATGCTGATTTGGTCAACAAGGCTCAGGATTTAGGTAAACAAGCTACAGACCGTTTCACAGAAGTCAAAACTCAACTGGAAACTGGTGAATTGACTGTTGAAGATTTGGTCAAGTCAGGTAAGGAAAAATCTGTTGAAACCTTCGAGCAAATCAAGGAAAAGATTGCAGGACAAAACCTGACCACTGCGGATATTTTGGAAGCCATTAAGGCTAAGACTGTCAAGGCACCGACGGTAGATGTGACTGAGGAAGTTGAGGATGCTGTTGTTGTATCTGAAGATATTGAAATTGACTTAGTGGTTCCAGTTGTTGAAAATGAGCAAGGGGATGCAAGCACTGAAGAGATTACTCGAGATTTCTAAAGGGAGAAATTAGGTATCGGAGTCTATTTATACTACCAAATCTAAACCTATTTACTCCCTTAAATCTAATCAAATAAGCAGTCTTGTTTTGAAAAATTACTTTTCAAAGGTTTTATATCAGGTATCTGTATGGATCAAAAGTTAGATAAACAATTATAAGCAAAGGATTTAGTTCTGTACTGAGCAGGGCTAAGTCCTTTTATATTTTCGGTAATAGGTTTGGTGGAGAACAGATACTATCACTTGAATTTATAGGGTTTGAATTATGAAAAGGATAGTGTCCATAGTTTGTTTTAGTAACTTGCTCTCGAAATAGCTCTAGAGTTCTCAAATTGATTTAAATATGTCCTGTTTGTAATTCAGTTTACTATAAAATTCCAAATCTTTATTTGTTTCTTATGAAAATGATAACCTAATGCTCAGACATATCATTCTATATGGCTTTAACAGTTAGTGTTCCAGCCACTGAAATCTGATGATGAGTTGAAAAGAATAATTAGTAGGCTCTATTTATCAAAATTCAGTAAGCGTTTGCAAAAATCACTTGCAAACTCTCCTTTTAAATGTTAATATATCATTGAGACAATATATCAAACAAAGTGAGAAGCATAGGAGGAAAATATGGCTGAAAAATATTCAAGTGTAAAACCAGTAACAAAGGTTGCACTCTTCTCAAGTGTAATCTTGGCATCGTTTGTGGTATCGCAACAAGGTGCATTAGCGGAAGAAACGACAGGTACTCCTGAAGGAGGAACGGTCTCTGCAGTTACCAATGGGACTACAAATTCTACTGTAGCCACTGCATCTGAAACCAGTGGCAGTTCGGAGACTGTTACCGAGGAAGCCCCGGCTAGTGAAACACCAGCATCTACTACAGAAGCTCCAAAAGAAAACACATTAGAAGTGGATCCTACAACTCTACCAAAGAGCTTGGTTGGGCAAGAATTTACCAGTGCTGAAGAGGTTCGTCTGGATAATATTCAATTAGATAGCTCTAAGAAACGTCATGAATTGACAGAAGCAGAAACAAGTAAAGTCAAAGAAACTAGCTCAGGAACTATCTATCTTGAATATGCTGGACAACCTGCTTCAGGACAGAATTTCTATAATTTGTTTTCTTTATCTAGTACAACTCAAAATAATGAATATACAAACATATATATAAATAATGGTGTAGCTGGTATTGAATCACGTCTACAAAGTAACTCTGGCAATGACCGTGTCTTAAGATTAAATTCAGGTGGTTATCGGGCTAATAACGGGGAATGGAATGCCTTAGCTGTTACCTATAACCAGAATGAAAATAGTTCACTAGCAGTCAATCTATACCTTAATGGTGAACTGGTTGGAACTGGTACTGCTAGTCAAGACATCTTTGGGAATGGATTGGATAAGGCACAGCTTGGTGAAACCAAACGTGGTACACAAAATGTCTGGGCACCTGGATTCCTTTCTGTCAATAATTTTACAGTCTACAATCGTGCCTTGACGGCTGAGGAGATTGCTGAACGTTCTGCCCTATTTGTTCGTCGGGACTATCCGCTTATCAAAGAAGAAGGCTCTGAGATTACAGAGAAGATTACTGTTTTTGAAGGCGGTCGTTCGGGACAAAAGAATCCAGAAAATGGAGTAGCAAGTTTCCGTATTCCAGCACTTTTGAAGACAGATAAGGGCACCTTGATTGCTGCTACGGACCAACGTCATGATCATTATAGTGACTGGGGGAATATCGCCCAAGTTGTTAAACGCAGTACAGACCAAGGTGCAACATGGGGCTCGACAATCAAAATTGTTGACCTACGAGAAAATCCTAGAGCGACAGATAAGAATCAAGGTACGCCGCTGACCATTGATACTGCCCTTGTACAAGACCCAACGACCAAACGGATTTTTGCGATCTATGATATGTATCCAGAAGGCAGGGCCCTTTTTGGAGCACCAAATACTTATGAAGCAGAGTATACGGTGGTAGATGGCAAGCACTACCTCAATCTTTATAAGGCTGGTGAAACAGCACCATATCTCTTGAAAGAGGATGGTCGTGTCTACACACCAGCTGGTGAAGCAACAGAATACCGTGTTAATATCCAGGATACTAGTGCTGCCTATGCCAATATCGGGGATATTTACCAAGGAACAGGAACAGAGCCAATCGGCAATATCTATTTCCAAACGCAAAAAACAGCACCATTTAGAACCGCGCTAGCAAACTTTATCTGGATGTCCTATAGTGATGATGATGGTGTGACCTGGTCACATCCAAAAGACATTACACCAAATCTCAAGAAACCACATATGAAATTCTTGGGCTTGGGTCCAGGTACAGGTATTGTGCTTCATACTGGTGAACATGCAGGTCGATTGGTTGTTCCAGCTTATTCATTGAGCTACACAGGAGGTATGAATTCACAATCAGCACTAGTCTTCTACTCTGACGATCATGGTGAAACCTGGCATGCAGGTAAGTCCTTCAACGACGGTCGCCGTTTAGCTAATGGAACTGTTCTTGAATCTTCTACCATGAACAACGGTAGTGAGATTGGTACAGAGGCGACGATTGTTCAATTGAATAATGGACAGATTAAGATGTTTATGCGTGGTAAGAAAGGTGCCGTTCGCATGGCTACCTCTACTGATGGAGGAGCAAGCTGGATTAACGAAGTTGAACTTTTCCAAGAAGTTCCAGATCCATATGTTCAGCTATCAGCTATTCGCATTGTACGCAACGGTAAAGAGTATGTCTTGTTGTCCAACGCCAATGGTCCTGGTACACAAAGGATGGACGGATACATTCGTATTGCCGAAGTTCAGGCGGATGGTAGTCTCGTCTGGATTCATCATCAAATGGTTCAGGATGGCGAATTTGCCTATAACTCCATCCAACACCTAGGTGGCGATGATTTTGGTCTTCTCTATGAACATAAGACTGGAGACCAGAACTGGTACAGCCTCTACTACAAAAAATTCAACTGGAACTACCTTACTCAAGAAACACCAGGTCGTCCACAAAGTAGCGTGACATCTGTTGATTTCTATGAGAATAATTACATCGGTTTGAATTTTGAAAACGATATCCTAGCCCTCAATAATCCAAGCCTTCGTCTCTCCAATGGCAATGTGGCTGAGTTTGTTTCACAACTCGACAGCAAGAGATTGCTTTATCGCATTACAGATGCGGATAAGGGAGCAGCCATTCTCGATGTTGCTAGTGGAAGCTTGACCAATATTAATAAGCTACCAGTGTCCATTGCTACCCTCTTGACAAAAGATGGTGATAAGTATCTTTCTAAAGTCAATGGACGTACTGTTAAGATCAGTGGTGAGGACGTCTATGAAGATGGTCGTGGTTTTGGTCTGGCAAATCTCATGGACGGCAACAAGTCAACCGTTTCCGAATTGCGTTGGGAAACTGCTAACAACCCAGCTATTACTCTGCCACAAACCATTACCCTTCGTTTGAAAAATGAGAAGGACTTGCATTCATTACTCATTACCAAACGTACGCCTGGGAATGGTACCATGACCAAGTATCAAGTCAAGGCTTATTTAGGAGACCAACAAGTCTTTGATACAGGTGAGAAGTCTGTTGCCTTTGCGACAGCTGATATTCCAGTCCTCTTCAATGGTGTTCGTGCGGATAAGATTGAGTTTATTCCAATTGAAGCTCACACCAATCCAACCACTAAGAACAATACCATGTGGACCGTTCGAGAACTTCAATTGTTTGAACTTCTACCAACACCTGTTGAAACCTACACAGAAGATGTTGAATTGAAAGACCAGGCAACCAATCTTCGGGTGCAATTGGAGGCAGGAGAAAGCAAGGCTATTGTTGGCTTGAGAGTGACTCATAAAGAATCAGGTACGGCAGATACTCCAGAAACCTTGCTTGGTCAAGACTATGACCTCTATGACATTTCCTTGGTAGATGACAAGGGTCAAGCCGTAGCTCCTACTCGAGAAACCTTGGTGATTGTACCGATTGATGAGGGCAAAGAAGTTGAGAAAGTCCTTTATCTATCAGGTCAAGGTCCAAGTGAAGTAGATTTTACAGAAACCACAGCTAGTGATGAAACAGGAAAGAACTTTAAGTCTGTAGTCTTCGTTGCATCCACCTTCAGTGAGTATGCAATAGTATACAGAGAAGTGAAAGCCCACGGTGAGGGTGTGAAAGCCCCTGTTCTTCCAGAGGGTGAGACCCCTGTTGTAGAACCTGAAAAAGTTGAAGAACCAGAAATCATCACAAGTAAGGGCGAAAGTGTGAAGGCAGATGCTCTTCCAAGCTTTGACATTGAGGCATGGTTGAAGGAAAATGCTCAAAGTGAAACTGAGCCAGAATTGATAACAGCCAAAGGTGAGAGTACTAAGGCAGAGGCACTTCCAAACTTTGATATTGACGCATGGTTGAAGGAAAATGCTCAAAGTGAAACTGAGCCAGAATTGATAACAGCCAAAGGTGAGAGTACTAAGGCAGATGCTCTTCCAAGCTTTGACATTGAAACTTGGTTGAAGGAAAATGCTCAAAGTGAAACTGAGCCAGAATTGGTAACAGCCAAAGGTGAGAGTACTAAGGCAGAAGCTCTTCCAAGCTTTGACATTGACGCTTGGTTGAAGGAGAATGCTCCAAAAGACAATGGAGCAGATGCTAAGTCAAACACTGCCAAAGGTGAGACAAGTAAGAAATTACCAGATACAGGAGCTAGCAGTGGTATTGGCCTATCTGTCCTAGGTCTTCTCTCCCTAGTTGGACTCGGAGCTAGTAAGGGTCGTCGCCAAAGAAAAGAATAATAGAGGCTGGGCTCAAGCCCAGGATCACTTCTCAGAGTTCGTGTCAACATCTCAGCGCAGTGGTTGATTGGCAGATTTGTTCGTGTTTTGCACTCCAAATCTGGCCTAATCAACTGTGCGGGGGTGGGAAGACGAACTCTTTTTCTACCATTTGTCAAGTTCATCAAGGTATTTGACGAAAAATATTTTGAGTTCAATAGTCAAAATAAGGAAATTGTTTTCTTTTGGACTAAATTTTAGTGTAAAAAGTGCATACAAAACCAACACCTTATGTTGAAATTTTTTGATAAGGTGTTACAATGATAGTGCATAAACAGTTTTACCGATTTTGGGTAGAAGTATAATCGTAAAGCTTATTATGCGTAATGAGGTAATACATTGTCCGAATGAGACGATGTATGGAGGCAATCGTGTGCGGCTTCGTTGAAGTCGTTTGCGATTGTCTTTTTCGTTTCTCATAAAAGTCGGCTATATGGCAAGGATTGGTGTGACTGGCTGAAGCGATATTGTGAATACATTTGAACAGAATCTTTCTAGCGTAGGGATTGCCACGCTTGGTAATGTGTTCCTTAGCGAGGAAGTTACCAGATTCATAGTGTCTCAGGTCAATACCGATAAAGGCATTGATTTGATTGGCAGACTGAAAACGGCGAATATCTCCCAGTTCACCAATAATACTT
>NZ_JAMWEL010000002.1 GCF_024509555.1 Streptococcus suis
GTGTTGCCTGCTTCATCAGTTGATGTGGCAGAAACTGTTGAACCATCTTGAACTTTATCTGCTGGAATTGTGACTGCGCCTGTAGTAGGATCTACAGTGACACCTGAATCTGCTGGAACGGACCAGTTGCCATCTTCACCTTTGGTTACGGTTACCGTTTGAGGTGTGCCATTTTCATCAGTGTATGTGATGTCAACGGTCTTAGTATCATCACCTGCTGTGGTTGATGGAGTTACAGTTACTGTGCCATCTTCGTTAGCTACTACTGATGGTACTTCTGGTGCTGTGGTATCTGGGTTATCCTTAGCTGTGTCTGTTGCTGGGCTTGATGTGTTGCCTGCTTCATCAGTTGATGTGGCAGAGACAGTTGAGCCGTCTTGAACTTTATCAGCTGGGATAGTCACTGCACCTGTAGTAGGATCTACAGTGACACCTGAATCTGCTGGAACGGACCATGTACCATCATCTTCTTTAGTAACAGTTACTGTTTGTTCTGTTCCATTTTCATCAGTGTAAGTGATGTCAACGGTCTTAGTATCATCACCTGCTGTGGTTGATGGAGTTACAGTGACTGAGCCATCTTCGTTAGCTACTACTGATGGTACTTCTGGTGCTGTTGTGTCTGGATTATTCTTAGCAGTGTCTGTTGCTGGGTTTGAGGTGTTGCCTGCTTCATCAGTTGATGTGGCAGAAACTGTTGAACCATCTTGAACTTTATCTGCTGGAATTGTGACTGCGCCTGTAGTAGGATCTACAGTGACACCTGAATCTGCTGGAACGGACCATGTACCATCATCTTCTTTAGTAACAGTTACTGTTTGAGATGTACCTGTTTCATCAGTGTAAGTGATGTCTGTTGTCTTAGTATCATCACCAGCTGTTTGTGATGGTGTTACAGTTACTGTACCATCTTCATTAGCTTCTACTGATGGGGTTTCTGGGGCTGTTGTGTCTGTGAATTTCACAGTTACCCAGTTATAGATATCTTGACCGTAAATGTTACGAGTTTGTACTCTTACTTCATACTCACCAGTTGTTGGAAGTGTGTCGACAGTTGCCTCTTTAACATCTGTGCTTCCAACCGCACGGTAACCAACGACTGTACGTGTGTACTCTGTATCTGGCACTGTTGGAACATTATTACCAGTGTTAGGGAAAGCATCACTTGTAGTTGCAATAGCCAACTTAGCAAAGATTTCATCTTCAGTAACTGCTGTACCTTCTTCTTTTTCGATTGAAGTTGTATCGACTTCTTTATCGGTATAAGCATACGTGTAGAAAGAATTACTTGTTGCTGTTGCACCGTCATCATCTGTCACTATTACGCGTCGAGTGTAAGAACCACCCGCTGCATGGGCAAATGAACCTTCCAATTTACCATCTGTCCCAAGTGTCAAGTTGCTACCAAGTGTTGTCATTGGGCTGTTAGCATCATCATAAGAAATGCTAGCAATCGTACCATCCGCATCTGACATAGCAATTGTAGCAGTAGCATTGTCTTTATTGGCTACTGGGGCTGTAGTAGTCGCTCCTGTTTCAGTTTCAGTTGTCCCCTCAGTTGTACCAAAGACAAATAGATACTTGTTTGTAGCTTGGGTTGTCTTCAACTGAGTTCCATCTGTACCAATGCTATCAATAGTTGGAGCTTGGTTAGTTACTGGCCAGTTTACAATTACATCAACGATTTTTTCTTGCCCTTGAGCGTTAGTTAATTTAACTTGGACAACATTGTTTTGACCTGAAGTTGGTAAAGTTGGTGTGATAACTTCTTTAGTTAAGCCTGCTTCACCATACTCCCAAGTCTTATCATATCCACCCCAATCAACTGTGACTTTATTGAGGATTTCTTCGTTTGATACTGTTTCGCCTTCGTTTTTATCAATGGTGCTTCCTTGAGCATCCATGACAACAATCCAAGCTTGCTCACTCTGAACAAGAGTGTCACCAGACTTGATAACTGCCTCGATCGTCTTAGGTTCTCCTGTGAATGATGCACTACCTGTTACTACACCAGTATTTGAGATAGTCAAGTTGTCTACTGTGATTTTTTCTGTTGCTGCTGTATCCGCCAAAACATAGTAAATCTCATCGATTGCAACACCATTATCCTTGATAGGAAGTTGGTAAGGAGTTGTCATCTCTGTGTTACGCCAAACCAACATGTCGTTTAATTGGTTTTGTGCCTGACCTTTATTTACTTTTTGTTGGTTATAGAATTCTGGAACTTCTTTGTACAATGCACCGTAAGTACCAACAACAACGTCATTATTATCCGCTTTGATATTAGAAGAACCTCCAGCAATATAGTCAAGAGATCCATTCTCATCAACGATAGGTGTACGATAAGATACAACCCATCGAGTCAAACGGTTAGTACGACGATTAGAATTCAAGACATAGTACTCGGATTGAGAATTATTAAGAATCGCATCTGAACCAGCAAAACCTGTACGGTCAATTGCAGAAGCTATATGGTTATTATTATCATATAATGGTGCATTTGCTCTACCTTCATCTAAACCTTTTTTATCGAAATAACCGTTACCGATTGGGCCTATGTTAGGAGCGATTCCTCCTGCAGAACCTTCTCCATCTGGCCAAGAATTACTTGTTGATCGAACAGTACCATCTT
Organism: Streptococcus suis; assembly: GCF_024509555.1. Classification (GTDB taxonomy): domain Bacteria; phylum Bacillota; class Bacilli; order Lactobacillales; family Streptococcaceae; genus Streptococcus; species Streptococcus suis_AD. The sequence goes on from NZ_JAMWEL010000002.1 coordinate 2,633, forward strand.
GATTATATTGAGTTACAACTAGATCTTCCATAGCTCCAACAGATTTTGGAATTGTGAAGAAGTAGTTATAATAGTTCGTATTTGTATAACCATTATTAAACTGATGTGTCCAATAAACATAGCCATCTCGAACCTCATAGTTTGAGATCACGTTATCAGTTGTTCCATATCCACGAGTAGTAGATATTTCTGTCCCTGTAGTATTCAAGGCAACTGTCAAGTTCCCATCTTCATCTACTTTGAGCATCTCTTCAGCAAGCGCCAATGTACTTGCTTTCACTGCTTCAACTTGGCTATCTACTTGCTCTTGCGTTGCTAATGCATCTTCTAAAACAATAATTGCGTTGTCAATAGTCTCTTGAGTTGAAGTTGCTGCTGCTTCAAGCTCAGTATTACCTGCTTGAGTTGTTGCGACTTGGCGCAAAGCTTCATCTGAAAGGACAATAGCTTCTGAAATGACTTGCTCAAGAACTGTTTTGTTTGCCAATTGAGATTCAGCAATCTCTTCTTCTTCAGATTTCTTAACAACAGCAAATGACAAGATGTTAATTTGGTTCTCTGAAATTTGTTGAGTTAATGAATAAGCTTGTTCTGCAGCCAATTCATAACCTGCAGGAACATCTGTAGCTGCAACAGTAAGAGTTGATGTTGCGACAGCATCTGTTGTATCTGTTGCAACGATATTTGCAGTCTTACCTACAACTTCGCCTGTTGAAGTTGTATATTGTACTTCATAACCGATATAAGCTGTACGGTTAGCAATTGCAGTTTCTGATGCTGAAACGGTTGCGCTCACTTCTGATACAGCTTCTACTGTTGTTGAACTTGCAGTTTCTGATGAAGCTGCCTCTGAACTTGCAACTGAAGCAGATTCTGAGTTTTCTGAAGTTACTGCTTCTGATGTTGTTGAAGCTAGTTCAGAAACAACTGAAGATGCCACTGTTGATGTAGCAACAGTTTCTGATGCTACTTCTGATGTTGCAGTTGTAGATGATGCTACTTCTGATACTGCTGTGGAGGTGGCCGCTTCAGAATCAGCTTCTTCGCTTACTGCAGTTGAATCTTGTGCTTGATCAACTGTAGTCACTTCTGAGACGATTGTTTCAGCGCTTGCTACATTGGCTGTTGCACCAAGTGTAAACACTAAGGCACATCCAAAGAGAAAATGCTTCCCTTTCTTAATCATTCGCCAGTTTTTTTGTTGGCTATTTTTTCTATTGAAATACATAGAAAACCCCTTGTTTTTTATTTGTAGTAACCACTACTCAGTCTCATCTTATCATACCCCCCCCGATTTACAAGTAAAATGATTTATGTTTTGGAAATTATATTCTTTTCAAAAAACTAGCAAATACTTGATATAATAACATCAGCAGGATATCCTCTCATCCGAATTCTAATTGATTGTTTTCATATTTTCAGAAAACGTATATTGATATATCAAAAACCTCCCATTTCCGGGAGGTTCCAATTATTTCTGTTTACTTTGGAAACGCCATTCAAAGCGTTTTTGGTCATAAAAAGGATACATCACCTGCAAGAGGGTCAGGGCTAGGAGCCAACCTCCGATAATATCCGTCGGATAATGAACACCAATATAGACACGAGAGATGGCAACTAGGATTGCTAGGGCAATTAATGTAACTTGCAAAACGCGTTTAGCCAATCCTTGCTTCATGCGTTGCTGGATGATAATGACAACTGCTCCTGCAATCATCATGGTTGAGGCTGTATGCCAACTTGGGAATGAATAGCCTATCGTGTCAATCAACCATTCGATACTAGGACGCGGGCGTTGGTAGACATATTTCAGGGCTGTCGATGCTACCCCCATTGCCGCAAAACTAGCAAGTAAGAAAAAGGCTTCCATCTTCCACTTTTTATAATAGTAAAAAATAGCAGACAAGATTAGGGTAATGGCCAAAATAATAACGGTATTCCCTAAAACTGTAATGGAAGTCCAGAACTGGGTCGCGCCACTTGGCAGATTTCCGCGAATCGCAGATTGGAAAGCAAAGTCAAAACCAGTTAAGCTACTTGGGTAGAACTTGGCTACGTAGCCCAAGATAACAAAGGCCAGAGCCAAGAAAGACGCATTTCGTAAGTGGATTTGTTTATTTTTCATAGGGTTAGTTTACCGTAAAAAGGTTAAACTTTCTTTAAAATAGGTTTGGCAGCTTGATAGCATATATAAAAAATGATAGATAAGACCATACCTTGTAAGAGATTAAATGGCAAAACCATGAAAAGTAGGTAATTGGTCAAACCCAGGATTTCCTTAATATCAAAGTTTGCAAAGGCTGCATATAAGGGAACAGCATAGACATAGTTCAAGACAAGCATGGCCAGTGTTGAACCCAGTGTAGCTACCGCTGCTGTTTTTAGATAATTTTTGACAGTCTGGTCATTTTTCCAGAAATATGAAACGGCTAGAATAAAGATTGCCATGACTGCGATATTCATCGGTAACCCAATGATGGTTGATGCCCCTTGATTATTTAAAATCAATTTGAGGAGTGTCCGAATCAAGAGAATAGCAAAGCTAGACTTTACATCTAAGATAAGCAAACCAAATAGTATCGGTACCAGTGAAAAATCTACTTCCAAGAAACTTGCCGTTGGAATCAAGGGAAATTTCAAGTACATCAGTAGAAATGAAAGGGTTGAAAGAATGGCGATAATCGTTATTTTTCGTGTGTTTGTCATAAAGGTTCCTCCAATTGTGAAAATTGAAGAAGCTTAGAAGAACAGTACAAACTGCACTTCGTCTTCTCCCATCCAGACTTTACTGTCGGTTGTGGAATTGCACCACATCAGCTTTCGCTCGCAGACTTCCAACGGTCTATTTTGTTCTAATACTGCGTTAGCTCATCTCGACATACATTCAGTATAGTCTTCGATTCGCTGCCTAGTCTTAAAACAAAATAGCCACGTTTTACACTGCCGGTCGGGAATTACACCCTGCCCTGAAGACAATTTCATCATACCAAAAAAGCCCTGCAAGTGCAAGGCTTTGAGTCGTTTTCAAGTCTTATTTTAGCTTATCCTCTTCATAAGTATGGACCAAATCCAAACCTGCAAAATTCTGCTGACGAAGGGCTTCGTAGACAATCATACAGACAGTATTGGATACATTGAGGCTACGAACATGCTCATCATTCATGGGAATCCGAATAGCTTTCTCTGGATGCGTTCGCATAAAATCTTCTGGTAAGCCCTTGTCTTCACGACCAAAGAGGAAGAAATGAATCCCCTCCTGATAACTCTCTTCGGAATAGGTTTTGTCCGCAAACTTAGACACCAAATGGACCTGACCATGCTTGCTGGCATAGTCCATAAATGAAGCCAAGTTTTCATAAAAACGAACATCCAACTTATCCCAGTAATCCAAGCCAGCACGCTTCATCTTGCGATCATCAATTGGAAAACCCATCGGTTTGATAATATGTAGGGGGCTGTTAGTTGCGGCACAAGTCCGAGCAATATTTCCAGTATTTTGTGGAATCTGCGGTTCAAACAGGACAATGTGATTTTTAGCAGTTTCTTCTGTGTAGTGTAATTCTTCAATATTCATAATCATCGTTTCCTCATACGTGAATCTTGGCTATTCAGACAAAAAAATAGCCACACTGCCCGGAGTCAAGCTCAGCAAACAGCATGGTGAATGATGATTCATTCACTTGCCTCACAACAGGTTTGAGGCAAATCAATGAAATCGTGTTTATATTGTAGCTTAAAGAATGCTGAAAATCAAGTGTTTTTACTTATTTTTTCAAAAAAATTGAAAAAAACAGAGCCCATCTGGACTCTGTCAGAGAATTATTGTGCAGCAACACCTTTTTCAGCTGTCAATTCAATCTTTTCAGGACTTGACTTGCTGTTCGAACCGATGTAAACGTCATAGTATTTAACCCGTTTGTTTACGGCAGTAATGCTTTCACGTTCGAGGGTTGGAATAGCAAATGCTTGCTCAAAGGCATATTCTTGCCAAGCCTTGTAATTCGCAATATTCTTCGCTTCATCAAATGATTCTGCAGAAGCAATCTTGTTTAAGAGAGCTGTATTCTCATCAGAAACAAATCGAGTATAGTTGTACATAGCTTCAGGTCCCCACAAAGAAGTTGGATCCGGATCAAGACCAGCAATCCAAGCTGCAAGGTACACATCAATTCCCTCGTCATTGGCCGCAATGGATTCATAGAAGGTGTTGTATTCGATAGTTCTTCCAGTGTAAAGCTCCACATTCAAACCAATTTCCTTCCACCAGGTCAGGTATTGTTGCACCATGGTTTCCTGTGTTTCAGTTGATTTCTGAGCAGCGACACTGATCTTCAGCGGTTTGCCATTGGCATCTTCACGGATTCCATCACCGTCGACATCCTTGTAACCAGCTTCATCTAGCAATTGTTTAGCTTTTTCAGGGTCATAGCTGTAACCTGCTAAGTCAGCATCATGCACAGCGCCAAAGAAGGAAATGATGAGTGAGTTGGTTGGGTGATACAAGCCATTGTATAATTTTTCGCCGATAGCAGCATTATCCAAGGCATAGCCCATAGCCTGTCGCAATTTGACATTGTTCATCTTAGCGTCTGGATTGGTCACGTTTTTGCCACTTGCTTCATCATATTTACCAAGATTGAAGCCGATATAGTTGTAGATACCTTCTAAGCTACCTAGCAAGGTAATGTTTGACAAATCTTTGTAAGATTCATATTGATCTGTCGGCATTTCAGCCAAATCATAGTTTCCGGCTTTCATCTCAGAGACGATGGTGTCTGGAGAGACGATATCAATCTTGTAACTGTCTAGTTTTACTTTGCCTTTGAAGTAATATTCATTTGGCTCATAGGTAACTGATTCACCGCTGACAATTTCCTTAACCTCGTAAGGTCCCATCCCAACAACTTTGGCAGTACGAGCGTAGTCACTTGATTCCCAATCTTTGACCGCGATGTCCTTGAAAATATGCTTGGGCATAACCAATTCAGGAACTCCACCACCTGCGTACATCATAGAAGGCGACATCTCTTTGACAGTCAGAACAACTGTATAGTCGTCAACTTTCTTGACGCCAGAAATTTCACTAGCTGTTCCTGCCTGTAGCTCTTCAAAACCAACAATATTGGTGTAGGTTGTATCAGCACGAACACCTGTATAATCAGGACTAGCTAACTGCTCAATCGTGAAAATATAGTCATCGATAGTAAATGGCTGACCATCTGACCACTTGTAATCCTTGCCTGTCAAACTAACAGTGACAGTCTTGGCATCCACATCAAATTCAGCCTTGGCAAGTCCGGAATCATCTAGTTTACGGTCTGCATTATAGCCAAACATAGAAATATCAACCATAGAGGCAAACGGTGCATCTACACCTGTCTGTGCTAGTTCATCTAACAAAATCCCTGTAGACGGTGAAGAAGCTACCAAGGCGTACTTGAACTGTCCACCACTAATCGCCTGACCTTCATGAGTTATTTCAGACTCAAATGCCAAATCAACAGAGCTTGTACTTTCTTTGCTTTGACAAGCTGCTAACAACACTAGAGTAAGCAAGCTAACCCCTGCAAGAGCAAATTTCTTCATTTTTTTCATATCTCTACCCCTTTATATTATTTCAATTAGTATAGCACATTTTAGAATATTTATGCAAGATTCTTTTAAAGAAAATTCGTTATTTGCTAATGATGTTAGTATGATATTATGAATAAATCATAAACATACATTTCAACCCCATTATTCTGAATAAATATCCAAAAGAAAAAGTAGGTCTCCCTACTTCTGTATATGACGCTTCAAGCTAAACCTGTCTGGGACAGGATCTTCTCCACCTTCCACAAAGGGATGACAGCGACCAATTCGAGCCAAGCCCATCAAAAATCCCTTGATTCCATGTTTCTGTAAGGCCTCTATCATGTAACTTGAACAAGTCGGCTGATAGCGACAGGAAGGTGGAAAGAGGGGAGAAATGTATTTCTGGTAAAACCTGACTAAGCCTATAAGGAGCTTGGTCATTTTTTCTTCACCGGTTTTGTTACAGCTAAAGTATGCAGTTTGCTGATGTCTTTCTTATTAAGCTTGCGGTATTCACCTGGACGCAAACCAGTCAGGTCCAAATTTCCAAAGCGGGTACGTGAAAGCTTGTCCACCTGCAGACCAACCGCTTCAAACATTTTCTTAACCTGGTGATTACGCCCTTCATGAATGGTCAACTCGACCACAGAGCGATTTTTAACAGGGTCTACCTTGATAATTTCGTAAACGGCAGGCTTGGTTTTCTTGCCATCAATGACGACACCTCGGGTCAAGGGACGGAGTACTTCCTTATTGGCAATACCCTTGACACGCGCCAAATAAACCTTATCAATCTCATTTCGAGGGTGAATCATCTCATCCGTAAAATCACCATCATTGGTCAAGATCAAAACACCTGACGTATCCCAGTCCAAACGACCAACAGGATAAATCCGTTCTTTTACAGTCGGCAGCAAGTCAACAACCGTCTTTCTGCCCTTGTCATCTGACACGCTAGATATAACTCCACTTGGTTTATTGAGGAGGTAGTATACCTTCTCTTCATTATAGATTGGTTGCCCTTCTACTTCTACAATATCTCCAGACTTAATAGTCGTTGCCAACTCACGGACAACTTGACCATTGACGGTAACACGACCTTGCTTAATCAATTCTTCTGCCTTACGACGACTGGCTACACCAGCGTGGGCAATGTATTTGTTAATTCTCATTTTCTAACTCATTTCTTTCTAGGAATAGCTCGGTTTCTTGCTCCACCAAGTCAAGTTCTGATACATCTGGCAATTCTTCTAGACTGTTAATCCCCATGTAATCCAGAAAATAATCCGTTGTGACATAAAGATTGGGCCTGCCAAGTACCTCTTTCTTCCCATTCTCACGAATGAGGTCAAAAGCCTGCAATTTACTGATGGCACCGCTAGAATTAACTCCGCGAATATCATCGACTTCAATCCGTGTGATTGGTTGCTTGTAGGCAACGATTGACAATGTTTCTAAAAGGGCTCGTGACATGGTCTGATTGATCGGTGTTTTGGCATAGATACGCAGAAGGTTTGCATACTCTTTTTTAGTGACCAATTTGTAACGATTGGAGGATTCTAATAGAGCAAGGCCTGATGCCTTGTCAGCCATGTATTTTTCACTGAGTTTTTCTAATTGCTGGCTGACAGCTGTGGGCTGCAATTCCAGCATCTCTGCCAAATTGCGTAAGCTCAAGCCATCCTCACCTGCTACAAAGAGCAGGACTTCGATTTCAGCTAAGCGATTCATTTTCACTCCTTACTAGATAAATATCTCCAAAGGTTTCCTTTTGTTCCAAGATAATCTCATGAACCTTGACCAACTCCAAGGTGGCAAGAAAAATGGTAATCACTTCATTAATATCCAGGCTCTCCTGAAAAAGCTGACGCAGTTCAATACGAGGGTTAGTCTCAAAACGACTACGGACAAGGTCCATCATGTCTTCGATTTTATATTCATCACGGGCAATGGTTGCATGTGACTGACGAAGGCTGGCCTGTTTTTCAGCCATGACCTTAGAAAAGGCAAGGAAAATATCGATGACAGTCTTATCTTTAGCCAGCTGGACATCCTCATAAATCAAATCTAATTTAGGTTTTGAAAAATAATTGGCCCTTTCATCATGCTGTTCTCCCAGTTTTTCGCTGATTAGCTTGAACTTGCGGTATTCTTCCAATTGATCCAAGAGATCCATTTCTGGGTCATCCTCAGGGTCTGTCTGTTCAACGACTTTTGGCAAGAGCCTCCTGCTTTTAATGACCATCAATTGACTGGCCATGACCATATACTCTCCCGCCACCTCCAAGCGCATGGCCTGCAAGGTCGCAATATAGGCCAGGTATTGTTCAATGACTTCCGTAATTGGAACCTCATAGATATCCATTTGGTACTTGGACACCAGATGCAGTAAGAGATCCAAGGGTCCTTCAAAATCTTTTAATTTTATATCCATTATCTAAATTTTTCCAAACTCATGCTTGTTTTTAGTCCCAACTGCTTGGCGATTTGGTCCAGGGATTTTCCTTCTCTGATTTGAGCTAGAATATACTGTTCTCGCAATTTTTGGGCAGTCCAATCAGGCTTGCCGATGGACTGGACAAATTCGGTCAAGCGATTAAAGAACCATTGCCGAGAATAGGTCTGGCCTTTCTTGTCAAAGACATAGTGCCCTGTCAGATGCCCTTCAAGGTAGCCAACTAATTCCTTGGACATAGTGAGCACCCGCTTGGCTCCTCCCTTCTCAACTGTCAGGACTTGAAAATCCAGATTGACCTGCTGGCTGGTCAGCTCTGCTATTTCACTTGGCGTCAAGCCTAAATATGCTATCAAAAGTGCGATAAGCTGACCTTCTAACCAAGGACTTTCTTGAAAGAGTAATGATAGGTCTTCACGCTCCAGCTTCTTTTTGACACGAGTCGGTCCTGCCATAGCCTGTAGCTTGTAAAACCTATCCAAGTGACCTCTTTCATAAAGAAAATAGAGAAATTGATTGACCGCCGATAACTTTCTTCTCTGAGCAGCAGGTTTCAAGTCTAGCAGGGACTGCTGATAAAGCAAGAGTGACTGCTGATCTATGTCGCCCTTGGTCAACTCCACAAATTGCTGTAGGTCATAGGTATAGGACTTTTGGCTGTTGACACTGACCTTTTTAGTCTGGATAAACTCTCCTATAGCCTGCTTCATTTCTTGCCTTCTTTTGATGCCAAGGGAAAATTATGCAAAAGTGCATTGATGGCTTTGAGGATGGATTTACGGGTAATAATACCTAGAAATTCTCTATTTTCTCCTAAAACGGGTAGGAAAGATTGGTCGACTAGCTTTCGCATGACTTCTGTCAAATCATAATCCAAGCCAACCGTCTCCTCGTCTGTCTTAGCAATCAGGGAAATATCTTGATTCAATTCATCATCTGATAGCTCATTTTCAGCCTGGTATTTTATAATCTCTGTTAAGCCAATAGTGCCGAAGAAACGACCATCTTCTGTTACCACGGGCACACGGGAATAGGTCATGTGGCTGAGTAACAGCTTGGCATGGTCAATATTATGGGTATCAATGATAACAGCCAATTTATCTGCTGGTGTCAGGAAAGTTTCTTCTTGATCCAGTAAAAAAGCTTCAAATTCTCGTGCAATCATCGTGAAATATCCTTTGTCAATGCTGGGAAAAGTTGATGGTGGCGGTTATAGTAGTCCACATGAAAACGGTCTTCATAGATGGTCACAAGGGCATAAAGACATTCTCTGACCAAGCCACGAGGTTGGCTGACAGAACCTGGATTGAGGAAGAGGGTCTTGCCACGCACCTCTGCATCTGGTACATGTAAATGCCCATACAAACAAATGTCCGCATCCACTTCCTGGGCCCAGTAGTCCAACCGTTGCCAGCCGTAATTAATGCCATAAAGATGACCATGAGTCTGAGCGATAGTCACACCATCCAATTGAGTAATGAGCTGGTCAGGGTAGCCTCCAAAGTAGTCGCAGTTGCCATTGACCACTTGAATACCCTCCCACAAGCTGTCTTGACTATCTAGCTCTGAATCGCCATTGTGAAAGATGGCATTGACCTTGCCAAGATAATGGTTTTTAATCTCTTCTACGATCTGTCTATCCCCATGAGAATCGCTCATGACTAGGATTGTTTTGCTTGCTCCTGCCATACTGGAAATGCCTCCACTAATTTTTCTAGTGCTTGTGCACGGTGGGAAATCTTATTTTTTTCTTCCAAGGTCAATTCTGCCGAGGTCTTGCCTGTTTCACCTACGAGGAAAAGTGGATCATATCCAAACCCATTTTCCCCACGAAGCTCCATACCGATAAAGCCTTCCCAGTCCGCCTCGACCACCAAACTCTCACGATTTGGAGCAGCCATAACCAGGGTACAATGGAATTGTGCCGAACGATTTTTCAAGTCGAAGACCATGGCCAACTCGTGCAAGAGCTTGGCATTATTGAGCTCATCTGTGGCATCTGGTCCTGAAAAACGGGCAGACCAAACTCCTGGCAAACCACCAAGAGCATCAACCTTCAAACCTGAATCATCAGCCAAGACCATTTTGCCTGTCAGCTCTGCTATGGTTTCAGCCTTGAGCCGTGCATTTTCCTCAAAGGTCATACCTGTTTCTGCTACATCTGGCAGGTCAGGATAGTTGTTGAGGTTCTCGACCTGGTAGCCAAAACGCTCAAAAAACTTGCGAAATTCCTTGGTCTTACCTTCATTTTTAGTGGCAATCAAGATGGTGTCTCCCACGCTTGCCAAGCCCTTATCTTGACCGAAGAAATCAGACATAGCCACACCATTCTTTGGTAAATGAACCAAGAGCAATTTGTCAGCTTCTGTGACCAGAATAGCTCCTTGGTGTTGGAGAACTTTGAACTGGCGATTGTTTAACTCATTCAAAACATCACAGGCAAATTGAAAGAGGGCAAATTCAGACTGAAGTTTAATCACCTCAATGTTAACACACTGGTTGAAATTCTCATCTTCATAGTTACCTGCAATCAGTTTATCAAACAACTGACCAATTTGGTAAACTTCCTGCTCTCTTCCATTTTCTCCAAATGAACCAAATAGGTTGGCAAAGCTAGCCTTTCCAATAAACCAGTTATGCTCATCTCTGTATTCGTATATCTTGTCTGTCATAGTTCTACATGCTCCACATGAATATCAATGCCCATCCAGCTTTCAGCTATTTCTTTAAAAGCTGACGGACTAGCTGTTGTGTAAAATCTGTGCTGAATATCCTTTTCGGTTCGGCTGCGGTTGATTTGAAAGTAATTTAATAAAACAGAAATATCCCGCGCACACTCTGCACCACTGTCAATCAACTTGACATCCTTGCCCATGGCATTCTGGATGATAGGACGAAGCAGGGGATAATGAGTGCAGCCCAAAACCAAGGTGTCCACTTTCCCAACAAGTGGTCGAAGTGTCTCATAAACAACTTTTTTGGCAAGACTGGATTGGTGGCTATTGGACTCAACCAGAGGGGCAAACTTGGGACAGGCTAGGCTATCTACCTGCGTTTCTGGAGAAAGGGCCTGAATTTTTTCACGATAGATATCGGATTGAATGGTCATAGCCGTTCCCAAGACACCAACCTTACCAGTTTGCGTTGCCTTGATAGCTGCTGAAGCACCTGGTAAAATAACACCCAAAACAGGAATATCCAACTTTTCCTTGACTTCTTCCCAGGCTACCGCTGTTGCCGTATTGCAGGCAAAAACAATCATTTTTACATTTTTTGTCAAAAGGAAATTGACCAACTGCCAAGTATATTCTCTGATTTGTTCCGCTGGACGTGGTCCATACGGTGCCCGTGCAGAATCTCCGATATAAACGATTTCTTCATGGGGAAGCTGGCGCATTAACTCACGCGCAACCGTTAATCCCCCAACACCTGAATCTAAAAAACCTATTGGTCGATTATCCATAACATTGAGAATAGCCAGAAAATCTGACTAGCCTTTCTTTTCTACTCAAAAAATGGGAGCTGGGAATGAATATCCCAGTCCCAGTTTGATTATTTTTTCTTGCTTGCCACTTTTTGTTGGCTCTTGATTTGGCGAAGTACTTGTTGTACTTTTGCCTCGCTTGGTTTTTGCCCCATTTGGCTCATCATCAAACGCAAAGCATTTTCATCCAAAACTGGCTTATCAGCAATGTAGTTTTCCACTTGTTTGCGTGACAAGTAGATGCCCAAGGCAACACCGCCTGCAAAGGCCAATACAATCAATAAAATAGCTAAACCGATATTCATCTGTCAATCTCCTGACTCTTCTAAAAATAATTCATTCGGAACTGTCCTGCGACAATCTCTTAATGAATCTATTATACCAAATTCAGCAGGCTTTTCCAAGACTTACCTGTCAAAATCAAAACCGTAAATGGTTGCGAAATAATCCTCAGGTGTTTCAGCACGACGAATCATACGAGCTGTGCCATCTTCCTGTAAAAGAATTTCAGACGAACGCAAGCGACCATTATAGTTGTAGCCCATGGAGAAGCCGTGGGCCCCACTGTCATGAATGACCAAGGTATCTCCTACTTCTGCCCGTGGTAATTCACGATTAACTGCAAACTTGTCGTTGTTTTCACAGAGGGAACCTGCCACATCCACCACTTCGATTGGCGCATCTGGGCGCGTGATATTGGTGATATGGTGGTAGGCGCCATAGAAGGCAGGACGCATGAGGTTGGCAGCCGATGCATCGACACCAATATAAGTCCGATAGGTTTCCTTCCGATGAAGCACTTTGGTAATCAAGTGACCGTGTGGCGCCAACATAAAGCGACCCAATTCTGTAAAGATTTTAACATGTCCCATACCAGCTGGTGTGAGAATTTCCTCGTAAACCTTACGAACACCCTCACCAATGACAGCAATGTCGTTTGGTTCTTGCTCAGGACGATAGTTGACCCCAATCCCACCTGATAGGTTGATGAAGTCCAAAGTCACACCTGTTTCCTCACGAATTTCCAAGGCCAATTCAAAGAGTTGACGAGCTAAGACAGGATAGTAGTCATTTGTTACTGTATTCGAAGCTAGAAAGGCATGGATACCAAATTCCTTGACACCTAGCTCTTTTAACTCCTTGTAGCCTTTCATCAACTGTTCCTTGGTCATCCCAAACTTAGACTCTTCTGGGTGGTCCATAATATCCGTTCCCAGCGAGAAGACTCCACCTGGATTGTAACGGAGGCAGACCGTTTCAGGGATACCAGCAACATTTTTCAAAAACTCAATATGCTCGTATGCATCGAGGTTAATGGTCGCCCCAACTTTTCGTGCATAGACAAATTCTTGGGCTTGCGTATCATTGGATGTGAACATGATGTCCTTAAAGCCCAATTTTTCACTCATCAGCACCTCTACATCTGTCGCACAGTCCACTCCACAACCTTCTTCTTGCAAGATTTTCAAAATGGCTGGCGTCGGTGTTGCCTTGACCGCAAAATATTCCTTAAAGCCTTTGTTCCATGAAAAAGCTGCATTAAGGGCACGGGCCTTCTCACGAATGCCTTTTTCATCATACAAATGAAAAGGAGTCGGAAATTGCTCCGAAATGGTTTCTAAAATTTCTTTACTAACAAATGGTGTCTTGGTCATCTCTCTACCTCATCAAATATTTTTCCTATTATACCACAGAACATCCTTTTCAGAAAATGAAAACCCACTCTTACGAGTGGGCAATGACTAATCTCTATTCATCGCACCAAAAATGCGAAGCAAGTTGAGGAAAAGATTGACAAAGTCAAGGTAGAGTTGAAGAGCCATAGACACAACCCAACCATTCTGGACATTGCCACCTGTTTGCTCAAAGACATTGCGGATACGTTGGTTGTCATAGGCAATCAAACCTGAGAAAACAAGAACAGATACGATAGACATGGCGAAGCTAATACCTGAACTGCGAAGGAAAATGTTGATTAAACTTGCGATCATAATCCCCCAGAGAGCCGCACGCAAGGCTTGGGCCATACCTGAAAGATTTTTCTTGGTCGTCATACCGATCACTGCCATAATGGCAAACATAAGAGCAGCAGATAAGAAAGCTAAGGCAACCGTTTCGGTCGTATAGAACATCAAGACCATGCTGATGGTCAAGCCATTGGTAACAGAATAGGCTAAAAACATTGGTAGAGCCATTGGACTGTTTTTAGCAGCCATGGTAGAGGCTGCAACCACCAATGCAATCTGTCCCAACATGACCAACATCATGACAATAGAACCTGCACTAAGCAAACTATAAAGCAATTGCTGGAAGACGGTAACAGCTAGGAAGGAAACAAGGGCTGACAAGCCAATTCCCATGGCAACTACCCCGTAAATTTTCCCAAAGAAACGGTTAAGAGCGGTGTTATCCACCTGATTGATAATAAATGAATCGTTGTTCATATAGTTCTCCTTTTAGGTCTTATTGGAAGCGCAAGACCTTTCGATTTTTCCATTTATATTGCAAGGGCAGGGTAAATTCACGAACTGCCCAATATTTATCTACGCAGGTCACAATCCATGATTCCTTATAGCGGGGCGGAGCCAAGGTTGCACCAAACATATGCTTAACAATAATATCTTCTTCCACCTTGTTAAGCTTAGTCAATTTCTGGGCATTGCGCTTGGCAATCCGTGGATGAACCCAGGCATGACTCTTGTTAAATTTAGTGTCACGCCAGTCATAGAAGAAGAGATCATGCAGAAGCCCCCCTCGTGCAGTCGACTTGGCATCCCAGCCAAATTTCTTGGCAATTTTGTAACTGGTATAGGAAACATTGATCGAATGTTCCAAGCGAGTCGAATGATAATGGTGGGGAATATCTGCCAGCTTCTGCACCTTTTTAGTGTCAATCAAGTGACCGACATAAGCCATATATTCTTTATCTTTTTTATAAGCAGCCATAGATGTAAACCTCGTTTTGTTATTATAACACAGTTTATGCTTCTTGGCTTAAATAAAGCTAAAGACTAAAATTCCCGCAGCAATAGCCACATTTAAACTCTCCGCTTGACCAGGCATGGTGATATGAATCAATTGATCTGCCTCTTTAGACACAAAATCAGAAATACCCTGACCTTCATTGCCCATAACAAGTGCAAAACTCGCCTTTGGCAAGACCTGTCGATAATCCACCGATTGACTGGACAAGGTTGTCGCTAATATCTCCACCTGATTATTTTTTAAAGTAGAGAAAATATCCTCAATTGGCAAGCGATAAATAGGTAGATGAAAATGACTCCCCTGCATAGAGCGAAGGACCTTCATATTGTAAATATCAGCCGACTTATCGGTCAAAAATACACCATCAAAACCTGCTGCATCAGCCGTGCGTATGATGGTGCCGACATTTCCTGGATCCTGCACATCTTCTAAGACCAAAAATTTACCTTTTAACAGGTCAGGGAGTTCCCGACTAGGAAGAGCCAGTTGGGCTACTACTCCTTGCGGAGACTTAGAATCAGTCAAATCTTGCATGATTTCTGGGCTGACTACCGTTACTTTTTCTAACTGGGAAACCCTGTCCACATACTCTTCCACGACCAAAACATGTTCAATACTTACTCCTGACTTCACAGCTTCTTCTAATAAATGCCAGCCTTCAATCAAGTAAGATGATGTACGGTATTTTTTCTGTTGTAATTTCTTAATTTGTTTGACCAGATTATTGGATTTCGAACGGATAATTTCCATAGTTTCCTCATTTTCTTTCTTACCCAACAATGATATAATAAAGTAAAGTTCTTGTCAAAAGGAGAATCTTATGAGAAAGGTCAAAATGATTGCATCTGGTCGAGTGCAGGGAGTAGGTTTTCGCTGGTCTGTCCAATTTTTGGCTGTGGAGATTGGAGATATTTACGGCAGGGTTTGGAACAATGATGATGGAACAGTGACCATCTTGGCTCAGTCCGAGCATTCTGATAAGCTCAGCTATTTTATCCATGAAATCCGAAAAGGTCCTTCCCGTATGGCAAAGGTTAGCTATTTGGATGTAACCCTAGCAAATTTTGCAGATTTTCATGATTTTCAGGTCAGTCATGGATAAAACTTGAAGTTTAATAATAAAAAAAGTAAAATAGAATGTATCATGTAAAAAAAGGAATGTATCAATTTGAAAAAGAATAAACGTATTTTACTATCTGGTTTAGCCTTGGCTTCGCTCCTAATTCTATCTGGATGTGTAGCTACAGATAAAAAAGGTGTACCGACTGGTGAGGGCTGGGTCTACAACTACCTCGTTGAACCTATGGGAAATCTAATTAAATTCTTTGCGGAAAATCAAGGACTAGGTTTTGGTCTTGCCATTATCGTGGTAACACTCATCGTTCGCTTTTTGATTATGCCACTTGGTATTTATCAATCTTGGAAGTCAACTTATCAATCTGAGAAGATGAACTACCTCAAACCAATTTTGGGACCAATCCAGGAGCGGATGAAAAATGCTAGCTCACAAGAAGAACAGTTAGCTGCCCAACAAGAGTTCTTTGCAGCTCAAAAGCAATATGGCGTTAGCATGTTTGGCGGTATGGGATGTCTTCCACTTCTTATCCAAATGCCATTCTTTACAGCCCTTTTCTATGCAGCACGCTTCACTCCTGGAATTTCTGAAGCGACCTTCCTTGGAATTGACCTCGGTTCTTCAAGCCTCATCCTCACTGCTGTTGCTGGTATTCTTTATTACATCCAATCACTCTTGATGCAGGTTGGTATGGATGAAGAACAGAAGAAACAAATGCGTACAGTTGCTATTATGAACCCTCTCATGATTGTCATGTTCTCTTGGTCTTCACCTGCTGGAGTTACACTTTATTGGGTAGTCGGTGGTCTTATCGGTCTTATCCAACAAGCACTCACAAACTTTATCTTGAAACCACGTATTCGTGCAAAAGTCGAGGAGGAATTTAAAAACAATCCTCCAAAACCATATAAATCAAACATCAAAGATGTGACTCCAAAAGCATCGGCTATCATTGAAGAAAAAACTTCTAAAAAATCAAACCGCAATGCTGGTAAACAACGGTCTAGATAAAACATAACAACCATCCGATTGGATGGTTGTTTTCTTATGCAAAAAAAGAGAGTCAAACTTGACCCTCTCCACACCTTATTTTGTTTTTTCAACTTTCAAGATTTTAACTTCATAACTACCAGCCGGTGTCTCAATGGTAGCCACATCACCTGTTTTCTTACCAATCAAGGCATGACCAATTGGACTTTCGTTAGAAATCTTACTTGCAAAAGCATCTGCTCCTGCAGCACCAACGATATGGTAAACTTCCTCTTCCGTTTCACCTACTTCTTGGACGGTAACAGTCTTACCGATTGCCACTTCATCTGCAGCAACTGCATCACTGTTGACAATCTCAGCATAACGGATTTTAGTTTCAATTGTTGAGATTTGACCTTCTACAAAAGCCTGTTCATCTTTTGCCGCTTCATACTCAGAGTTTTCTGAGAGATCACCATATGAACGTGCAATTTTAATACGTTCTACAATTTCTGGACGCCGGACAAGCTTAAGCTCCTCCAATTCTTTTTCAAGTTTTTCTTTTTCTTCCAAAGTCATTGGATAGGTTTTTTCTGCCATGATAATTCCTTTTCTATTTTATGTTTATGAAAACAAAATTATGTGGAAAACCACATAATTTTGAAAAAAGTTCTAATTTATTCTAAGTGTGCATTAACATATTTTGCAACGTTTTGGTCATGTTCTTCAATTGTTTTAGCGAAGTAAACTGTTCCGGTTGTTACGTCAGCAACAAAGTATAAATAATCTGTTGTACTTGCATTCACAACTGCATCAATTGCAGATACACTTGGGCTGTCAACTGGACCAGGCATCAAACCTGTCTTCCAATAGATGTTGTACGGCGACTCAATATTGGTATCAATTCCAGCATCTTCTGCTAGTGTAGTCTTTTCACCCAATTTACCTTGAGCGTATAGAATTGCAATGTTTGATTGTAACGGCATACCAGCATTGATACGGTTGAAGAAGACACTTGCAATATTGCGACGATCCTCATCAGTCGAACCTTCTTTTTCAACTAAAGAAGCGAGTGTCAATACTTCATTTACTGTCAAGTTTTTCGCAGCAATAGTTTCATAATAAGGTTGCAAACGAGCATCCATTGCTGCAATCATTTGCTCAACAAGTCCTTCTAACGTTGTTTCCTCAGTATAATCATAGACTGCCGGGAACAAGTAACCCTCAAGCTGATAGACTACTCCACTATCCGGTGTCGGTAGACTTGCAAACAATTTTGGATAAGCAGCAACCATACGGTTAATGAAATCAGCGTTTGTAACAAGACTCATAAATTCTTCAGATGAAAACGGCGTTGTAGCTCCATCCTCTTGATAATTTTGAGTAATTGCTGTTGAAATCTGCTTCAAGGTATAGCCTTCAACAATCAAGATTTTTCCAAGAGGCTCTGTTTCTGGTGCTGGTGTACCACTTTCCTGCAAGGCTTTAGCAATTTCATCAACAGACATGCTCTGTTTCAGGTTGTAGAAGCCACTTTGGAAATTGTTGTAGCTCTTTAATTTAGCATAGTAGCTAAAGACCGTAGCATTCTTGATTAGCTCGTTTTCTGCTAGAATTCTACCAATATCCGAGGTCGTTGAGCCAGATGGAATTTCCAATTGAACCACTTCTGTTGCTTTGGCATTGACTGGTTCCAGATTGGATTTAACCCAGAAGAAACCTGCAATCCCAGTAACAAGCATAACAATAATAAGTAGAGACATGATTACCGAAACAATTCGTTTCGCAGTCTTGTCTCGTTTCTGTCTCTTTTGCTTATTAATTTTTTGGCTTGCACTTCGACTTCTCTGTTTAGCAACTGGTTGTTCAGTTTCCTTCTTCGCCACTTCTTGAGCCGTTGAAGCTGCTGAAGCAACTGTCACTGTTTCAGATAGTGAAATAATCTCAGTATCCCCAGTAACAGCTGAGACATCTTCCTTAGGAAATTCAAGGAAGGTATCTTCTAAAGGATTGGTTTCCGAAACCTCTGTACTTGCTTGAGGTGTAGGTATGGCTAACTCTTCAGAAGGTAGATCCAATTGATTTTCTGAGATAATATTTCTTAAAGCTGCAATATTACGTTCAACCGTTTCTTGAGTGTAGGTTTGACCTACAATCATATTGCTATCTGCTAACTTTTCTTCTGCAAGTGGGGGGGCTGTACTTTCAAAATGAACTTTAACTTCTTCTGTTTCCTGTCCACTTTCTTGTACATATGAACGAGGAAAAGCCATCTCATCAATCTTCACAACCTCTCGCTCATCCTTAACAGGTTGTAGCTCCTCGATTACTTCATTTCTAGCATCCAACTCAACATCGTCGGACTGCTCCGCTAGTCGTTTTACTTTCAGTTCTTCTAAATCACGAAGGATTTGATCACGAAAACTCGAAGGCTGCGTGCTATTTTCATTCGTATCTTTGCTCACACTCAAGCTCCTTTCACACAGTTACTATACATTATATCTCAAAGAAATAATAAATGCAAGAACTTCCTTATTTTACTTATTCTTTTAAGATTCCGCCAATCAAACACTATTTTAATTTTCTCATTCTATTATAGAAATTAGGCTAACCAGAGCATATCAACCCAAGTTTGATTGCCAAACTGAGATTGAGAATGCCCCATATCTTCAAATTGATTAGCTTCATAATAGTTGACCAAATATTCTTTACAAGTTAGGGCAATTCCTTTTCTTCCTTGATAAGTAGCTACTTCTTTTAAGGCAGCCAATAGCAATGTACCAATCCCTTGACCCTTGTAAGCTTCTGCTACAGATAAACTAGCAATAGCTAAATAGTCAGCCTCTTTCTGACATTCATTCTTTACGAAAAAAATGTCATCCGTAACAGTTGGCAAGATTGAGGGACAGGCTAGGACAACCCCCACAACTTCATCTCCTTCCTCCATTACTAAACTAGTTCCCTTAAAAACATTTACATAAGTCTTTAGAACATCCTCAGAAATTTGTTCTTCCTTGGAAAAATTAGCCTGTTCTAGTCTACTAATCTCTTCTAAATCCTTTGGTTGGGCAAAACGTATTTCCATATTTTCTCCCTTATATAGCGGAAAAACAGGGGCCTTGGGCCTCCGTTTTTCTATATTATTGTACATTATTTGTCAAATTTGACAGCAATCTTTCAAATGAATATTCATAAGACTGAATATCTCCAGCTCCCATGAAAACATAGACTGCATTGTCGTGGTCTAACAGTGGTGAAGTGTTTTCAACTGTAATTAAACCACCTTTTTTATTGATTTTTGCCGCTAAATCTTCTATCTTAACCTGTCCATTATCTGTCTCACGAGCCGATCCATAAATTTGTGCTAAATATACAGCATCCGCTCCATTTAAGGCAGTAGCAAACTCATCTAAGAGTGCAATAGTACGGGTAAAGGTATGGGGTTGGAAGATGGCAACTAGTTCCTTACTAGGATATTTCTGACGAGCTGCATCTATTGTTGCAATAATTTCTGTTGGATGATGGGCAAAGTCATCAATAATAATCGCGTCGTTTACAATTTTCTCAGTAAAGCGGCGTTTCACACCTGCAAATGTCTTCAAATGTTCCGCAACCAAATCCAAATCAAAACCAGCAATATAGAGGTTAGCAATGACAGCCGTCGCATTCATTACATTATGTTTGCCAAAGGTTGGAATTTGAAATTCCCCCAGGTACTCTTCCTTGTGGCGCACTTTAAATTGCGAACCATTTGTTGAAGGTTGCAAATCATAGGCTACAAAGTCATTGTTTTCTCCGGTACCGTAATAATATATAGGCGCTTCGGCAGTAATGCGACGCAATTGCTCATCTTCACCATAGACAAAGAGGCCTTTTTTGACTTGTTTTGCATAATCGTCAAAAGCATTGAAGACATCCTCTAAACTGGTGAAATAATCAGGATGGTCAAAATCAATATTTGTAATGATACTATATTCTGGATAGTAAGGAGCAAAATGACGCTCATATTCATCCGACTCAAAGACAAAATACTGAGCATTGGCTGAACCACGACCAGTCCCGTCACCAATCAAGAATGAGGTATCGGTAATATTGCGCATAACATGTGCCAAAAGACCTGTCGTTGAAGTCTTTCCATGAGCACCAGCTACACCAAGGCTGGTAAATCCTTTCATAAATTCACCTAAAAATTCATGATAGCGTTTATAGGTAAACCCTTGGGCGTCCGCATAAGCAATTTCAATGTTATTATCCGGACGGAAAGCATTCCCTGCAATCAGTTCAACATCAGCTGTGATATTGTTCTCATCGAACGGCAAGATCGAAATACCAGCCTGTTCAAGTCCTCGCTGGGTAAAATAATACTTATCAACATCACTACCTTGGACTTGATGTCCCATCTGATGTAGCATAAGGGCTAGGGCACTCATTCCTGACCCCTTAATTCCAATAAAATGATAGCGTTTAGTCATTTGTTCTCTCTTCTATTTCTGTTAGATTTAATTCTTGGGCAATGCGACGTTCCTGTTTTTGTTGCCTCTCAGGATAATTATAAACCTGACTCTTCTTCAAAAAGTCATAGGAATTCTTGCGAATGGTCTTCCCTTGCTCTCGATCTTCTTTCTTCAAGGAATACACAGCGGGGAGATCAGCCAAAATATAGTCCGTCTGACGCAATTTATCCGCCAAGCGACTTAATTGCCCCACCTTTCCTTTTTCACTTGTCTTAGTGAGAGTAACTTTTGATTGACCAAGTTTCTCTTCCTTCAGATAAGTTGCGGATTTCTTTTTCTTCAAATCCTCCCTAGCACGCTCTCGAGCTAGTTGCCCCTGCGTTTTTTTGCTAGAAGGGCTCAAATTTTTAAATTGTTGCAATCTTTCTTTGCGGGAATGACGAGATAGACTTTTTTCTTGATTTGGCAACACTCTCTCTATTGTTTTTCGAACCTGACCGTCACTTGTGTCCCGCTTGTTGTCAAGAGTCAAACTAAAATCTTTTTCATGATAAGTCCCCTTGATATTGCTAATCAAGTCCTGCTCATCATACAAATTCATCTTGGGGTTGTCACCAACTAATACTTCATCATCTGCGACTAGCGGAAATCTCTTCTCTTGTCTCATCATAAGTTATCCTTTCGAATCCTTATTATACCATATTTGGTCCGTCTTTGCCTAATGCAATACGTTTACAGTTTATTTAGATTTACTCTATCCCCAAAATAGCACGAATATCCTCAACCGTCAAGTTTGTACGACTTTCATTTCCGTCAAGAACCGTTTTGACTAGATTTTTCTTATTTTCCTGGAGGGCTTGGATTTTTTCTTCAATGGTTCCTCTGGTAATCAGACGGTAGCATTCTACTTTTTCAGTCTGTCCCATTCGGTGGGCACGACTAATAGCCTGGGCTTCCACAGCCGGGTTCCACCAGAGGTCAACAAGGATAACTGTATCCGCACCGGTCAAGTTCAGACCAACCCCTCCTGCTTTCAAGGAAATGAGAAAGGCATCCCGGCTACCCGCATTGAAGGCCTGGGTCATTTCCTGGCGTTGATTAGCAGGGGTGGAGCCTGTCAAGGTATAAGAAGTTAAACCAATTTCTTTTAATTGCTCTTCAATCTGCTCCAGCATCTGTCTAAATTGGGAGAAAATCAGGACCCTATGCTCTCCTTCTTTCAGTTGCAGAAGCAGTTCTTTCAGACTATTGAGCTTACCACTTTCTCCCCTGAAATCATCCATGAAGAGACTAGGTGTGTCACAAATTTGGCGTAATCGCGTAATCCCTGATAGAATTTCAATCTTGCTTCGGTTGATTTGGGCATCATCAGCACCGGCAATTTTAGACTGCATTTGTTGGAGTTGGGCCAGATAGATAGTTTTCTGCTCATCAGTCAATTCATTGAGTACATTGACTTCTGTCAAATCAGGCAACTCCTGCAGAACATCTTCCTTATGTCGTCTGAGGACAAAGGGTTGGATGGTTCGAGCAATCTCTTTAGTACTTAACTTGCTAAAGGCCTGTTTATTAGGCAATAAACCTGGAAGTACAATTTGGAAAATAGACCACAATTCCGTCAAATGATTTTCAATCGGTGTACCTGAAAGAGCGAAACAATTCCCAACCTCAAATTCTCTCAGTAGCTGAGCGATTTTAGATTGGGCATTTTTCATGACCTGAGCCTCATCTAAAATCAGGTAATCAAACTTTTCTTGTTTGTAGAGATCAATATCCTGCCTAAAGGATGGGTAGGATGTTACCAAAATTTGATGCCCCTGACCAATCAAGTCTACTCGCTGCTCCTTACTTCCGTGAACAACCCTTACGTCTAAATCCGGAGCAAAGCGCTGGCATTCATCTGACCAGTTGTAAATCAAACTTGAGGGAGCCAAAATCAAGACCCGGCTATCCTCGGTCATCCGACTGGATAGAAAGGCGATGGTTTGCAGAGTCTTTCCCAGTCCCATATCATCCGCCAAAATACCTCCAAAACCATAATGATCCAGCATAGACAACCATTTGATACCAGTCTGCTGGTAATCTCTCAATTCAGTTTTCACATCCAAAACAGGCAAGGGAAAACTGTCAGGCTTGGCAAGGTAGCCAGCCATTTCTTGAAAATCCTTAGAAAAACGAACTTGATCATAGCTAGAAAGCGACTGGGCTAATTGGTAACCTGCCAAAGCATGAACCTGCACCTGTCCTCCCTTGCCATGCTTGGCTCTTAGTTGAAGCAAGGTCTGACTGATTTTCCGGGTTTCCTCATCAAAAACAAGGACTTTCCCGGTCGGGCTGATGTAATGGTCCTCTTGATTGAGCAAGGCTTCCAGTGCCTGATCTATTTCAGACTGATCAATTCCAGATAAATCGAATGAAATATCCAAAAGCGAGCCATTTCGAACAATTTCCAGCTGTGGTTTAGATTCAACCAAGAGAGATTGAAGGTTTTCTGATAAACGGACCTGCCCCATTCTCTCTAAAAGTGGTAACTGCTGGCGGAAAAAAGGATAAACTTCCTGCTGGCTAAGGGCAGGTCTTTGGGCCAGGTATTTGCCCCGAAAACCAGCCAAACTGATTGCCTGAAAGACAGCTTCTAGGTGCTGAAAATGACTGGCAAATGGAAGGAGGCTCAGCTCTTCCTCACTTCTGACCAAGCGACCATCAAAATCTAAAACCAACTGCAAGGACAGACTTCCATTTTCCTCCATATCGATATGGAAATGTGGAGTAAAATCATGAATTTTAAAGCGTTTGGGTGCCTTGACCCTTCCAATCGTCTGCAAATCTAGTAAACTCAAAGCCAAGCGGTCCTGGTCTTGAAAATCGACCTGGACTTTTCTCAAACCAGACTCAGTAGGCACTAAATTAGAAATCTGACCAATCAGCTGTTGCTGCATCCGATTGACACTATAAATAACCCCATCGAGCAAGAGATAACGACCTTGAAGTAGAGGACGAACAACTTTTTCATGAATAACCATTTCAATCATATGCGTATGGACTGTCACATCAAAGAGATAAAGTCCAGTTTCCTCTGTCAAAGGCAGTACCATCAAGGACGAATAGGAACGCTGTTCATAGGTAAAGACAAACTCATCCAGCTGGTTCAACAAGTCAAGACCTTCTTCAAAATAGGCTTGAGGCAATCGAAAGTGACGACCAAAATGGATGAGAATATCCGAGTCTAAACCTACCTTCTCCGGAATTAAAGTCCAAAGGAAATCTAAAAGAGCCTGACTGGCTTCATCAAAGTTTTCATAGGCTAGCTGCTCATAGTAATTTTTCCCGATTTGGTAATGCCCATTGGTCTTGAGCAAGCGCAAAAAAGCACCAATGTCCCTTACAATATAGGCGCGCGTGTCTGGTAAACGGCTAATTTTCAAGGTCCAGTCTATCTGACGATCATAAGGCAACAAGCTCCCCTCAACAGAGAGGCGATACTTTATGCCCATTTCTGGCTTGGGACGCAAAATCTCATCTAAAAAGAGGCCACCAAAATAGGTCCTCCGGACCGTTTCCTTGTGTTGATTTCCCTCTTCTTTCCGCTCCTGCTCCAGATTTTTACCAGCACCATCATTTTTTAAATAATACTCCGTGGCTGCCAAATGCTGACAGTAGCCCTTGCTTTGAAACAAGTGACAACTACACTGCAAATCACTGTCCTCATCGCTGTAAACAAAACGTTCTCCAGCAATATCCAGCTCCAACTTCCCATTCTCGCTCTGAAGAACAGTCAGTTTCCCAGCCTCATACAAATCAATTCCTTCTTGGCGAACCCGCCCCGGCATCATGCGACCCATAGCAATACCTCTTTTGACCTAGCACAATCTCTAAAATATTATCTTTTCATTATAGCATATTTCAAGAGATAATTCCTTGCCTAGGCATCAAAAAAACACCAGTCAATCAACTGATGTTCCTAGAAATCATTTTATAATATTTTGTCACTAACCACATTTTCTTCACAAAACCAAGTGTTTTTAAGAGCCAAAATAGGAGAATTGGTATGAAAAGGATTGCTAAAATGAGGTTAACCCAGCCCTTTCCATCCAGAAACATCAGAAGGAATACTGTGGGTACAAAAGTAAGCAGACCAAGCATCAAGAGGTTGATTAGAAGCCCCAACCAGCCCAGCCAGTAGCGAAGGCCAAAAGGAGCATACTTTCTTTCATCAAAATCTGCCAAACCCGTCAAAAATTCAAATACTAGTTCACCTAAAAACTCCATACTAGACTTCCTTTCTCAGCTGACTGTAATACCTGGTTCGTCGGACGAGGGTTTTAATCGCATGTAGAGATAGGAAGCTTAGGCCAATTGCACATAACAAAAAGAAGATGAAAAGCAAAACCGTAGGCTGTTCAAATCGATGATAGACCATAATCGAACCACCTGTAAAAGCGATAAAATAGGATACCAAAGTCACAAAATTGAGCCAGATGCAAGCCACCAGCCCCAGCCAATAACGAAAGCCAAAAGGTTTATACTGACTATCTTCATAAAATACAAGAAAAAATGATGAAAAAGAAAGCAATATCAAAAAAGAACGCCAAATCGGAAACGCTACCATACCAACACCTCCAAGCCCATTCTAGCATATTTACGAATAATTGCAAAGAGGGAGTGGGACAGAACTCGCAAATTGTTAAAAGAGTTCGTATTCCCACCCCCGCACAGTTGATTAGGTCAGATTGGGAGTGTAAAACACGAACAAATCTGCCAATCAACCACTGCGCTGAGATGTTGACCCGAACTCTGAGAAGCGTGGCTGGACTTTTTGCCCAGCCTTATTTCCGTTTCCGTGCAATCAGATGAATCGGTGTCCCTTCAAATACAAAGGCCTTGCGGATTTGATTTTCCAAGAAACGCATATAGGAGAAGTGCATGAGCTCTTCTTCGTTAACAAAGACCACAAAGGTCGGTGGCTTGGTCGCAACCTGAGTCGCATAGAAAATTTTCAAGCGTTTGCCCTTGTCAGTCGGTGTCGGGTTGATGGCAATGGCATCCATGATGACATCGTTGAGCACAGCCGACGGAATACGGGTATTCTGACTTTCGCTAATGGCCTTAATCATCTCAGGCAACTTATGCAAGCGTTGCTTGGTCAAGGCTGATACAAAGATAATCGGTGCGTAAGACAAGTATTGGAACTGGTCACGAATATCATCTTCCCACTGCTTCATTGTGTGGTTGTCTTTTTCAAGCGTGTCCCACTTGTTGACTACGATAATCATTCCCTTACCAGCTTCATGGGCAAATCCTGCGATGCGTTTATCGTACTCACGAATGCCTTCTTCTGCATTGATGACCATGAGTATAACATCCGAGCGTTCAATGGCACGCATGGCACGCATGACAGAGTATTTCTCCGTATTTTCATAGACCTTACCAGACTTGCGCATCCCTGCGGTGTCAATCATGGTAAACTCCTGACCTTCTGGGTCTGTAAAATGCGTATCAATAGCATCACGGGTCGTTCCAGCAACAGGCGAAGCAATCACGCGCTCTTCACCCAAAATAGCGTTAATCAAACTGGATTTACCAACGTTGGGACGACCAATCAAGCTGAACTTGATAATGTCTGGATTTTCTTCTGCTTCTTGGACCGGAAGATTTTCAATGATAGCATCCAGGACATCCCCTGTTCCGATACCATGTACAGAAGATACTGGATAAGGATCACCAAGACCGAGTGAATAGAAATCGTAGATGTCATTACGCATTTCTGGGTTATCGACTTTATTGACAACCAAAATAACTGGTTTGTTGGTCTTGTATAAGATACGCGATACGTACTCATCCGCATCGGTCACACCTTCCTTGCCTGATACGACAAAGACGATAACATCCGCTTCATCCATGGCAATCTCAGCCTGATGCTTGATTTGCTCCATGAAAGGAGCATCCACATCATCGATACCACCTGTATCAATTAGGGAAAACTTGCGATTGAGCCACTCACCAGTAGCATAAATACGGTCGCGGGTCACACCTTCCACGTCTTCTACGATAGAAATGCGTTCACCAGCGATACGGTTAAAAAGTGTTGATTTTCCAACGTTGGGACGACCAACGATGGCGATAGTTGGTAGAGCCATAGCTCCTCCTCTTCTACTTACAATAGTTTATTTTTTTCTAAAATTGCTCTCGTTTCAGGTTGCTCTGCCTGTCCGAACTGGGCAATCAAACGCTCCGACCAGGTTTCTGTCTGACGAGCACCTGCATAGTCTGTCTGGACTTGGTCGTAGGCTTGGATGACTTCCACGCCTTGCTCCACATATTCTTCCTGGAAGACAATAGCTTCACTTGCCAAACGTGGTTTAACAGGATGGTTTTGGGCTGGTCGACCCAGGGCAATGCAGAAAATTGGATAGGTATAATCTGGCAAATTGAACAGCTCTGCTATTGCCAAGGCCTTATGGCGAATCATACCGATGAAGACCCCACCATAACCCAGGCTTTCTGCTGCCAAGAGGGCATTTTGCCCTGCCAGGCTCGCATCAACTGAGGAAATCAAGAGGTTCTCCGTCCCCTTGGCATCAAAGTCTGACCCGTGTAGTTGAGCTGCCTTGCTGGCACGATTATGGTCGCCCACAAAAACCAAAATGGCCTGGGCCTGCAAGATAGCTGGCTGAGGTACCAAATCGTAGAGAGCCTGTTTTTTCTCCTCCGACTGCACCACAATAATAGAATAAGACTGGAAATTCTTCCAGCTAGACGCAGCTCACCCAGCTGAAATAATAGCTTGCAAATGTTCCGACTCAATGGGCTCTTCCGTAAAACGACGGACAGAAGTATGATTCAGCATCAAATCAATGGTTTCATTCATCGGCGATTCTTTCCTTTCAAATGCAAATCGCGAGCCAGATAGCGAATCCGCTCCATTACCCGTTTGGCCTGCCAGGTCTCATCACCAGACTTACCAGAGGCGAAATGACGCTCCAAATCATCAAAGGAGAAATTGGAGGTAAAGAAGGTCGGCAGATTTTCCTGCATGCGGTATTGAAGAATGACCTGCAGCACATCGTCACGTACCCAAGGACTATGTTGCTCCGCTCCTATGTCATCTAGCACCAAGACCTGAGCCATCTTGATTTCATCAATTCGCTCCTTGACAGAACCATCTTTGATGGCATTTTTTATATCGACAACAAAGGTTGGATAGTGGAGCATGGTGGTTGATTGAAGATGAGTCTTGGACAAGAGATTGGCTAAATAAGCCATTAAATAACTTTTTCCAATACCGAAATTACCATAGATGTAAAGCCCTTTTGGTTTTTCCTCAAATCGTTTGACAAAATCTGCAATAGCCAGCATGACTTCCACACGATTTTCATCGCTCTTATCAATATCCGCCACAGTTACATTTTTCAAACTTGCCGGCATATTGATAAGCTGGATACGGTTCTTGATAGCTTCCAAACGACGGTATTCGACCAATTCTTCTGTCTCAAGATAGGAAACATCCGCATAGCCCTCATTCATGACCAAAACTGGTTGATATCCCTTAGCAATATAGGATTCATCCTGTTTGATAAAGAGGTCCCGCTGACTGATATATTCCAAAAACTTAGAAATGGAGAGGGTGATTTCCTGCTGGGTCAAACCTTCTTTTTTGATAAAAGCAGCGACTTCAGGATCACTCACTATCTCCTGATAGAGTTGCTGATAAGATTTTGGACTTGGATTGGTTGCCTGCGACAACCTGTCTTGTACTGATTTCATCAGCTACCTCCTTTGTTTTCCATTTCTTCTAATTCACGATAAAGGGCTGCCAGCTTGGCTTGACCTTCCTGCGTTTGTTCTTGCTGAACCTCTTCCTTACTCCAGTCAGGCACATTGGTTTTGGTTTCAGGCTTGGGTTTACTTTGTGGTTGACCAGCTTTCAAATCCCTGAGATAGACAACAGCTGCCTCTGCACTGCCAATTCCCTTGTAGGAAAAATCATTGCCCAGCTTCATAGCGTATTTTTCATTCAGATTGGCTGAGTCCACCTTGTTAAAGGTATAGAGGACCAAGACATTGATAACCTCGTCAAGAAGACCCAAATTGGCCAAATCCGTCAAGCATTTTCGTTCTGTTGCGGTCACAGCTGCCTTCCGTTGCTCCTTGATAAAGGACAGGAAGGTTAGACTGGATTTTGATTTCGCTTCACGAACAATAGCTTGCTCTTGGGCAGTGAGACTGGCGTTTTCTGTTGGCAATGACTGGCGTGACTGCTGCAAACGTTTAGTCGAGATCGTCTGTCCAATAGCTGTTGCTTTAGCCTGCCGATAGGTTTCCAACCAGGTCCAGCCTGCCTGCTCTGCTATGTAACTAAGCCCAATAATATCCTCAGCTTCATCCTGAAAAAGAAGCTTGTCCTTGGCCATCAAGGCCTTGAAGGCAGACCAGTCAAAATCATGTTTCGGTTCAAAAACAACTGGAGCCTGCCCATCCATTGTAAAGACCTGAGAAAAGGTTTTGGAAATATTTTGTTCCCGATTTGGTTGGTGGACAAACAGATTTTCTACACTCGTTTCACCAATTTTTCTAGCAAGAATGTTTTTATACAAGGGCTTGTCTAAAAAACTTTTCACAGTCAAAGGTGCCTGCAAAGCCAGACCAGTCAACTCTTCTGCACGGTACAGTTGCAGGAGCCCCATGGCCGTCAAGACATCCATAGCTGTCTCTAAGCGATTCATCCCAAAATCCATGTGGTTAAGTACGCTAGCCCATTTATAACGACCTTGGCCCTGATCGGCAAAACTATAGAAAAAATAATAAAGTGCCAAGGCATCAAATCCAATAATGGGCTGGTAACATTGGCTAAGACTGACAATATCGGGGGTAAATGGACTGGTTTTTATATAGGCAAACAGATCATTTGGCTTCATCTTTTGATCCCGTTTTTACCTTACTACCCTTGGAAATCATTTGTTTGAGGAGATTTTCCAATTCTTCCACATCCTTGAAGGAACGGTAAACAGATGCAAAACGCACATAGGTGATTTCATCTAATTCGACCAATTCTTCCATGACCAGATTCCCAATAACATCCGACTCGATTTCACTCTCCCCTTGAGCCCGAACTTTTTGCTCAATCCGATTGACTACTTCATCGATATCATCAGTCGAAACAGGACGTTTTTGAGCAGATCGAATAATCCCATTGAAGATTTTCTCCCGTGAAAACTGCTCTCGCGTTCCGTCTTTTTTGACAACCACAAGGGTCTTCTCTTCAATCCGTTCATAGGTAGTAAAACGCTGACCACATTGATCACAGGAACGGCGACGACGAATGGTATTGCCATCTTCAGCCTGACGACTATCAATGACACTTGATTTCAAACTCTGACATTTTGGACAACGCATACTCTTTCTCCTACATTAACTTTATCACTTCAGTATAGCATAAAATTAACAAAAATAAAAGAAAGCGAGAATTACTCACTTTCTATCAACAATTCGTCCTGTTTTTTCAATCGACTGGCAACCCATTCACGAACTAGGCGGTAGACAACTGCAAAAATTGGGGTAAAGAAGACCATACCAAGTAGACCAAACAGATTTCCACCAATCAAGGCTGCCGCAAGGGTAAACAAGGTCGGAAGACCAACTGATTGACCAACCACGCGCGGATAAATCACATTCCCTTCAATTAACTGAAGAATCTGGAAAAGGACAATAGACCAGAGTGCCAGGAGTGGATTTTGAACCGCCACAAACAAGGCACTAATAAGACATGCGGTAAATGGACCGATGTAAGGTACGAAAGACAAGACACCTGACAAAATCCCAGCCATGCTGGCATAAGGAATACCTGAGAGAGAATAACTCACAAATACAAGTGTACCAATAATACAAGCTTCTACGATTTGGCTCATTAGGAACTTATCGTATGTATCAATAATAACCTCTCCAATATAACTGATCACTCGAACAGTTTTTGTAGGCAATGTCGCTTGTAGGAATTTACCAGTCATAGATTGCAAGTGTTCCTTGCTTCCAAGAATTGCCAATGTAAAGAAGAAGGCCATCACAAGCGTCATGGTATTTGAAAAAATTCCTGTGACATTTGAAACCAAGCCCGATAAGACCGGCGTTACCAAATTTGAAATAAAGGTTAGATTTTTTAATTGGTCTAGCATTCCAGCAATCTGGTCACCCAACTGTCCTGCCAATAGACCATTTTCTTCTAGAAAGGTTGTCAAGGCATTAACTGATTTCGGAATAGCTGTACTGCTTACTGTTACTAATTGCGACACCGTTGACATCAAGGTTGGAAGAACAATCAAGACCAAACCTGTAACAATCATAACGAAACCAATCAATACGCCTACAATAGCTAAGGAACGTTTGGATTTATTCAAGAAAGAAACCTTCTCTAACTGATCCTCGATTTTTTTCATAGGCACATTTAAAATAAAGGCAATGATGGAACCGATTAAAAGTGAATTCATACTACCAAATAAGACGCCAATAGCTCCATAGATACTGGACCAATTGAGGACTGCCAAAAGAGTTGCTCCAGCCAGCAAAATCAAAATAACTTTTTCTTTAAATGATTTGTTCATTTTATCTCCAAAAAATTTTATGATTGGTTTCCAGTTTATCACAGGAATACAAAAAGGAGACTGGGCAAAAGCCCAGGACCACTACTCAGAGTTCGTGTCAACATCTCAGCGCAGTGGTTGATTGGCAGATTTGTTCGTGTTTTTCACTCCAAATCTGACCTAATCAACTGTGCGGGGGTGGGAAGACGAACTCTTTTTGACCTAGTCGAGTTCTTTCCCACTCCCTTTTAATCTCTCATGGCATAACCAACACCACGAACTGTCTTGATGTAAGATGGCTTTCCAGCTACATCCAATTTCCCACGTAGGTAACGAATATATACATCGACGACATTGGTTTCAGAAGCCGCTTCATATTTCCAAACTCGCTCAAGCAGATGTTCTCGACTAACAGGTTCTGGACTATTCATCAAGGTTGCAAGCAAGTCATATTCCCGCCTAGTTAAATTAATTAACTCTTCTCCACGTGTCACGGTTCGATTCTGAAAATCAATTTTTAAATCACGGTAGGCAGCGTGTAGGTGAACTTGTTTGCAATTAGTATCAATGAAATCTCTTCCACGAAAAATGGAAGAAATCTGCTCAACCAATTCACTAATAACAAAGGGTTTTACAACATAAGAAACAGCGTAAGAAAGTACTTCTTCTCCATGCTGTGCAACATCTGCTGAATCAATAGCAACAATAATAATACTTGCAGGTTTTATAGCCAGTAATTCCCTAGACAAAGCCTTGCTAGACATATCCGAAAGCTGAAAACTCATTAATATTAAATCAAAATCTGTTTCATGAGCCAACTGCAAGGCTTCTTTCCCTGTCGATGCGTAGTCTACCAAATACTCCTTCTTCTGTAATTCCATGGAAACAAAGTGTGATAGATTGCGTTCTCTTCCTGCAATCAAAATTTTCTTAGCCATTATCTCTTTCATTGTTCTCTCTATCAATCAAATCAGCTAGCGATAAATTAGAAAGAAGGGCGTTTACACGCCCATTCTTTTTATTTTGATTCGCTATACCAATCGTAGTGGAAGACACCTTCTTTGTCTTTACGGTTGTATGTGTGAGCACCGAAGTAGTCACGTTGGGCTTGGATCAAGTTAGCTGGCAAGTTTTCTGCACGGTAGCTGTCAAAGTAAGTAATGGCAGCTGAGAAGGTTGGCACAGGCACACCTGCTTGAACAGCCAAGGTTACCACATCACGAACAGCCTGTTGGTATTTAGCTGTTACATCAAGGAAGTACTCATCCAAGAGCAAGTTTGCCAAATCTTCGTCACGTCCGTATGCATCTGTAATCTTTTGCAAGAAACGAGCGCGGATAATACAACCTGCACGCCAGATTTTTGCGATTTCACCAAATGGCAAGTTCCAGTTGTTTTCTTTAGATGCTACACGCAACTGTGCAAAACCTTGTGCGTAAGACATGATTTTTGAGAAATACAATGCTTGACGAATTTTTTCTACCAATTCAGCCTTGTCGCCTTCGTAGGCAAATGGTGCTGGTTTTGGAAGGACCTTGCTTGCTGCCACACGCTCATCTTTGTAAGTTGAGATATAACGAGCAAATACGGATTCTGTAATCAATGATAATGGCACACCCAAGTCAAGTGATGATTGGCTTGTCCATTTACCAGTCCCCTTGTTACCAGCGGCATCCATGATGTAGTCAACAATTGGACCATCTTGACCTTGGTCATCTTTACGTTTCAAAATATCTGCTGTGATTTCAATCAAGTAGCTATCCAATTCACCTTTGTTCCACTCAGTGAAGATGTCAGCCATTTCATCCACTGACAAACCAAGTAAGTGTTGCATGAGGTCATAAGACTCCGCAATCAATTGCATGTCACCATACTCGATACCATTGTGTACCATTTTTACGTAGTGACCTGCTCCATCTGGACCGATATAAGTCACACATGGTGCTCCATCTTCTGGCGCTTTTGCTGAAATTTCTTCCAAGACATCTGCCACCAATTCGTAAGCTTCTTTTTGACCACCAGGCATGATAGATGGACCTTCAAGGGCACCTTTTTCACCACCTGATACACCTGTACCGATGAAGTTAATACCTGAGTTTGCCAATTCTTTTGAACGACGGATGGTATCTTCATAGAAGGTATTTCCACCGTCAATCAAGATGTCACCTTCATCCAAGTGTGGCAAGAGTGCTTGAATAGTTGCATCTGTACCAGGACCCGCTTGAACCATAAGCATGATGCGACGTGGTTTTTCGATTGATGCCACAAAGCTTTCCACATCGTAACTTGGTACCAAGTTTTTACCTGGGTTGCTTGCAACAACGTCTTCTGTTTTATCAGCAGAGCGGTTGTAAATCGCTACTGAATAACCACGTGATTCAACGTTAAGTGCCAGGTTGCGGCCCATAACAGCCATCCCTACCACACCAAAATTTGCTTTTGTCATTTGTTTACTCCTCTAATTTGTATCCCCTTCATTATACACCGAAAGGGGAAAGTTGACAAGAATTTTCAGATAATTTAACCATCCAAACTATTCTTCACTATCAAACAAGCCCTGCAATTGAGCAAAAGGACTGTTGGCTTCTTTTTTCTCTTGAGCTTTTTGTTGAAAATCTTCCTCAGTCATTAAAGCCCAAGCTTGACCCGAAGGCAGGTCAGTGCCAGCTTCTTCTTCAGGTGTCAAAACCTTGATTGGAATGGCTAAAAGAATATTGTCCGCCACACTTTCCTCAAGGACAATGTGATCATCTTCTACCACCAAGACCATATCTTCATCGATTAAATCCTGTTCCTTGAGAACTGCCTCATTGGCTACAAAAAGTTCATTGACTTCTTGCACTTCATGTAAAAGGACAGGTTGCAGGGAACGGCTGGAAGCCAAGGTAATGTCGTAAGTCATCTGATAGTCCAAGAAAAAGAAACCAGATTCAAAACGAACATTTCCAGCTACATGGACTGGTGATAGTCCTAAAACTTCACCATTGCGAGCCTGCAATTCTTCCTGTAAATCCAAGGTTTTCTCAAAAGAAATTCCATCTGGATTTTTCTGAATATCGTAAATATGAAACATTGAATTCCCCTATTCAGCTAATTCTGAGATGTAGTTATAGACTTCCTGACCTGCAACTGCACCATTTCCCACAGCAGTCGCAATCTGACGGAGTTGATTTTGGCGAATGTCGCCGATGGCATAAATACCAGGCTTGCTGGTTGCCATTTTTTCATCAGTGATAATCCAACCCGCTTCATCTGTAATGCCCAAATCCGCAACAGAATCTGTCATCGGATCCAAACCAACGTAAACAAAAACACCACCGAAGTCCAGTTCACTGACTTCTTCTGTTTTCACGTTTTTAATTCGGACACTTTGAACCCGTAAGTCATCACCCTTAATTTCTTCCACTACGCTATCCCAGATGAAGTTGATTTTTTCATTGGCAAAGGCGCGATCTTGGATAACTTTTTGGGCACGGAGTTGGTCACGTCGGTGAACAATTGTCACGGATTCTGCAAATTGTGTCAAGAAAAGGGCTTCTTCTACCGCTGAATCACCGCCACCTACGACCAAGAGTTTCTGTCCACGGAAGAAGGCACCGTCACAGACAGCACAGTAGGAAACACCACGGCTATTGTAAGTATCCTCACCTGGCACACCCAGCAAGCGGTGCTTAGCCCCCATGGCTAGAATGACCGTTTTGGTTTCCAATACACCATCTTCTGTAATGACTTTCTTGATTGGTCCTTCTTCTTCGATACGCACCAAGGTACCAAAAATGTGATCTACTCCGAATTTTTCCAAAGGTTCAAACATTTTTTCTGCCAAGGCTGGACCAGAAATATGGTCATAGCCTGGGTAATTTTCAATTTCAGCAGTATTGTTCATCTGGCCACCGTAAATACCGCGTTCCAGAAGAGCTACTTTTAGATTGCTTCGTCCTGCGTAGAGGGCAGCAGTCATGCCTGCAGGACCTGCTCCAATAACAATTGTATCGTACATGCATTCTTCTTTCTATGCTTTTAACATCAATAGGATAGCTACCACCCCAAAAGCAATAATAGGTGTGGTCATCACACTAATCAGTAATAAATCAAATAGGAAATCTTGTCGCTCTTGAAAAGACGTGCCAGCTTTTTTAGACAAATGGACCAAAAACCAGCAAATATTAAATAGAACCACTACTATTGCTGCTATCACTAGCCCTTGCAAATAAAAACTAAGTATATTTTGTAACATAGTTTTCCTCCAAGCCTCCTAGAAGGTTTGGCGTTTGGCCTTACGCTCTGCACGCCCCTTGGCACGCGCTTCCACACGTTTGGTCTTGCGGCGTTTCTCATCAACAGCCCATTGGATTTTCTTCTTGTAGCCTGGCTTGACTTTTTTCTTTTTCTTCTTGACCAGACCAATCATTTCCAAGTCCAGTTTTTCTCGAGATTTTTCACGGTTGGCACGTCGATCACGATCGTAGGTATCGACAAACTCACCATTCTTCATTTCTTTTGGCAAGAATTTGATGTTAAGTTTTTCTAACTCTCGAATGTCCTCATCATCACTCGGCTGATAGAGAGTAATTGCAATACCTGATAAGCCATTTCGACCTGTCCGACCCACACGGTGGACAAAGAAAGAAAGGTCCTGAGGAATGGCATCGTTGATGACATGGCTGACACCTTCGATATCAATCCCACGCGCTGCCAAGTCTGTTGCTACGATGTACTGAAAGTCTAAGTTTTTCACCTGGTTCATGATCCGCTTGCGTTCACGCGGTGGAATGTCCCCGTGAATTTTTGCAACCCGCAAACCATTTGCAGTTAAGTAACTGTGCAATTCATCTGCACGGGTCTTTGTGTTGACAAAAATCATAGCCAAATAAGGCTGCATGAGCTTGGTTGCTTCCAAAATCTGCGCATTGCGGTCTCGACCCTTGGTTGAAATCAGCCAGTTTTCAATAGTATCTGAAATGACCGTCTGGGTCTTGATTTGTTCCATGACTGGGTTAGACAAATACTTTTTCAAAAACGGTTGCAGTTTTTGCGGAATAGTGGCTGAAAAGACCATAAATTGCAAGTCTTTTGGCAGGCTACCAGCAATCTTGTCAACTGTTTCTAAAAAGCCCATGTCCAAGGTCATATCTGCCTCATCCACCACAAATGTTTTAGCTTTATGGATAGCAAGGTCCCCTGATTTAACCAAGTCATAAATACGGCCCGGTGTCCCGACTACAATATGTGGCTGACCAGCTTGAAGTTTGTCAATCTGGCGGTTCTTGTCCGTTCCACCGACATAGTTGGTCACACGAATTTCGATGTCCGAATGACTAGCCAACTGTCGAGCCGCTTGATAAATCTGGGTTGCCAATTCTCGAGATGGAGCAGTAATAACTGCTTGAACCTGGTCCAATTCCTCATTTAATTTTTGGAAAATCGGAATCAAAAAAGTATGGGTCTTCCCTGAGCCTGTTTTTGACTCTCCAATCAAGTCACGACCTGACAACACAACAGGAATCAATTTTTCCTGAACCTCTGTCGGCTGGACAAAGTTAATCTCTTTCAAAGCCTCCTGAATGTAAGGCTTGAGTTTCATATCTGTAAATTTCATAGTTTCCTCTTTAGAACCAGTATTCCTCACTTATTTGTTAACACTGAATACAAGTCCTTCATTTTACTGCCTACTATTATAGCACAAAAACAGCATTTCTGCTGTTTCTGAAATTCTATAGATAAAGTATCGCTAAAGTAATTAGGCTCATGACAAGTCCGACTGACCATAGGAAGAAGTCAACTTGCCACTCACTCCATTTTTCTGACTTGCCTGTCAAACCACCCAACTCCAAATGATGATGGAAAGGAGTCATACGGAAGATACGACGACCTTCTCCAAAGCGTTTTTTAGTAAATTTGAAGTATGAAACCTGCATCATAACCGAAGATGTTTCAATAACATAGACCAGACCGATCAGGAGGAGGGTCCATTCTTGACGAAGGGCAATGGAAATTGTCGCCAACATACCACCAAGTGCCAAACTCCCCACATCACCCATGAAAATCTTGGCTGGTTTGCGATTGTAGACGAAAAATCCAAGCAAGCCACCAATCATAGTCACACAGACCAGAAGAATATCAAATTTCTGCTCCTTATAAGCAATGACTGAATAGGCAAGCAAACTAATAACAACCGAAATAGAGGCCAGACCATCTATACCATCCGTCAAGTTGACTGCATTTGAAAAACCAACCAACCAGAAAAGAACAAAGGGTAAATAAAGCATACCGAGATTGAT
The DNA here is from genome assembly GCF_024509555.1 of Streptococcus suis. Lineage (GTDB taxonomy): Bacteria > Bacillota > Bacilli > Lactobacillales > Streptococcaceae > Streptococcus > Streptococcus suis_AD. The sequence goes on from NZ_JAMWEL010000002.1 coordinate 40,484, forward strand.
GATGTGCCCAAATACATTGAGTTCACCACCACCAGCAGCTCTTACATGAACAAAGTAGAATACCAGTCCACCCAAAATCTGCAAGGCTAATTTTTGTTTAGGGTTAAGACCTTCATTGATTTTTTTGAATATTTTTAAGAAATCATCCAAAAAACCTACCAATCCATAGAGTGCAAGGATGAAGAGAATGGCTAAGACACCGCCAGTTAACATGTTAAGACTAGCAGCAAAAATAAATGTAACCAAGATAGCAACAACGAGAAAAACTGTTCCCCCCATTGTAGGGGTCCCTGCCTTAAATTGATGTTGTTTCACATCCTCGTGCATCTGTTGCCCTTCGATGCGTTTGGCTTGATAAAAAGTAATAAAGCGTGGTATCAGAATCACCGTTGCTAAAAAAGCAACTAATCCCGATAATAGTGTAAATTGCATTTTAATTTTACTCTCCTAGTGTAATCGTTATTTTTTTGTGTTTACTGATCTTTGTACCAAACTCAATACTCTGTTCAACAACCATCGAACCTGCTCCTTCATAAGTGACTTCAAGACCTAGCCATTCTGCAAGAATATCCATATTTTCTTTTGTCAAACCATATAAATCAGGCATATCTTCTACTGAATCTGTCAGCAAGAGAATTTGCTGGTTTGAAGTAAGATTTGTTCCAACATCTACGGATACTTTCTTTATTTTGGAACCATTCCCTACAATAACTGGCTGAATTAAATAACGACGCAATTCCTCAGCAGTTGTGCCTGGGCCTTGACCAATAACATCTGGCAACTTATACTCAGTTTCATTTTCCACAAACTGCAATGAAGGAGCAACATTATCCAAGTTTAAATTATCTTTCAATAACATAGCTTCTTTCAGTATTGGATTAAATATATCCTCCCACTCCATTCCAGTAAAGGATTCTGGCTCTCTCAAGGTTACATACATGATAAATTCTGGATCTTCAGCGGGTATCATTGCAACAACTGAATTGAGGTATTTCCCTTGAATATATCCTCCGCCATCCTCATTTGCAATCTCAGCAGTACCTGATTTTACAGCAATATCATATCCATCGACATGAAGGATTGGCCGTTCTGCTCCTTTTGCATATAAGGTTCCAAAAATTGGGTCAGTACCTACCGAAATCATGTAGGACAGGGTATCATTAGCAGCTTCTTTTGAAATAGGATTACCCATGACTTCCTTTGAAGAGAATCGAACAGAATTTGCATCAGGATTATATAGAGCTGAGATAAATTTCGGCTCTAGCATGACACCATTATTTGCCACTGATGAGAAGGCCCTCAACATCTGAACCTGACTAGCTGAAATCCCTTGTCCAAATGAGGACATGGCAATCGTAACAATATTGTCGCTATTGACCAATCCAGAAACTTCTCCACCTAGTCCAAAACGAGTCGGGTAGCCAAAGCGAAACTTAGCCAAGTAATCTAACCAGGCTTCATCACCCATTTTTTGTTGTAACATGGTCATACCAACGTTACTAGACAGGGCAAAAGCTTGGGCGAAGTTCAAGGTAACCGCTTCTTCACCAGCATTCAAGGTCCAGTCATTAATTCTAGCATCCGCTATCGTGTACTCACTATTTGTGTAATATTCATTTGGATTAAAGGTTCCATTATCAATAGCTGCAGCCAAAGTCAACACTTTTATAGTCGAACCAGGCTCATAGGCTTCTTGATAAAGTAGGGAACGTTCAATCATTCCTTCTGCTCCAAGCCCTTCCTTTGTATCAGCATCATAACTTGGTCGTTGCGTGGTCGCTAAAATCTCACCAGTTTTGGCTGATACCAAGGTCGCATTGGCGTATTTCCCCTTTGTCTTATCAAAGAAAATATCCATGTTGGTTTCTAGCGAACGTTGCAAATCAGCAGATAGGGTCGTATAAACATCTTGACCATTAACCACTTGTGCCTGAACTTTTTCCGTCCCTGGTAAAAGACGACCTAAATTATCTTTCTCATAAATAATTTTTCCATCCTGACCGGCCAATATATCATTGAGATAATATTCTAGTCCACTCATTCCCTGTAAACTATGGCTGCCGTCCGAATTTTCAATCAAATTAGCAAGTCCAACGAAGATTGAGGCAAAATTCCCATTCGGGTACATCCTACCAGGGCTAGCATTAAATGAAATCCCTTTAATACCTGCCGTCTCCATCTCCGCCTGAATAGTAGACATAGTGCTATATGAAATATTTTTTCCAAGCGTTCCAAAATAGACCTGTTTCAATTTAGGTTGATTCAGCTGTTGAAGGACATAGTCTTTTTCCATCCCCAAATGTGTTGCAAAAATTTCACTAACTTTTGAAAATTGAGACGACTCAACATATAGAATTTCCTGAAATTCTGTAACGTATTCAGTATCAATGATAGCGTATACAGTATAGGTTGTCGAATCTTCTGCAATTGGAACTCCCGTCCTATCGTATATAGTTCCTCTTCGAGCTTGAACAGTTACTTCTTGCTGATGAACAGCCGCTGCGCGTTCAGATAAATCAACACCAAATCGGCTATCCGTACCAATGATATAAGCAAAATTTATCAAGAAGATAAAAAATACGAAAACCGTCAAGCATAGAAGACCTTGCCCCACTCTTCGACGATTTTTGGATGGAATGTAACGTTTTTTTAGGACGTACTCTAGGGTTAATGTGTACATGATATTCTCCTTTCTTATTATGGAATGTAACGTTTTTTTAGGACGTACTCTAGGAGCTTATTTTTCTTAATCGGCATTATTCTACCACTCCAATATTATCATTATTAAATGTCAAGCCATATTTTTCTGCAATTTCCATCAAGCGTGCAGAGCGGGTCAATTCATTGGCAGCCTGTTTGGCATCATTCAATTCAATCTGTTTCTGATTAATTTCTTGATTGACTCTAGCCATTTCAGACTGCACCTGCAATTGCCTAGCCTGAATGAATACTGTTGAGATAGCAATTAGCAACCCTGACAATACAATACTCGAATAGAAGGCTTTCTCAATACGAGAAAAAGTCTTAAATCTTTCACCAATCACTCGCATTGCTGCTTCTCTACTTTTTTCTTGTACCATAGAAATTCTCCTACTTATGTACTCTCTTAGCTACACGCAATTTAGCCGAATGCGCTCGGTTGTTGGCTTCCAACTCCTCTTGACTCGGCAAAATCGGCTTGCGATTGACCAGTTCAAGCGGCGCTTTCAAATCATCTGGGATAAACGGCAAGCCTTTTGGAACATCAATCGTACTCGCTTCTTTGAAGAGTTGTTTGGTCAAACGATCTTCCAAGGAATGGAAGGTAATGACGGAAATGCGTCCATCCAAAGCTAATAAATCAATGGCCTGCTGGATAGACTCGTCTGCCGCTCCCAATTCATCGTTGACTTCAATCCGAATGGCTTGGAAAATCTGCTTGGCAGGGTGACCCTTCTTCTTGAGTTCCTTGGCTGGCTTGGCAGATTTGATTAGCTCTGCCAACTCAGTCGTTGTTTCAATCGGCTTGACCGCACGCGCTTGTTCAATCTTACGAGCAATCTGCTTGGAAAATTTATCCTCACCGTATTTAAAGAAAATCCGTACCAAGTCGTGATAGTCATAGGAATTGACTACATCATAGGCCGTCAACTGACCATCACGGTTCATCCGCATATCAAGCGGTGCATCCTGTTTATAGGAAAAACCGCGCTCTCGCTCATCCAGCTGAGGACTGGACACACCTAGATCGTAACAAATCCCATCAATTTCTGTCACACCAAGTTCTGCCAAGCGAACCTTGAGGTTGCGAAAATTGTCCTTGATAAAGGTGACTTGTCCTTTTTCAATGTAGGCTGCCAAGCGGATTTGGGCATGGTCAATGGCCGTCTGATCCTGGTCAAAGGCATAGAGGTGCCCACCATCTGTCAACTGACTGAGCAGGTACTCGCTATGACCCGCCCCACCCAAGGTGGCATCTACATAAATTCCGTTTGGTTTGATGTCTAACATATCGACTGTTTCATACAAGAGAACAGTTGTGTGATTAAATTCCTTGCTCATATCTTTTCTATTGTACCACAAAACAATACAAAAAGTTGTTGCAAACTTTTTACAAAAAATATGTCAAATATAGTTGACAACATCTTTGGATAAGTCTATAATAACATTATAGATAAGTGTCAAGTATAGTTGACATCAACAGGGAGGTCTCCCACATTTTTTTACAGTTATGTGTCAGATATAATTGACACAGAAAGGAGGGCACATGAACCGTGTCAAAGATTATCGCCTACTGCTAGGTATTTCCCAGTTGGATCTAGCCAAGGCCATCGGCGTATCCAGGCAGACCATCAATATGATTGAAAACAACAAGTACAACCCCTCGCTAGATCTCTGTATCAACCTAGCCAAGGCTTTACAGACCGATCTCAACAGCCTCTTTTGGATTCAATAAGGAGTTTATCATGAAAGATATATTTACAAAAATTCTCAATCAAGCAACCAAGGATTTTTATTCCATTAGTGGTCCCATGGATGAAATGCGGCAGCAAGAAAGCTATCGTTTCAGTAACACTATTGTCATGATTGTATTTCCTATCCTGGTAATAGGAAATACAATTGCACTTCTTATCGCCTTACGACAACCTGAAAAAGTTGGCTTTCTGCTCCCCCTAACCAATATACTGATCATCGGTTTCACGCAAGCCTTAGCTTCCCACCTTGCCTTGAAAAATGGCATTAGTCAAAGCTATGAGGATGAAATTGATGTGACCAAGCTCAATAAATCTCTTGTAAAAAGTAGTCGTAGCACATTTTTCGGGGCCTTCCTGGCTTCCACGACTGCCCCTGCTTTCTATAAAGAATGGTCTGTATTTCTTGAAGAACTAACAGACCCGACCCTCCTACTAGGTCGGTTAATTGTTGCAGGAGCTATCACCTTCATCCATTACTACTATTGTAAGAAGCAGTTACAAAAGAAAATACTCGCAAACAAATAACAGGGAGAAACACCATGAAAAAGAATACACACAAAAACCTTATCTCTACTCTTATTTTTATCCTATTCTTTGTCCTCATTCAGCTTTGGGGCAATAGCAGAGCTGACATCTTGCATATCATCAGCCAAGCCAAATTCTGGATACAATTGCTGATTACTGGGGCAATCTACTTCTTAGGACTAGCCTACCTACCTCTCATTTTTCGTCGTAAGTAAATAGGAGTATCGTATGAAAAAGGAAACCTTTCAAGATAAATTGATCAAACGATTTTACGGTATCGTAGGTCCCTTGGATGAATTTCGCCAAAAAGAAGCCTTCCGACTAGGCAATACCTGCTTTATCCTGCTCTTTTGGGGCACCATGGTTCTTACCCTGCTGGCACTTGCCCTATCCAAACGCTACCCAGAAGTCGTTGCCTATGGCTACCCAACTGCTCTACTCCTATCCACTCTTTCCGCCAGTATGTATATGGCATCCAAGATGCGCCACAGCCAAGTGGACAGTTTAGATGTAGAAGAACTGACTAGTAAGGAACAAAAACAACTCAAGGGAGCAAGTATCAAATTCGAGCTCTATTTCACTACCGTTATGTACATCTGGGTGGTTGTTTTCGGTGCCTGGATGGAGGGCCTCAACCCTCTCGACCACCTATTTGACCTCCGAAAAGTCCTGGCTGCCTGTCTAGGTGGTGTTTTCACGGGCATTGCTCTTGAAATCATGCTTCGCAAACGCATGAAAAAGGCAGAAAAACTACCTGTCAGCTCTGCTATTTCCAAAGAAGAACCCAAGTGGATCCAAAATATGATACGGCACTTCTATGGTATCCGTGGTCCTTTAGACGAGTACCGACGGACCAGGGCAGACGCTATTGGTGGTCATGCTTTCATCTATCACTTCTACTTCCTTGCTCTTGGAAATGCTGTCGCCTACTTCCTAGCTATCCGCTATCCTGTGGAGGTTGCCAACTATTATCCAATGATCATTGCCTTCTTCAGTATTATCCTCATTGGTATCGTTAATATGCGCACCCTCCATGCTGACCTGCCTCAATATGACGTGGACGAACTAAGCCCTGAGGAAAGACAAGGACAGCCCCTCAATCCACTGGTTTGGGGACTGGGAGTTGCCCTGCTATCTAGCCTCTTTGCTGGGCTGGCAGACCTCTTTAGCCTCCAGCTTCCCCTAATGGCCTCAATCTTGCATACAAAATCCCTCCTATTCGGTGGTCTGATGGGCCTCTTTGCTAGCATTGCCCTGTCTGCCATTGCCTATCTGCAAAAACTGGACGCAGAACCCACCAAGAAAAAATAAGGAGCTGCCCATGAATAAACCTTTCACTCCCAAACAAACCTGTAAATTTTTTGTTCTATTTTATGGTTTATTTTCTGCCCTCTTCATCTACTCTTACATGGTCAATGAGCCGATTAGCGGTTCATTCTTGCTCATGCTACCGACCATTCAAATCATCAAATCCTATAAAACAGCCGAAGAAAAACACTACTTTATCATCCAAGCCGTCTTTGCCCTGTTTGCCATGACCTTGACCTATTCCGTAGGCATTTGGTTAGGGCATGTCAAACCACTTATCCTCATCCTTCCTGCTGGATTTGCTGTCGCTATTCTTTTTCGGATTTATTTCAAAAAGGAGGAATATAGATGAACAACTTCAACACAAAATTAGTCCTTTCCTTGTTTGTTCTCGCCTATGCGACCATTTGTGGCTTGTTTATCCACAGTTTTCTGACTGGGGACGCCCCACCAATCCTTATCTTACTGTTCACTATACTTCCAATTTTGAATAGTGATCGGAAAACTACCAGTCCAGAAGCAAATGCTGTCCAAAAAGCTATCTATCTTTATCGTAAACCATTGCTCTGGTTTCTCTTTGCAGGCTTTGCCCTAACTTTCTCCATTGGATTTTTCACTGGACAAATCAAACCGCTCCTAGCTGGATTTTGGGGAATCCTTGCTATCCTGCTCTTTATTGGACAATTGAAAAAGTAATCTACATTCAAGATTTTACAAAGCAAATTTTTTTCTATACAATAGACTGTATATGACAATCAAATCTATTCTCAAACAACTCAAATTATTTGATTATATCTTAATCGGATTCACCCTAGTTTTATCCTTTCTTCCAGCAATTTTTACCTACACACATCTGACAACAGATACAAATGAGGCAAAAACAATTGCCTATGTCCGCATCAATGGTGAGGTGGTCGACCAATTTGAATTATCAAAGGACACACCCCATCAAGAAAAAACCTACTACCCCAATGATGGGCAATACAACATCATTGAAGTTGATGGCGAACGCATTCGAGTCAAGGAAGACAATAGCCCTGACCAAATTGCCGTTATGACCAGCTGGATTAGCCAGCCGGGTCAACTCTCCGTCTGTCTGCCCCATAATCTCTTGATTGAAATCAAATCCGTCGGGGGAGAGGATACTGACGAAGAAGAACTTATTTTGCCACTATAAAAAGGTTCGAAACCAATTTAATGATTTCAAACCTTTTTTGTATATATTTTTACAGGAAACCTAACAGCATGGAAACAAGACTGATGAACAACAGCCTCTTCACTTATTGGGCCGGTCCACTGTACACCTGGTCATAGTATATAAAGCCTGGATTTAAATTTTCTCCCAGTAATTCTGTCGTTGTTACCAATGAGTATTGTTGCTCAGTCAAGTAATGCAATACTGGTTCCAAACCATCCACTGTTGTCTGATGAATATCGTGCATTAAAATGATTGCTCCAGGATTTGTATAGGCTTTTACCTGTGAGAGAATGAGGTGCGGATCACGATTTGACCAATCCTGCGTATCTACATTCCAATAAATAGAAGCCAAGCCCGCAGCTGCAGCAACAGAACCATTTACAGCCCCATAGGGAGGACGCATAAAGGTTGGTTTGTAGCCAATCACCTCTTCAATCGCTGACTGGGTTAGTTCGATTTCCTGCTTCACCTGATCGGCAGAAATCGTTGTCAAATTTGGATGACTCCAAGTATGATTGGCAATCTCATGCCCTTCGTCTTTCATACGTTTCAGAATATCCTCATTACCAGCTATATTTTGCCCAAGTAAAAAGAAGGTTGCTTTCGCATTGTACTTCTTCAATAAATCCAAAACAACTGGAGTCGTAGCTCGACTAGGACCGTCATCAAATGTCAAAGCAACCTGTCGCAAGGCTGTCTTGTCAACAGTTTGTTGAGCATAATACTGGTCATAAGAAGCCTTGTCAAGATCGGATAGGTAGTCACCATTGACAACAGAAAACAGTTCATCTATAGGAAATTGAACCTGCGAACTTGCAAATTCACCTTCTGGTAAATGAAGGGTCAGTTGACTGTCTATATAGTCAAATCGTAAGGAATTCACATCAAGTGTTGCTACCTTTTCAGCAACAGATGCCGATTCTTCTTCCGATAAGGAGTTGGTCGAAACAATCTTTTGGATTAGAAGTTCTTTGAAAGCCTCCAAATCGGTAACCATTGTCCCAAGTGTAAAGACTTGATAGTCTTCCGTCAACAAAACAGGCTCTGCTACATCCTGTTCTTTTTTCTTCAATGACAAATAAGATAGTTTGTAATGTTCACTGCTAATCTCATGAGCCGTTATGTTCTTAAAATTAGTCTTCTTTTCCTTGCTGCTAACAAGGTATACTCCTTTAATGGTACCAGAAGGCTTCTTTTTCCCCAGCTTTTTATGAACAAAGTCAACCATCTTTTGTTCTAGCTCAACAATTCTTTGACCTGTTTGATCTGTCGGAATAGCCGCTACAACATGCGTAGAACCGATATTTCCCGCCTCAATACTTGCCTTGTTTAAATTTTCTAAGGCGGCTGATTTTTGAGTGACAAATTCCGTTATCTCACGTTCCTGCAACTCTTGATAAATATAAAAACTGCTGATCGCTAATAAACCTACTGCCAGTAAGCTGGATAAAAATAGTAAAAACTTTTTCATATAGATTCTCCTAGATTGTGTCTATCAGAAAATCCATAATGGGCATCGCACCGATAACATCAAATGCTATAACCATACCGGTGAAACCCATCATCTGAAAGACACTCATTTCCTTAAATACTTTTCTCTTTATTAAAAACTGTACATAGGGTTATGTTCTCCCTTTTTATACTATACCATCTACTAGTTGATGTCAAGGATTTTTGAGTAAAATCTAAGCAAAGATTAGACCTATATCATTTCATCTCTACAAGAATTCCCCATCTTTTTATATTGCTTCACGAGAGAGGTTTCTTGCTAAAATATATTTAGGAACCCTCCCCTGCTACCAGGTTACAAAAAGGAGAAAAATGTGAAGAAAATCATCAAGCAATACCAAGAAAAAGGTGCTGTCGTCATTGGCTACGCTCGTGTGAGTTCGAGGGACAATCGGCAAGAACTGGGGCTAGAAGTTCAAAAAGAAGCCCTACACTTCTGTGACAGACTCTACATGGAAAAGGAATCGGGAGGTCATCAAGACCGCCCACAACTTCAAAAAGCTATCAGGCTAGCCAAAGCCTGTGCTGAAAGCGGGATAGAGACCAGTTTTGTAGTCTATAAGCTAGACCGCCTAACCAGAAAGATGCTTCATCTGTCCGCTATCATCTCAGACTTGACCAGCCATCAGGTCCGCCTGCAATCCATCCACGAACAAATCGAAACAGACTCGCTGACAGGTCGATTCTTCTGCCTCATGCTGGGCTATGTGGCAGAATGGGAACTCCAAGCCATTTCTGACCGCACCAAAGATGGTCTGCGTAAGGCCAGAGAACGTGGTGTAAAATTGGGCAATAAAGGTATATCAAAATCAAAAGAAAAACAAGTGATTCAGAGCTATGTGGCAGAAGAAACAACCGTTCGAGACATGGTCAAGCAGCTCAATATCTCAACAGCGACCATCTATCAGGTCTTAAAACGAAATAATATCCCATTTCGGCGTCAAAAAGCACATAATACTTTGACAGAAAAAGAACATAATGATATACTGTAAGCAAATTCATGTGTTTTAGTAGACGGTCGTCTATTAAAACAATCAAAGTTATCAATAGGAAACATTCAAAATGCTGATTTGACGGGCTTTTCAAGCTTTTCCAAGTCGGCATTTTTTGATTTTTCCTTGTTTTAGTTAACGACCCTTAACTAAAACACATACAAACCCTATTGTAGCAGGGGATTATAAGGTGAAAAAGAAAGGAAAGGTCGATAAGACCTTGGGAAAATAGAATGCAGGTAAAAAAATTTGCTAAATGGGGCCTTGCCCTTACTTCTACCCTTGTTTTGGGTGGTGTGGTTGGTCCTGTGGGTGGGCAGCTGCTGAATACTACTGATGTTGTTTATGCTCAGGAAGCTCAGGCTAAATGGGATGTAATGGAAATCTCGCACCGAGATGAAGATGGCAATGAACTGAGTCCGACCGAATTCGTGAAGATATATGAAGGTGGCAGCATAACAATTGACAGGGTTGACATGGGTGGATATGTACCTATTTACGCAGAATTAGGGGATGATATCAAATTAACAACTACAGTAGTATCACTTCCATACATTCATAAGTATGTTGGTACGGAGAATGGGTATGGTGTATTTGGCTTGACCGTTGTTTATAAACCAGTGGAACAGCCAGTCGAGACTCCAGTTGAAAAACCAACTGAAACTCCAGCCGAACAGCCTGTTGAGAAACCAGTTGAAAAACCAACTGAAACTCCAGCCGAACAGCCTGTTGAGAAACCAGCTGAAACTCCAACAGAACAACCAGTGTTTCATCCGTATGTGGTCGAATTCTACATTGATGGGGAATACTGGGGTGCTGCAAATCGGGGATATAACTCAGGTTGGCCATATGTTAGGTTGGCACCATATAGTGAGGAATTTCCCGGTAAAGAGTGGCCAAAGGAAGAGTTAGATGGACACACATCAAATCTGCCTAATGTCTCCATGGTGACAAAAGAAGACTTGGATAGTATTGGTGGTGTGGTAAAGGCATACTGGACTAGAAAACCAGTTGAACAACCAGCTGAGAAGCCAGTCGACCAGCCAGCCGAAACTTCGACAGCCCAGCCTGTTGAAACTCCGACAGAACAGCCAACTGAAACCCCAGCTACAACTCCAATCGAGCAACCAGTAGAGCAGCCAGCCGAAACACCAACAGAAAAACCCGTTGAGCAACCAGTTGAAAAACCAGTTGAACAACCAGTTGAAACTCCAACCAAACAACCAGCTGAAAAGCCAGCCGAACAGCCAGTTGAAACTCCGACAGACAAACCAGTTGAACAGCCAAAAGAAGCCTCGTCCTTAACTGACCTGACAACTGGCAAGGCTCAACCAGTCGCAACAACCGACAAGAAAAAGGTGGACACTTCTACTCCAACAACTAGTCCTGTCGCATCACAAGACAGTGCAAAACCTACTGCCAAATCCCTGCCAAAAACAGGCGATAGTGGCTCCATTCTCCTAGGTTTAGGAGGCTTCTTGTCCGGTCTTTCAGGTCTGGGATTAGCTGCTAGATCACGCAAAAAAGACTAAACTTCTAAAGGGATAGGAGAAACTCGAAAACATCAATCAGGATTTCTACCTCTCTATCCTTATCGAAAAGACTATAAAAAGGTTGCAACTACGCAACCTTTTTTCATTTACTTAATTCGCACGAATGACTTCGACACGGTAACCATCTGGATCTGTCACGAAATAGTAGCGACCTGGACTACCTGGCAATCCCTTGATATCTGTCGTTGGATAGCCCAATTCCTTGTGCTTGGCATTATCTCCTTCTAAATCATCTGAAGAAAGAGCAAGGTGTGAAAAGCCATCTCCTACGATATAAGGACCGTGATCATAGTTATAGGTCAACTCGATTTCAAACTCATCACCCTCAAGTGCCAAGTATACAAGTGTGAACTTGTGTTCTGGATAATCCTTACGACGCGTTTCCTTGAAACCAAATGCTTCCTCATAAAACTTTTGAGATGCTTCTAAATTCTCCACACGCAAGCAGGCGTGTAACATTTTCTTACTTGCCATCCAATCTGACTCCTTTAATCATAATGCTATCAAAAACCCAGAAGGTAGGACGGAACCACCACCATTCTAGATAGGATTGATAAGAAGATTGTACCATAAACCTCACAATTATACAGACTGAAAGTCCGAAACATTTGAGAGGCGGTACCTGCCCCACCTCCCAAAGTCGACTAAATGAATTTGTTTTAGCTTCTCAATTGTCGTTTACGAACCGCAAAGCCAAGTAAGCCTAGCACTGTCAAGCCAACAATCGCTAATTCTGAAGAAGTGTCACCTGTTTCCGGTAGTTTTTTCTCTACTGTTATAGCTTTTACCGGCTCGACAACTGGTTTCTTCTCAACCTCTTGTTTGCTTAGCCAAGCATCAATGTCCAATGTTGGTAGTTGGTAACTTACTGATTCACCTTTGGCAGTAATCACTTCAACTTCTGGAGTAGGCAAGTCTGCCTTTGGCAACTCCTCAGCCTGTACGCCACCACCGTTAGCTCTCACTTCTTTGTAGATTAGGCCGTAGTAACTAAAGTGTTTCGCAATAAAGGCAACTGCCGGCTGTTCACTGCCGTCATCATTCTTGATAACAGTTTCAACAAAGTCAAGCTCTTCTGCCTGATATGGCTGTGGCAGATACACCACTTTTTCCACTTGTTTGCCACTATCAATTGGAAGAATCACCAAAGTATCTTTAGTTGGTTGCACAACCTGATCTTCCCCATTGACTAATTCAATAGAATATAAGTCGAAGTCCTGACCAAGTAAAACTTCTGGAGTTTGAACCCCGCCAGCCTCAAGCAACTCAACTTTGAGGCCTGTAATAGACTTGCTTTCACCACTTTCAAGTTCAACTCGTAGACCTGTCTGACTATCGATTAAAGTATGAACCTCTTCGTAGACAGGTTTTGTTTCAGATGAACTGTCTGGCTTTTCTTCTGGTTCAGAAACTGAACTTTCACCACTGGTGTTCTGGTCAGCAGAAGTCTCCGGCTTATCTGACTTGATATCTTCAACTTGATCACTTGAACTATCTTTGACTCGATTTGCAAGCCAGTCAGTGATGATCAAACGAATCTCATCAATAGCTTCCTGACTCTTGGTTTCAAGTGCTAAGTCTGCACCAGCCAGCAATTCATCAATCTCTGAGAGTTCTTTTTCTGTCAAGTCAGTTTGTTTGAGTGCTTGAAGAGTTTGAGTAGCAATCGTTAAATCTGCTGTATTCAAGGTATCCTCAACAGGTTGATCTGGTTGGACTGGACTCGTTGGCTCGGTTGGTTGTTCCGGTTGAACCGGGGATTCTGGCTCAGTTGGTTGTTCTGGCTGAACAGGGGATTCTGGCTCAGTTGGTTGTTCTGGCTGAACAGGGACTTCTGGGTCAGTTGGTTGCTCTGGCTGAACAGGGGATTCTGGCTCAGTTGGTTGTTCTGGCTGAACAGGGACTTCTGGGTCAGTTGGTTGCTCTGGTTGAACAGGGGATTCTGGCTCAGTTGGTTGCTCTGGTTGAACAGGGGATTCTGGCTCAGTTGGTTGCTCTGGCTGAACAGGGACTTCTGGGTCAGTTGGTTGCTCTGGCTGAACAGGTACTTCTGGTTGAATTGGAGAAGCAGCTGGTCCATAGACCGCAATCTCTTTTCCAGATACAAATCCACCAACACTTGCTAACAAATCAACCTTGATATATCGAGCCTTACTTCCTTCTGGCAGAAGAGCCACTTTTTCCGTATTATTAATTGCCCAAGCTATCGGTGCCGTTACTTCTGTCCACTCTTCTCCGTCAATACTAAGGGACAGTTTCACACTCGTAATCGTACCATTTCCAGCATTGTTTCTAGGACGATAAAGAATGTGATCAACATCTTTTTCTTGACCTAAATCAAGAACAAGGTGACTAGGAACAGCTTGACGATTTGCCCAAGAACTATGGTAAAGCGTTGTATCGTTTCCATCGATGAAGTTTGTCAGTCCAGTTCCTTCCTGATCGGCAATCGGAGTAGTCGCAAGGATTATCGGAATTTTTCTTGCAGAATCCTTAACAAGAGTTGTAAGAGTAACTACTTGAGACGCCTCAGAGGTACCAAGGGTATTTTTAGCCTTCACTCGGAAACGGTAGTTGCTTTCCGGCGCCAAATTGTAGACAGTAAAGCTAGTCTGATCAGTCTGACCAACTGAGACAAAACCATCTGCCGTCTCCTGCTCAATCAGGTATTCAAAGGCCTGCTTGTCCCCAGTCCAAGTCAGGGTCGCACTACCACTTGTTATGCGGTTGGCTTGAACCGAACCCGGTACTGTTGGAACAGCTGTGAAATTCACCGCCTGACGAATTGCTGAATCTGAAATTTCCTTGGTTCGAAGACCATTGCTGACTAAAATACCATCTTGCATGGTCAAATTAAGTGGACCAGCTACCAAGGATTTGAGGGTAATGCGGCCAATTTCTCCACTTCCTGTCAATTGTGGCTTGTCACCAAAGTTAACAAAGCTAAAGACTATGTTAGACTGGTTACCACGAGTACGGACATAGGAGAAGTTTTCAGCTTCTTTAGTAAAGGTTTGGTTGGCTGTTACTTGACCGACCACTTCAAACTGACTACCATCGATCATCACAGTGCTCGTCAAGGCGTTGACAGCTTCCAAATCTGCCGCCATCAAACGGATGGTAGTGGTTTGACCAGCTGTCAAGTCTAACTTATCAGCCGTCAGGTAGGTCCGACCAGCAGGATTACTTTGAGAAGGTGTGGCAATGCCCCCCTCTAACTGAACTGCGGCCACACTAATATCGTAAGCATCGATCAGACCATTTTTATTTGAATCAGCATGACTGATATAGCCAAAGTCATTGTCTTCCGTCCGCAAGCCAGTATAGTTCAAGAAAGAGGTCTTATCATCGTCTGAAATTCGTCCGTCATTACTAATATCACCTGGAATCAACATACGACTACCTGGTTTTTTGAAGACCAGTAATTCTTCACCAGATACAAAGTTATTTACCCCTTCTGCAATATGCATCCGAATATAGCGCACGCGCGGAACTGCAAATTTATAGGTCTTGGTCTTATTGTCATTTGCCCAAACAGAGTAATATTCATCTGTAGTCCAGTTTACACCATCTTCGCTGACTTCAAAATAGGCCTTGGTGATTCGACCATTTGCACCATTATCATTGCGTGGGTAGTATTCAATACGGTCCACTTCATAGGTCCCACCAAGGTCCATGTTAATGGTCGCTGGGAAGGATACTGCTTCACCCCATTGGCTGTGGAATTGGTGACCGACTTGCTTATCAAACAATTTATCTAAGCCCTGACCACTCTGAGGCGTGATATTTGTCGTCGCCTGAATGCCTTCAATAGCATCGCTCCACGGATCTTCATTGGTTGCTACTCGTAATTCTTGTGACCAAGCTGATGCTCCTTTGGCATTAACGGCACGGATTTTGAAACCATGTTCACTGCCATAGGCAAAATCATCAAAGGTGTAGTTAGTGCCAGTAATCCCTGTAAAGAGAGTTCCATCTCGTAATATATCGTATGAACTTGCCCCTTCTACCCCTGTCCATTGGAGGCGGATCGAGCTTGCCGAAATTCCTTCTTCTGGTGCAGCAAGTCCTGTTGGAATTGTTGGAACTTGTAAGTCTGCCGGCGCTTCAGCAGCTGGATTTTGATGAACAAAACCGTCAATCGTAACAACAACTGCTGCCTGAGTGACATCTCGAGCTGCCAACTTAATTTTCAGGAGGTCATTCATTTCCACCCGAAGATTTTGAATGTCTGCGCTCTTTGGATTGTAAGTTGCCATCAATGGGTTAGCATGATAGTAGAAAACATCACTTCCTGCTTCATACTCTGCCAGGCTATTTACACGTCTAAGGGTCACATCTTGATTGCCCACGCGAACAGTCACAGCATCTACATCTTCTGAAACATTGACATGAAGCTCAGTTGTTTTTTCCTTGATAAATCCTGGGAAGCTACCTTCTGTTGCCCCAATCGTCAAGACTGCTCTGCCTTTTTCATTGGAATCACCAGCCTGACTACTTATCTCAGTTTTAGCCAATTGACCCGCCTGGTAACCAACGCTCTTACCATCATCTTCATAGAGGGTGAAGCTGGAATCCCCATGCGGATAGAATTGAATCACACGTTTGGTCCGGTCAATTTCTCCTGGATGATTGTTGGCATCAGTCATTGGAATGATGGCACCATTTCGGACGAATACGGGAGCTTTCCAAAGCGGAGCAGCAAAGCCATTTAAGACCTGACCTCCCTTGTATTTTTGACCTGAATACCAGTCAATCCACTCCTGATCCTCTCCACCTGGCAGATAGATGTTATTGCGGATATCATCGCCATTTGCCTGCATGGCTGTATTCTTATAAACAGGTGCTACTAACAAGTTTGACCCGTACATATACTGATACTGAACATCCTTGCCATAGTTGATGACCTCGTCAGGGAATTCAATAAACATGGCACGTACGATTGGCTTACCTGTTTCCCTCGCCTCATGACCCAAGGAATAAGCATAAGGCATGAGGGTTGATTTTTGTTTGAGAGAAATACGGTTAATATCGGTTGTCCGATCGTCAAAGGAGAATGGTGTTTTTGGTTTCGCACCCCAGCCATCCATGTTCATCAAGATGGAGGTGAAAATTTTCCATTGGTAATCACGGGCGTTGATAATCGGATCGGCACCACCAAAGATTCCGTCCATATCTGAACCCATGTTTGGATTTCCAGACAAACCTAAACCAATATAGGTCGGAATGTGGAAACGAATGTACTCCCATTCCCCACCAGACTGGTCTCCACTCCAAATGGCTGCACTTCGCTGGGTGCCACCCCAACCATCCAAGGAAACGATAAATGGTCGAGCCTGCTCAGCACCGCTTCCACTAGTGATCCGCTTAGCTCCCGCGTCAACCCCATTCAAGCCAAAGGAATAGCCAGGTCCAACCCAGGCAACGTCTGTCTTGATTGCCCGAATCCCTGCATCCGTCACTTCCTTATCGATATCACGATGAAGAACAACTTCCTTACTTGGATTGGTATCAACAAGGTCTGACTGAGTCCAAAGACCAACTTGAATGCCTTTTGATTTGGCATAGTCCACAAATTTTTTCAAATTGGCAATATTGCCATCCAAACTATCCGTCTGGCCATAGCCTGCACCATAGCCATCGTTTGGCAAGAACCAGGCAAGCGGCATATTCTGCGCTTCATAGCGATCAATAACGGCTTTTGCTGAGAATAGGTAACTGTCCCCTTCACCATTTAAGGTTTCCTTGACTGCATTTGCCCGATCGGCTTCTGGCAAATGTTGTGGCTGGTACTCACGATACCACTTATCCCCCAGCTTAATGGCACCACGTGTTCCCTCATCAACTTCCACCCAGTAATCCCGGTTATAGGCATTTAAGTGTCCCAGGTAAAGAGCATATTCAGGCAAAACAACTGGTGCTCCTGTCAATTCCTGGTAGTCTTTGATAATGGCAGTTGGACTGCTATTGATGAAGAAATAGGCATCAAAGCGCCCTTCAAGGTGCTTGGTCTCAACCTGGTCTGTCTGTTCCGTTCCAAAATCATAGAAACCACGTTGGAAGGTGTTACGTAAAACACCGTAGCCATTTGTGGACCAGTAGAATGGACTTGGAGAAGTCACCCCACCGTCAACCCAGTTGTTTTCGTTGACAATGTTAATCTTTTGACCTTTGTGACTGAAGCGACCATTTTGCATACCTCCACCAAAGAAGAACTCATTTTCATCCTGGCTCAGCACTTGACTGGTCTGAGTCGGAGTGATTTGAACAGGCAAAACTTCCTTAGTAACATATTTGTTGGCAAGTCGGTCAAAAACAGACATACGGGCAGTCGCCTTGTCAAAGAAAATCCAGATTTTCTCTGTTTCAAGAATATAGCGATGCTCCTCCTCCAACATCCGACCAACCTGTTGATAGTCTTGACGATAGGCTTCCAAAGATTTCACCGTAATAGTCGCAGGTCGGTCCTCCCGACTTGGTGCTGGATGCTCTAGGAAATCACCAGTTTTATCAATATAATAACGGAAAACATGGTCATTAAAGAGGCTTACCTGAGCTTGTTCACCCGTTTGATAGCGAATGGTCGCGACACCATTATCAAATGTCAATCCTGTGATGGCACCAACTGCAGTAGCTGGTTTTGAAAAACTAGCGTCCGCTTGATGACTAGGCAGTTCTGTAGTCGGAGAAGGACTAACCGCATCAGGCTGAGTTGCAGGAGCAAACTCCATACGTTCAACTACAGAATCACTTTCAAAATTGTCTGAACCAACTATAGAGTTCTCTGACAAAACAGGTGCATCTGTTTCTATGGATTCAGTTCCTTCAGCAACTTCTCCAGTTTCTCCTTCTAGGTTTGCTACTGGTAAATTGCCCTTGCCTTCCTCAACTGTTTCCCTTTCAATTGATCCTCCTACTGGATCTCCGGGTGTTGCAAGATTGCTGACTGTATCATCTACTTCAGCACCTGTTTCTGCCAAAACAGACTGACCGCCGAAAAGACTACAACCAATTGCGACAGAAGCCACACCTACTGCTAGCCGCCGAATCGAAAATCGATAGCGTTTATCAAAAAGATATTTGGAATGCTTCTTCATTTG
Organism: Streptococcus suis; assembly: GCF_024509555.1. GTDB lineage: Bacteria > Bacillota > Bacilli > Lactobacillales > Streptococcaceae > Streptococcus > Streptococcus suis_AD. The sequence goes on from NZ_JAMWEL010000002.1 coordinate 59,123, forward strand.
TTCCTCCTCTATTTATCAAAAAAGTATATTATTTCCTCAAGTCTACTATACTAAAAGTTAAAGCAAAAATCAATATATGTATATAGTTTAATTAAGCGTTTTCATGGTTCTTAAGAGTTTTTTGAATAAGCATTCTACATAAATCATGACCACCCGTCAAACGGGTGGTTTGAACAAGGGCTATAAGCCAACATCACCAGCCATCGCCTAAAGACGCTGGCTTTCACTTTGTTCAAGCCTCACTGCTTTTGACTCATCACTAGCCTCTTAAAGAGGCATTCGTACTACTTGCCATTATCCCTAAAGGGATCTTCATACTCTTTTACACTCAAGAATCAAGTGCTATATCATGTTTAGCTCGCTTTCTAGATTTTAAGCTCGTGAAGAAATCATCCACTGGATAATTTCGTTATTCTTGTATATATTTCTTAATTGTGGCTTCATTAAGTCCAACTTACACTCTTCAACAATTCCCAAAATTGTTGAAGCTCTCTACCCAGAAATGACTATTGCCAAATTTATAGAGAGATTGGCGTGTTTATCAAACATCATAAGAGCACTCTTGCCTTTTAAATAGCCCATAAAACTTGATACACTTAACCTTGGAGGAATACTGACTAACATGTGAACATGGTCTGGCATCAGATGACCTTCGATAATTTCAACACCTTTATAACTACACAATCGTCGAAATATCTCTCCAAGACTACTTCGATATTGATTATAGATAATTTTTCGTCTATACTTAGGGGTGAAGACAATGTGGTAGAACACAGCCACTTTGTATGTGATAAACTATGTGCCTTTTGCGCCCCTCAACTCTTAAATTTTTAGGTTTCGGCAAAAATCATCCACTGGATAATTTTTCTCCTCCTTTCGCTTTACAATAGGCTTGAACACCTTTATTGTATCGCGTTTGGAGTTTTTTTGGTATAACCTTCGTCGCGCACCCGCATAGCGGGTGGTTTATTTGTCACGCACCTTACGGAGCGTGACGGACTAAAAGTCACATAACAAAAACACCTGAGCAAGCTCAGGTGTTAGTAAATTATGCTTCCAAGTAGTACTCTTTCACAATGTTCAAGTTTTCATCCAATTCGAAAACAAGTGGTGGGAAGTTTGGAATTTCCACATCCATGATTTCGTCATCAGACAAGCCTTTGATGTGTTTTACAAGGGCACGGATTGAGTTACCATGTGCACCTACGAATACGTTTTTGCCGTCTTTCAAAGCTGGAGCAATTTTATCTTCCCAGAACGGAAGGGCACGCTCAAGCGTTACTTTCAAGTTTTCAGCATCTGGAATTACAGAGCTGTCAAGGTGTGCGTAACGACGGTCAGTATGTGCTGAATGCTCATCGTCTTTTGCCATTTCTGGTGGCAATACATCGTATGAACGACGCCAGATGTGAACTTGCTCATCACCGAATTGTGCAGCAGCTTCAGCCTTATCTTTACCTGTCAAACCACCATAGTGACGCTCGTTCAAACGCCATGATTTTTCAACTGGTACCCACAATTGATCTGCAGCTTCAAGAGCCAAGTTTGTTGTCTTGATTGCACGTTTCAATACTGAAGTGAAAGCAAGGTCAAATTCGATACCAGCTTCTTTGATTAATTTACCAGCATCAATCGCTTGTTGTGTACCTTTTTCAGACAAATCAACGTCAGCCCAACCAGTGAAAAGGTTAGCTTTGTTCCATTCAGACTCACCGTGGCGAGCAAAAACCAATTTTACCATTATTTGGATTCTCCTTTTCTTTTGAGGTTTCCCTCATATACTTCTCTATTTTACACGAAAAGGTAAAAAAATGCTAGCATTTCCATAATTTGTTTTCGCTTTCATTTTCCTTTCATGTAAATTCGGTCCCAAGACCTATCTTTCTTCTTATGAAAAAATACAAATTAATGGTATAATGGTAAAGCTGAACACGACAGTTCAATACGATACCACTATAGGAGTTATCATGAAAAAAGTAGCTATCGTGTCTGCCTATCGTTCTGCCATTGGCAGTTTCGGAGGTAGCCTAAAAGATATACATATTGCTGATTTAGGGGCTCAGGTCCTTGAAGCAGCCCTACAAAAAAATCACATACCAGCTAACCTTATCGACGAAGTTATTTTTGGCAATGTCCTTTCAGCTGGTCACGGACAAAATATTGCTCGCCAGATTGCTCTCAAGGCTGGACTTCCAGAAACAACCTCAGCCTACTGTGTCAATAAGGTTTGTGGCTCTGGACTAAAATCAGTCCTCCTGGCTGCCCAGTCCATCATGCTAGGCGACAATGATGTAGTTGTTGCTGGAGGCATTGAAATCATGAGCCAAGCTGCCTACCTCTCTAAATCCAGCCGATTTGGAAGTAGGTTTGGCCATATTACTTTAGAAGATTCCATGTTAACTGATGGTTTGACAGATGCTTTCAACGACTATCACATGGGCATTACAGCAGAAAATGTGGCTGAACGCTATCAAATCAGCCGTGAAGCTCAGGATGCCTTTGCATACGCTAGTCAAGAAAAAGCTGCCAAGGCCATTGCGGAAGCTCGCTTCGCAGATGAGATTGTTCCTATTAAGCTAAAAAATCGGAAGGGTGAAATCATCTTTGCCCAAGATGAATATCCTCGTTTGACCCCACTTGAAAAATTAGCGACCTTACGGCCTTCTTTCAAAAAAGATGGAACAGTTACAGCTGCCAATGCTTCTGGTATCAATGATGGCTGTGCAGTCCTCGTTCTCATGTCTGATGAAAAGGCTAAAGAGCTAAACCTCACACCACTGGCCTATATCGAAAGTTATGCTACAAGCGGTCTAGATCCTGCCCTCATGGGAATGGGACCAGTTACTGCAAGTAAAAAGGCGCTTCAAAAGATTGGTAAAACTGTAGAAGATATTGATTTATTTGAACTAAACGAGGCATTCGCAGCCCAGTCTATACCAGTTGTCGAACAATTAGGAGCCGACCCTGCCAAGGTCAATGTCAACGGCGGCGCTATCGCTCTCGGTCACCCAATCGGAGCCAGTGGCAGTCGAATCTTGGTTAGCCTCATCCATGAACTCAACAAACAAAACAAAGAGCTGGGCCTCTGTGCCCTCTGTATCGGAGGCGGTCAGGGTATCTCCCTTGTCGTTTCCAATGCACAAAAAAATAGCAACTAATCATTTGTAAACAAAGGATAAAGTATGAACATCGGTATTGATAAAATCGGTTTTGCGGCACCCGATTATGTTTTAGATTTGGCTGATTTAGCCCTAGCCCGCAACATTGACCCCAATAAATACAAAATCGGACTTCTCCAGTCAGAGATGGCTGTTGCACCCGTCACACAAGACATTGTCTCACTCGGCGCTCAAGCTGCTGCAGCTATCTTGACAGAAGAAGACAAACAGACCATTGACATGGTCATCGTCGGAACTGAGTCAAGCGTAGACCAGAGTAAGGCCGCTGCTGTATCTATTCATGGTTTATTAGGCATCCAGCCCTTTGCTCGCTCCATCGAGATGAAGGAAGCCTGCTACGGAGCTACAGCTGGACTCAGTTTAGCCAAGAGCCACATCGCTCAATTTCCTGATTCAAAAGTCCTGGTCATCGCAAGTGATATCGCCAAGTATGGATTAGAGTCAGGTGGTGAGCCAACTCAAGGTGCTGGCGCAGTTGCCATGTTGGTCACTGCTAACCCACGCATCATGGTCCTCAATAATGACAATGTTTGCCAGACTCGCGACATTTATGACTTCTGGCGACCAAACTATGACAAGTACCCTCGCGTTGATGGTCGCTTCTCTACAATCCAATACACCGACTGCTTGACCACAACCTTTGATTATTACCAGAAAAAAACAGGTCAGTCGCTTGAAGATTTTGCAGCCATGTGCTTGCACATCCCCTTCTCCAAGCAAGGTCTCAAAGGTTTGCAAGCCATCGCTAAAAATGAAGAAACCCTCAACCGCTTTACAGAGCGCTTCCAAGAAGCCATCGTCTATAACAAGGTTGTCGGCAACATCTACACAGGCTCCATCTTCCTCTCACTCCTTTCCCTTTTGGAAAATAGCAGAGCGCTTGAGGCAGGGGATCAAATCCTCTTTTATAGCTATGGTAGCGGTGCTGTCTGTGAAATTTTCAGCGGTTCCCTTGTTGAAGGATACCAGAAACAATTAGACCAAAATCGCTTAGAAAGCCTCAACCAACGGACTAAACTCAGCATGGAAGAATATGAACAAATCTTCTTCCAAGAAATCAACCTAGACGAAATGGGTACGTCCATTGATCTCCCAGAAGATCCAACACCATTCGCCCTCATCCAAGTTGATAAACACAAACGGATTTATCGTAAATAAAAGCCAAAACGGCGCCCTTTGGCTCTCATCCAAGGGCGCTTTTCGTTAGAAATTAGAAAGAGGAAATCATGGCACATTTCTCAGGATTCTATAAGAAATCACGTCAAGAACGCATTGACATCCTCCATCAAAACAACACTTTGTCACCTGAAAACCTTGATATCCTTCATAAGGACAAAAACCTTTCTGAGGCCATTGCAGGCAAGATGGCAGAAAATCATTTGGGAACATTTTCCCTACCCTTCTCTGTTCTGCCTGAACTGCTTGTGGATGGACAAATGTATTCTGTACCAATGGTCACTGAAGAACCTTCTGTGGTTGCCGCTGCTTCTTTCGGCGCCAAAATCATCGCTAAATCTGGCGGTTTTACCACCACCATCCACAACCGCATCATGATTGGACAGGTAGCACTTTTTGATATTCCTGACCATAGTAGAGCAAAACAAGCCATTCTCGACCAAAAAGCTCGTATTCTAGAAGCTGCCAATCAAGCCCATCCATCTATTGTGAAACGCGGAGGTGGCGCTCGTAACCTGGCTGTGGAAAGTAAGGATGAGTTTCTGATTGTCTATCTTCAGGTAGATGTCCAGGAAGCCATGGGCGCCAATATTCTCAACAATATGCTAGAAGCTATTAAGGATAATTTGGAAGTACTTAGCAATGGACAGGCTTTGATGGGGATTCTATCTAACTATGCAACGGAATCTCTGGTCACTGCCCAGTGCCGTCTATCCCTCTCCAGCCTTGCAACTAGCTCGGCTATTGCCCAAGAAACCGCTCAAAAAATCGCCCTGGCTAGCAAGCTAGCCCAGGTGGATCCCTATCGTGCTGCGACCCATAACAAGGGGATTTTTAACGGTATCGATGCAGTAGTGATTGCGACTGGTAATGACTGGCGGGCTGTGGAGGCAGGCGCTCATGCTTTCGCTAGTCGTGACGGCCATTATAAAGGCCTGTCCACTTGGTCAATTGATGGGGAACACTTGGTCGGCTCCATCACCCTACCCCTGCCGATTGCTTCGGTCGGTGGTTCCATTGGGCTTAATCCCAAGGTGGCAGTTGCTTTTGACCTGCTCAACCAGCCCAAGGCCCGCCAACTGGCCTCCATCATCGCTTCTGTCGGGCTCTGTCAAAACTTTGCAGCCCTGCGTGCCCTAGTCACCTCTGGCATTCAGGCGGGACACATGAAACTCCACGCAAAATCCCTGGCCCTGCTTGCTGGCGCTGAGGAAGATGAAGTGGACCAACTGGCCCAACTCCTGCGCAAAGAAAAACACAGCAACCTAGAAACTGCACAAAAACTATTATCATCTTTGAGACAACATAAAAAAGAGGGGTAACCTCTTTTTTAGTCAATTATTTGCTCCATGCGGAACTTTTGCGGCTTCATACCTAAACGTTCATAAAATCGAACGGCTCCCGAATTGTCAGCCCATACATCCAATGTTAGGTTGTGACAACCTTGTTCCTTGGCATAGGAAAGGGCAAAGTCGTAGAATTGCTCACCGATTTTTTGACCACGCACAGCACTAGCCACGCACAAATCATCTATGAACAGGGTTTTGATCGGTTCCAAAACATCACCTGTCGCAGTCCTAAGCTCACAAAATAGATGGCCAACCACTTGACCGTCCACTTCATAAACAAAAATTGGCTTAGCTGGATTGTCCAAAAGTGCCTTTAAGTCTTCCTCAGAAAATTTTTGCCCTTCACACTTAAAAATATCTGGTCGTGCCTGATGATGAACCTGTAAAATCTCTTGCAGCAACTCATTCAATGCTGAAATATCAGACTGTCTAGCTCTCCTAATAGTCATAACTTTATCCCCCTAATTTTTGATTTCTATTATAACACATGTTCATTTTTTATCAAAATAGGTCTAAAGACCGATGAATTATCTGAAAATTAGGATATACTATAAGTGTATCCTAAAATTTTTCATAAATCTCCTTAAAAATCGGTCTACCTAGGCTGATTTTTTTGTTTTCCCACGCTATCTAAAATGCCATCGCAATTTAAATCACTTGATGACACTTATAGAATGGCTTTTCTTGCTTGACCAAACACTTCTCAATCGGTGCACTCACTTCCTCTTGAGTGAATATTTTTTCAGTAGTTATAGCTATTTTTGAGATATCGACTGTCTCGTTTTCGGTCTCAACTACTGTATCTTTTATTTTTCTGCTGTCAATTGGGTGGCCTTATTCTCTCATCTTTCAACCTGAGACCATTTCTTATTGATTCGCTTGTTACTCATAGCAACCCTTTTCTATTTTTGCAACAAAAAAGCACTCGATTTCTCGAATGCATATTAAATAATTGGCCGACCTTCCACAAACGCTTTTTTTGCTTCTTCCAAAGTCATTTTATTAGGACCTCCGTCTATATTTGTTTCTCCAGTGTTTTCCCAATTACATTCACACACATCAAATAACATGACATCCCGATTGCAAACCGGGCAGTGAATGTACTCTTCCCCATCAATCAAGAAAATCTCGTATATAGTTGTTACGATAATACTCCTCTCCGCCAGCTGGATTTATTTCTCCAACAGCAATTACCCCTGTTTCCTTATCATTTCTGACACGTCTTGTTTCTGTATCATATTCCATTATTTGGTCGCTAATCGGACCTGATAACAATTGCTAAAAAATACATCAAACATTATTTTCATTCTTTGTTCTTCACTTAATCCCTCTGGATATTCTACTTTTGCAACTGTTTCACCGTTCATTTTAATTTCTGCTCGTACACGTTTGTTACTCAAAGCGACCCCCTTTCTATTTTCATCAATAAAAAAAGGGAGCGGGAAAGAACTCGAATGGTAAAAAAGTGTTCGTCTTCCCACCCCCGCACAGTTGATTTGGTCAGATTTGGAGGGTAAAACACGAACAAATCTGCTAATCAACCACTGCACTGAGATGTTGACACGAACCCTGAGAAGCGAGTTTGGGCTTTTTGCCTAGCCTCAATAAAATACTAAGTGACTAAACCACCAAATCGGTACGTTATCAACTCAACGACTTTGTCATCGTCCCCAGAATAATTAATGATGCCCAATAAGTCCAATGCCGCCTCAGCAAATTGTCCTTCACTGAAACCCATCAAATGCTCTTGGGAACCAACCAATTTCTTTAAATCGGAAATAGTATCAGGGTCAGACTTTTTCTGTTTTACAACTTCTATAATTGACATCATTCTATCATGTAAAACATCATCATTTAAGTTAATCATTTAAATCCCTCCCTCCAAAATTCTATTCCATTCTTTGGTTTTATTCAACTCCAGTTTAACAACTAATTCAGCATTTTTCAAGCGTTTTGACATGATTATTTCTATGGTGTACCGATGCAAACAATGGTAGAAAAAGCACCCGATTTCTCGAATGCATATTAAATAATTGGCCGACCTTCCGAAAACGCTTTTTTTGCTTCTTCCAAAGTCATTTTATTAGGACCTCCGTCAATATTTGTTTCTCCAGTGTTTTGCCATTTACAGGTGTCACAAATATCATAGTCCATGACATCATGACCGCAAACAGGACATTGTAGCCATACATATCCATCAACTATCCAAGTCTTTTGCGACTTCTCTGTCATAGCAAGCTCCCCCTTCATCTGGTTTTAACATGGTTGTAATTTTCACTCCGCCAGCTGGATTTATTTCTCCAATAGCAATTGCCCCTGTTTCCTTATCATTTCTGACACGTCTTGTATCTGTATCATATCCCATTATTTGGTCACTAACCAGAACTGATAGCAACTCCTAAAAAATACATCAAATATTATTTTCATTCTCTGTTCTTCAGTTAATCCATTTGTATATTCTACTTTTGCAACTGTTTCACCGTTCATTTTTATTCAGCTTGTACACGTTTGTTACTCATAGCGACTTCCTTTCTATTTTCAGCAACAAAAAAGTACTCGATATCTCGAATGCTTTAATTATCATGCTGTTAACAACATCCAGCTTTCTCTCAATGTTGTTCCGTGTAAATCAAGGTCCAACAATTCATCAAAGCTACTAAATTTTTGCTCATTGACACCAAAAGGTTCAGAAATTACATTATCATCCCCTGAATAGCCAATGTAGTAGTCTATTCCATTCAACTTGAGGTTATACTCTTCACCACATTCTATGCTTTCTCTGAAATCATCAATTGACTTAAAAAAACTATTCATTGTGTCTGATTCCTTTCAAATCTTTATTTGCAATTCGTTCAGCGAATGTTAAATCATTTTCTTTTGAACGTTTCTTCTTAGAAATACCTTTGTTATCTCTCCACCAAGTCCAATCATGAGAATGTGGGACTAGCGTATGAATACCCAGCCACTTATGATCTGTATTAGCAATATCAAATGTAGCTAAACCAGTTTTGTCAAAATATCTCCGCTGGATTAACTCACCTTCTTTGAATAAATCAACAACACTGTTCGGACTTGATTTTTTAGGAACTTTCGCACCATTAATATCTATGGTGCTTTTTCTTAATTTTTCATCTACTCTACATCGCGTACATTAGACTTCAACTGTATATATTCCTCAGTTTGATTATACCTCATCCTTTGGTGTTTATCAATTGATGACGGCGCATTTTCTCCTAACAAACTATTAATATTATCATATTCTTCACGATTTTTTTCAAGTTGCTGCCTCTGCTTCAATTCCGTCTCTGCCCAACTCACAGGGTCATCATGATATCTCTCCCTATCTCGATCCTGATAAAGAAAAATACTCCACGGATCAGAAAAGAGGCTCAGAAAATACTGGATGCAAAGATAGCGGACATCCTCAGCAAGCTGAAAAGCTCTGAAATGCTATTTGCAGACCTTTTCGACCAATGGTGGAATTTTTACCAACAAGAAATCAAACGTACCTCTATCGCTTCTCTGAAGGGCAATATTAAAGAAATAAGAGAGAGTTTCGGCATTGGCGTCAAAGTAGTCAATATTGACCCAAAATACGTCCAAAATTACCTAGACAACCTGGATTGCTCCAGAAACAAGAAAGAGCGTAACAAATCCATGTTGAACCTTGCTTTTGATTATGCAGTCGATCTGGACATCATCAAGGAAAATCCATCAAGAAGGGCCAAACTGCCACGGATCAAAAAGACCTTGGAAGATTGGAAAAAGATTGAAGAAAAATATCTTGAGGAAGACGAAAGTAAAACCACTACTTGAAGAACTCTGTCGCAGACCTAGCACATACCGGATTGGGTTAGCCGGGGAATTTATGAGCTTGAACGGTTGTCGAATTGGAGAGTTAATCTGTATTGAGCCTGAAGACCGAAATTTTGAGACCAGGCAATTAGAACTCCATGGAACCTATGATCATACTGAAGGCTACCGCAACGGGGAGAAAACAACTCCAAAGACCGTCGCTTCATACCGTGAAACACTCATGACCAAGCGAGAAATGGAAATTATTCAAGAGTTTGAATTTATGAATGAGCTAGAAAAAAATACCAACCCACGATATAAAGATAAGGGCTACATCTTTACAACCAAGAATGGTGTACCGATGCAAACTAACTCTTTCAACTTGGCTCTAAAAAAAGCGAATGAACGGCTTGAGAAACCTATACAGAAAAACCTAACCAGCCACATCTTCCGTCATACCCTTGTTAGCCGTCTTGCTGAGAATAATATCCCTTTAAAAGCTATTATGGACCGTGTGGGGCATGCAGATGCCAAAACAACTATCCAAATCTATACCCATGTTACCAAGAAAATGAAATCAAATGTGGCAGATATCATGGAAAACTACTAAAGTTTTGCCCCTTATTTGCCCCTTAAACAAGAAAAAAGCCTACTGCACAACGTAGAAACGTTGATACAATAGGCTTTTTAATGCTGAATTATTTTACCGCATCCTTAAGAGCTTTACCAGCTTTGAATGCTGGAACTTTTGATGCTGCGATTTTGATTTCTGCACCTGTTTGAGGGTTGCGACCTGTACGTGCTGAACGCTCACGAACTTCAAAGTTACCGAAACCGATCAATTGTACTTTTTCACCAGCTGCTAGGTAATCTGCTACTGCTGCAAATACTGCATCAACTGCTGCTGCTGAATCTTTTTTAGTCAATGAAGTTGCTTCTGCAACTTTTGCAATCAAATCTTGTTTATTAGCCATTTTGCTAAGTCCTCCAATAATTTTCTGAGATTTTACTCACCTCTATATAGTACCGAAAATAAAAGAATTGGTCAAGTTTTTAATGCTATTTTACTGTCTTTTTCTGTAAATATCGACGATTATTTGGTTGTTATATAAATCAATCGTATTTGCTTTTCCGTACAGACCTAGAGAATTTTCTAGATCCGTAATTTGTAACTGAACTTGTGCCTCCTGGGAGTCAATCTTGACGAAAGAGGGTAACTTATAATTCTTTTGTAAATACGCTAACACATCTGCCTTGGGAAGAGATAAACTGCCTGCTGAGATTTCTAATATCTGTAGGAGAATACTACCGTCTTCCATCTTGAAAGGTTGAAAGTAAATATATAGAGGGAGTGTGACTCCAAAAAGTTGATAACTTCCTTCAAACACAACCTGCTGACTCGTCACAAATAATTGATAGGAAAAATCCTTTGTTTGATACTCTTTCAAATAGTTAGCAATACTTTGATTAAGCTGTTCGCGATCAGTTGTGAAAGTCCCTACCTTTGTATCCGTCTGATTCGTCGGAACCAGTTTTGTCAAATCTTCTCGTTTTGTTTGAAAACGACTTAGAAGAACTAGTCCACCACCCAGCATCAAGGCCAGTTGAAGCAAGAATAGCCATTTCCAAAAATTAAGGTTTCCAACTTTTCTCAGTTTCATTCATTTTCTCCAACACTGCTTTTTTTATAATCTCATAACCTGTATTATTAGGATGAAATTGATCCTCCTCAAAAAGCAGGTTATTACTTTGCGATTGATTCAATTGACTAATACCAGCTTCTCCTTCCAAACCTCTATAAAGCAAATCATTAATCCCAACAAAATAAACATTTTCATATTTTGCAACAGTTTCTTCCGTTGTTGTATTCCATTTATCTACAATGACCTGCATCTCTGTTAATTCTGGCAAACTAAGAAAAAATGGATTATAAATTCCAACTACGTAAATGGGAAGAGAAGGATTATCCTTACGAGCAACTTGAATAATGCTTTCCAGTCTCTTTCCATACTCTTTTGCAGGTTTATCAAATGTCGAAAGCTTCAGATTCGCGATATTTTTAATAATAACCTTTCGAAGATCATTTCCTCCGACTGTAATAGTCAGTAAATTAGCCTCTTGTAAAGCTAGCTTCAATTCTTGCTTTTCCTTCATCCGCTTCAAAATTTGATTGCTGGTATTACCAGAAATTCCAAAATTTTGATAATCTACCTCGTAACCATAATCATTGGTCAAGGACTGGGCAAGCAGGGGAACAAAACCTCCTTGACCTGTTGTGTCCCCTACCCCCTCTGTTAGGGAATCTCCTAAAGCTACATAGTGAAACTCTGTCTTTTCAGCTACAAGAATCTCTTGATTTGTTAAACGCGATGAAGCCGAAGGTAGGATATGATGAAATATAAAGATAGCTGCTAAAGTAAATAGCAAAAAGAGAACAAAGTCTCGAATCAATTTCCTATTATTCATAACGAATCAAAACAGCCCAGGCATCCTCACCAGTATGTGTTTGAATAATGGATCCTGTCTCCAATACGGAGATTTCATTTGTTACAAAGCCTTGTAACTGATTTTTTATATCAGTAGCAAAATCAGCCTCTCCTGAATAGGAAATTCCTATTTCAGCTACTTGTTTACCTGCCAACTTCTCCGCAAACTCTTCCAGCCATTTTTTGAAGGTTTTATTTCCTCGCCCTTTTACAATTGGAGTCAACTGGTGATCCTTCATTTCCATGATAACTCGTATATTAAGCAGACTACTCAACATCCCTTGAACACGCCCAATACGACCACCTTTGACTAAATTTTCTAAAGTTGAAACACCAATGTATAATTCCGTCTTTTCTTTGACACTTTCAATCGCAGCAAGTATTTCTTCTTTGCTGGCACCAGCTTGTGCTAAGCGTGCCGCTTCCACAACTTGAAATTTTTCAGCCTGATCTGTAAAACTTGAATCCACAACAGTCACATCGGCACCAGATAGGGTTGCTCCTTGTCTAGCAGCTTCTACTGTCCCTGACAAGGCATGCGACAAGAGAATGGCAATAATTTGACTGCCATCTTTTGCTAGATCAGAAAAAATTTCGGCAAAAAGTCCCACAGGTGGCTGACTGGTCTTTGGTAAGTTTTTTGATTCTCGCATCAATTTCAAAAATTCACCTTCTGTTAGGTCATTATCTGAATAGACGACTCCATCAACCATTACAGATAAGGGAACTATGGTAATTCCTAATTCCTTGACCAATTCAGCTTCAATAGTAGTACTCGAATCTGTCACAATCTTAATCTTCGTCATCATCATCCCTCAATTCTCTTCAATATTGTCATCTATTATATCAAATTTTATCTAAAAAATAAACATATGAGCAATAGCAAAAAGGCTAGTCGCCTAACCTTTTTCTACTAATTCTTTTGCTTGATTACGGGCTGCATCTGTGATTTTGTCACCGGCTAACATCTTGGCAATTTCCTCAATACGCTCTTCTTTGGTCAAGAGACGGACACGAGAAACGGTTGAATGCTCATCTGATATTTTTTCTATAAAGTACTGATAATCTGCAATAGCAATGACTTGTGGTAGATGAGAAATCGCCAATACTTGACCATATTGTCCGATTTTATAAATTTTCTGGGCAATGGCCTGGGCAACACGGCCTGAAACTCCTGTATCTACCTCGTCAAAGACGATGGAAGTCTTGCCTTCCTTACGGGCAAAGGCTGACTTAATGGCCAACATCAAGCGAGACAATTCTCCTCCAGAAGCCACCTTAACCAGAGGCTTGAAGTCTTCACCTGGGTTGGTAGAGATGTAAAATTCTACTGTTTCATTTCCTTCTCGATTAAATTTTCCTTTAGTAAATCGAACTTGGAAACGAGCTTTCTCCATATACAAGTCTTGCAATTCTTGGCGAATAATATCTTCTAAAACAACAGCCAATTCATGGCGTGATTGGCTGAGCTGACCTGCTCGTTCAACCAATTCTTTCTCTAAGTTCTTAAGCTGAACTTCCAAATCATCTCCAGATAAATCATTGCCTGTCAATAAATTGTATTCTTCGCTGATTTTTGCAAAATAATCCAAAACATCATCGACAGTTCCACCATATTTTTTAGTAATTGTATTGAGCAAATCCAGACGACTTTCCAATTGCAAGAGACGATTGCCGTCAAAGTCTAGATTGTCCACCACATCGCTGAGACGCTTGGTCACATCTTCAACAACATAATAGGCTTCTGTCAGGCTAGATGATAGCTGTTTGTAGTCTGGATCAAATTCTTCCAGACTTTGCAAGTCACTCATAGCAGAACGTAGGTTGTTCAAACTCGAAAAATCTTCATTGTCTAACAGAGCGTAGGCATTGGTCAGTGTATCTGCAATTTGTTTGTGGTTGAGCAGTTTATCTCGTTCCTGATTGAGTTGAATATCTTCGCCAGACTTCAAATCCGCTGCTTCGATTTCAGCAATTTGGTATTCCAACATCTCAATTCGCGCCTTGTGTTCCTGCTCATTTTTTTGCTTTTCAAGTACTCGTTTGCGTAGATTACGATAGGCATCAAAGGTTGTCTGATAGCGGTCTTTTATAGCCCAAAACTCGTCTTCTCCAAAGCTGTCTAATAAACGGACATGGTGCTGGGACTTCATCAATTCTTCCTGGTCATGCTGGCCGTGAATATCTACAAGATATTGCCCAATCTGTTTCAGGAAAGATAAATTAACCATTTGTCCATTGACACGACTAACGGAACGGCCATTTTGCAGGATTTCCCGACGAATAATGAGTTCGTCAGCTACTTCAATTCCCTGTTCAGTCAAAATCTGCTCGAGAGCTCTGCTATTTTCAAAGGAAAAAAGTCCCTCGATCTCAGCCTTGGCTGCTCCATGGCGAATGACATCCGTCGTCGCACGCGCTCCAAGCATCAGGTTCATGGCATCGATGATAATGGACTTGCCGGCACCTGTTTCACCAGAAAGTATGGTCATTCCCTTTTCAAAATTCAGTGATACCTGCTCGATTATTGCAAAATTTTTGATAGATACTTCTAATAACATACCTACCACCCTCTAATAATTGTTTCCAACTGAGATATCATTTGTTGATCCTTTATTATCACCAAGATACTATCATCATCGGCAATGATTGAAAAAATATATGGTTCAAACTGTTCTATAATCTGACGCTTCACGACTGCTGAACTCCCTGGAATTAGCTTAAGGTTCAGCATTTTATCCATACTATTAACTTCTAGGACACTATGAAATCTCACTTTGGAATGACCTACTTTAGGCAGACCATATACATATCCCTTGTCAGCTGACGGAACCTTGATAATTCCTAGCTCCTTGATGTCACGAGATACAGTCGCCTGGGTCGCATGAACGCCCATAGCTTCCAAGCGTTCCACAATTTCTTCCTGAGTATCAATGGGAAATCGGACTACCAAATCTTTAATGACTTCTAATCGTTCTCGTTTATTCATCCTTTTTAAATTCCTCATGTGCTTGATCGACTATATTTCTTATTTCACTGTGTTCAATCGGGCTAGGCTGGCTTGATTTCTCCAAATGAGCTAAAAATTCCGTGTTGCCATGACCGCCTTGAACAGGAGAAAAACTAAGGGCTTTGACTGAGAAGCCTGTTTCCACGGCCATTTTTGTCACATCTTCCAATACTTTCAAGTGAACGGATTTATCCTTGACAATGCCATTTTTCCCAATCTGTTCACGTCCAGCCTCAAATTGGGGTTTGACAAGGGCAACAACCTGGCCACCCTCCGCTAAAATACGATGAAGTGCTGGCAAAATCAGACTCAATGAGATAAAGCTGACGTCAATGGACGCAAAACTTGGTTGACTAAGTTCGAAATCTCCCAACTCAGCATAGCGGAAATTGTACTGTTCCATGCTGAGCACACGTTCGTCCTGACGTAATTTCCAAGCCAGTTGGTTGGTCCCTACATCCACAGCATAGACCTGCTTGGCACCAGCCTGCAACATCACATCCGTAAATCCGCCTGTTGAAGCCCCAATATCAATCGTTGTTTGCCCCTCAACCGCTAGGTCGAAAACCTGCAAGGCTTTCTCCAATTTGAGACCACCACGGCTGACATACTTGAGTTTTTCCCCCTTGAGCTTGAGTTCAATTCCTTCGTCAATCTTCTCGCCAGGTTTATCATAGCGTTCGCCATTGATGACCGACACCACCAGTCCTGCCATAACACCTCGCTTGGCCTGCTCCCGCGTCTCGAAAAGCCCCTGTTTATAAGCTAATACATCTACTCTTTCCTTAGCCATTGATTCGTAAACTTTCTATGATTTTTTTGATTTCTTCTCTTGAAAATGGGACTAGTTGAGCCACTTGATCTAACTCGTTGATTGCTTGATTCAAACTATCTTCTAGAAAGACTTTTGAGGCCTCCAGTCCCATTAGGGCAGGGTAGGTAGACTTCTCAGCCAAAACATCCTTTTGCGGTGTTTTTCCGATTTCCTCAAAAGTGGCTGTCACATCCAAAATATCATCCCTCACCTGAAAGGCTAGACCGACCAGCTCTCCCACTCGACGCAGTAGTCGGATGACCGTTTCCGATTGACCTGTAATGATACCAGCTGCTACAAAGGGAAAGGTCAATAATTTTCCAGTCTTACTGGCATGGATGGCTTGTAATTGTTCGAAAGATAATTTTTGTCCCTCACCTGCCATATCCAAGACCTGACCAGCAACCATTCCAAAAGTCCCAGATGCCTGAGAAAGCTCTCTCACGAGAGCAAGGATGGTCTCTGCTGGCAAATCTACCTGAGCCAAAAATCCAAAAGGATCTAAAAATAAACTGTCCCCTGCTAAAATTGCTGTCGCTTCGTCGAATTTCTTATGGTTGGTCAAACGCCCCCGACGGTAATCATCATCGTCCATGGCTGGCAGATCATCATGAATGAGACTACCAGTGTGAATGAGCTCGACACAGGCAGCTACCTGATAATGAGCTGTTTGCAAAGTCACTCCAAAAGCGTCCAAAAGCGTCAAAAGGAGCATGGGCCGAATCCGTTTGCCTCCTTCCTGTAGCGAATAAAGAACCGCTTGATTGAGCCGCTCAGCTATCTGAGGTCGGTAAAAGTCTGCTATAGTTTCCTCAAGTAGCTGCAATTTACTAGCTCCCATTAGTCCATCTCCGTTTCACTGCCATCCGCCTGCATGACCTTGACCAAGGTCTTTTCAGCTTCAGCAAGTGTCTTTTGTAAATCCTTAGATAAAACCATCCCTTTTTGAAACTCGGCAAGTGCCTCTTCCAAGGCTACATCCCCACGCTCCAATTTGGTTACAATTCCTTCTAATTCAGCTAAATTTTCTTCAAATGTTTTTGTCTTTTTGGACATGATTTACCTCCACATCAAGTTGACCATCCTTCATCTGAATGGTTAGGTTTTCACCCATTTGTATATTTTCTACACTATCAATCACCCGACCATCTTGACGAATCATGGCATAACCACGAGCCACAATGCGACTGGTATCTAGCATGGTTAAGGCCTCAATCAGCTTATCTGCCTTGGACATCTTGTTATCATAGATATTGGCCATATTGCTCTTCAAAAGCCGTTCCTGCTGGATAATTCTTTCCTGAAAACTCTCGACTTTACGGCCAAGTTGTAGGCCTTGTAGGCGTTGATTGAGTAATAAGCTAGCCTGTTTCTGCTGGCTATAGAGTTCTTTCATCCGTGTCTGAAATTGATTGGTCAAGCGGTCTAATTTTTGTAAATAACCATCATACAAGCGTTCAGGCTGCCGAAACATAACTGATTGGCTAATTTTCTCAAGCTGACCTCTCAGGAATTTCAAACGATTGGTCATGGCCTGATAGGCTCGATTTTCCTGCTGATTTAAATAACCCAGTAAGTCTGCCTTGGTCACAGGGGTCGCCAATTCTGCGGCAGCTGTCGGAGTGGCTGCCCTGCGGTCTGCCACAAAGTCTGCCAGAGTCGTATCCGTTTCGTGACCCACACTGGAAATGATAGGAATACGGGATTCAAATATTGCCCGAACCACTATTTCCTCATTAAAAGCCCACAGGTCTTCAATAGAACCACCTCCACGACCAACTATGAGTACATCCAAATCATCACGCTCATTGGCTCTTTGGATATTGGCGACAACTTCTTGAGCAGCCCCATCTCCTTGCACCTTGGTCGGATAGAGGACTATTTCCACACCAGGAAAACGCCGACTGACCGTGGTAATAATATCTTGAATAACCGCTCCACTAGGACTGGTAATGACCCCTATTCTCTTAGTAAACCGAGGTAGTTCCTGCTTGAATTCTTGCTTAAATAGTCCTTCCTGAGTCAGAGCTTGTTTGAGTTGTTCAAACTTGATTGCCAAGGCACCAATACCGTCTGGCTCTGCTTTTTCAATGACAATGGAATAGGAACCGCTAGGCTCATACAACTGCACACGCCCAACCGCATTGATTTTCATTCCCTCTTCAAGATCAAAGCCCAGATTTTTATAGACACCAGCCCACATGGTCGCTTGGATGACCGCCTTGTCATCCTTGAGCGAAAAATATTGATGGCTAGGACGCTTGCGGAAATTGGACACTTGTCCTGTTAAATAGACCTTCTCCAAATAGGGATCGCGGTCAAACTTTAATTTTAAATACTTGGTTAGATGGCTAACCGATAAATATTCAACCATGTCCACTCCTTCTGTCTGTATCCCTACTATTATACCAAAAATTGCACATTTATACAGAACTGGACACAACATTTCCAATAGCTTTCCTGTGTTTTTTTCTGCAATTTGCTATATAATAGTTTGTGAGAAAATAGGAACTTGATAACAGGTTCTAAGGAGTTTAAGATGAAAATTGATGATTTACGAAAAAGTTCCAATATTGAAGACCGCAGGGGACAAAGAAGCTCGGGGCCGTCTTACTCTGGTGGTTCAGCTGGTGGAAATCTCTTACTTAGCCTACTCTTCTCCCGTCTGGGTTGGAAGGGAAAATTGCTACTAGTGGTCCTCCTATTTGTCTTTGGTGGCATGTCCAATCTAGGTGGCTTACTTTCACCAACAACCAACACCAATCCATATCAGTCTAGCCAGGTTACGACAAGCGGTACCAGTGTTTCTGACGCAGATGCGGAATTCATGAGTAAGGTACTGGCCTCAACAGAAGATTTTTGGACACAAGAGTTTGCAAGAAATGGTCTAACCTACCAAGCGCCAACACTGGTTTTCTATACAGACCAGACCCAAACAGGCTGTGGAACAGGTTCTGCTCAGGCCGGCCCCTTCTATTGTTCAGCTGACCGAAAGATTTATATTGACACTTCTTTCTATCAAGAATTATCTAGCAAGTATAAGGCTGCTGGTGACTTTGCCATGGCCTATGTCATCGCCCACGAGGTCGGCCACCATGTCCAAAATGAATTGGAAGTCCTTGGTGCCTACCACCAAAAACGTGCTCAGTTGTCCGATAAGGAAGGCAACGCTCTCAATGTTCGTCTCGAATTACAAGCTGACTACTACGCTGGTGCCTGGGCCAAATATGTCGATGGTCAGGGTATCTTAGATGTTGGCGATATTGATGAAGCCATGAATGCTGCCCATGCAGTTGGGGATGACACTCTCCAACAAGAAGCCTACGGACGGACTGTCCCAGATAGTTTCACCCACGGTACTTCTGAACAACGTAAAAAATGGTTTAACCTCGGCTATACCTATGGTGATTTGGCACATGCCGATACCTTCTCGATAAGTAATCCATAAAAAATCTATCCCCAGTTTCATGACTGGGGATTTTCTTATAAGAAAATGAGGTCAGCTCTTGCCAACCTCGCCAACTTACCTATTTCCCACTTCTGACACAAGCCTCAAAAGTCTGCTCCATGAGCATGGTAATGGTCATGGGGCCAACTCCACCTGGAACAGGGGTGATGTAGCTAGCAACTTCTGCTACTTCATCATACTTGACATCCCCAATCAATTTGCCATTATCATCACGGTTCATACCAACGTCAATCACTACTGCATCTGGCTTGACGAATTCCTTGGTTACAAAATGTCCACGACCAATCGCAACGACTAAAATATCCGCCTGACGAGCCAACTCTGCTAGATTTTTAGTGCGTGAATGAGCAATGGTCACAGTTGCATTGGCATCCAAAAGGAGCTGGGCCATAGGTTTTCCAACGATATTGGAACGACCAATAACCAGAGCTGTTTTGCTCTCTAAGTCAATCTGGTATTCCTTGAACATTTCCATAATCCCTGCGGGTGTGGATGGAATCATGACCGGGTGACCTGACCAGAATTTACCCATGTTGGTCGGATGGAAACCGTCCACATCCTTGTCTGGATCAATGGCTAACAAGACTTTCTCTTCACTGATGTGGGCTGGTAGTGGCAACTGTACCAAGATCCCATGCCATGCATCATCTTGATTGTAGCGCTCGATCAATTCCAAAAGTTCTTCTTCAGAAATGCTAGCTGGCACTCGTACAACCTCACTCTTGAAACCAGCTGCAAGGGCTGAACGTTCTTTATTGCGGACGTAGACCTGACTGGCTGGATCTTCACCCACCAAAATAACGACCAAGCCTGGTACCAAGCCTTCTTCCGCTTTTAATCGAGCTGTTTTTTCTGCCAGAGCTGCCTGCATTTTGACTGCCAAGGCCTTACCATCAATCACTGTCATTGCTTAAAATCTCCTCCACTTTTTCTTCATTATACCCTATTTGCCACTGATTTGACTAGGTTCTCACCCAATTCATCTGAAAACAGCAAAAAACTCCGAACAATGTCGGAGTTAAGTCTATAATACTTTAGATAGGAAATCCTTGGTCCGTTCTTCCTTGGTGTGTTCAAATACTTCTTCAGGAGTTCCATCTTCAACAATGTAGCCTCCATCCATAAAGATAACACGGTCTGCCACTTCACGCGCGAAGCCCATTTCATGGGTCACGATGATCATGGTCATACCTGACTTGGCCAAGTCCTGCATAACCGCAAGTACCTCACCAACCATTTCAGGATCAAGGGCAGACGTTGGTTCATCAAAGAGCAAGACATCTGGATCCATAGCCAAACCACGGGCAATGGCAATCCGCTGTTGCTGACCTCCTGAAAGGCTTTGTGGATAGGCATCCGCCTTATCCGGCAAACCAACCTTTTCAAGCAATTCCTTGGCCTTAGCTTCAGCTTCAGCCTTAGCAATTCCTTTTGTTTTAATAGGTGACAAGGTAATATTTTCTAATACGGTCATATTTGGAAAAAGGTTAAACTGCTGGAAAACCATACCCATCTTCTCACGCATCTTGAAAATGTCATTTGCTTTATCCGTAATATCAACACCTTCAAAAGTCACCGTTCCCTTGGTCGGCACCTCTAAGAGATTCATGGTACGCAAGAAAGTTGATTTTCCTGAACCAGAAGGACCGATAATCACAACCACTTGACCTTGCTGGATATCTAAATCAATCCCTTTTAAAACTTCATTTTCACCAAAATACTTATGAAGATCTTTTATGGAAATAATTGCTTCTGTCATCTTAGTGTCCTCCCTTATTTAACTTTTTCTCGAGGGCTTGAATGCCTAGGGTCAAAATACTGGTCATCATCAAATAATATAAGGCTGCAAAAATAAGCGGACTTTGAGTGAGATAAGTCGTTGTCGCAACTGTCTGTGCCCCATTCCACAACTCAATCACACCGATGGTTGACAGGAGCGAGCTGTCCTTAACAATGGTTACAAACTCATTTCCCAAAGCAGGAAGAATATTCTTGATAGCCTGTGGCATAATGACGTAGCGCATGGCTTGTTTTGGACGAATACCTAATGAATAGGCTGCTTCCAACTGCCCCTTAGGCACAGCATTGATACCCGCACGGATGGTTTCAGACACATAGGCTGCGGAGTTCATAGATATAACAATAATCCCTGGAATTAAACGCGTCAAATCTACATCTAAAATCCCTATTTGGATGGTCGGAGCCACAAAATTGGTCATGGCAAAGGCAATCATAATCTGTACTACCATTGGAGTACCGCGGAAAATCCAGACATAAATATTGGCAAGCCAAACCAGAACCTTATATCTACTGCGTTGGGCAAAGGCCAAGAGTGTCCCTAAAATACTACCAAAGAAAACCGAGAAAAAAGCGATAATAAGGGTTACAAGAGCCCCGTAATTAAAATAAGCCCAATAATCAGGCAAGAAAGAAAAATCCATTCATTCACTCCTCCTATTCAATTTAGAAACTATTATACCACATTTGAATATTTATGCAATTAGTTTTGCTTAGATATTCATTTTGTTGTAAGAAAAAAGCACCTACTGGTGCTCGAGCTTGTTCTTAGTACAACAATTCGTAGATTTCCATCGCAATCAAGTCAATGCTATCAAACGTATAGGTTTCACGAGCAGCGACATCACGCAAGGTAAATACTGAACCATTTTCCTCGTCATAGCTATAAGCCACTTCTGCAACAACAACACCTTCACGCTCAAAATTACGTTTCAATGTACCGCCATCGTTAGCCATAGCTTCCAGACGATTGATAATTCTCACCAAATGTGATTCCATATTCCTTCTCCTAATCCTTTTTATAAAAACATTTTACCACATATTATAAAAAAAGTCTTGATTTTTCAACATTTTCTTGTCAGTTCCTAGGCATCCAAGAGATTATGTTCCGAATATAGCAGTTTCTTGATTTTTCCCTAAATCTTGTTATAATAAAGCTATAACTGACCTTTATTGACTATTTGACAAAGGTCCATTCCAAAGAAAGAGGTAGAACGATGCTCTGTCATAACTGTAAAATCAACGATGCAACCATCCATCTCTATACCAATCTGAATGGTAAGCAACAACAGGTAGATCTCTGCCACAACTGCTACCAAATTATGAAAACTGACCCTAATAATGCCATCTTGCGTGGTTTAGGTGATTTAACCAATCCAAACAATATGGATCCTTTCAGCGAGTTTTTCAATCACTTGGGTGGCTATCCAGGAAACACTCCAGCTGGCAAGAAACGTGACCAAACTCCGCCAACACAAGCAGGAGGGAACAACAACGGGCGTGGTGGTCAAACTCCACCCCCTCAGCAACCTCCACAGCCAAATGGTTTGTTAGAAGAATTTGGAATCAACGTGACAGAAATTGCTCGCCGAGGCGATATTGATCCTGTCATTGGCCGTGATCAAGAAATTACGCGTGTCATCGAAATCCTCAACCGCCGTACCAAGAACAACCCTGTCCTCATCGGTGAGCCAGGTGTCGGTAAAACCGCTGTTGTTGAAGGGTTAGCTCAAAAAATTGTCGACGGCGATGTACCACAAAAATTACAAGGTAAGGAAGTCATCCGATTAGACGTTGTCAGCCTTGTACAAGGGACTGGTATCCGTGGCCAATTCGAAGAACGCATGCAAAAACTAATGGAAGAAATCCGTAATCGTCGTGAGATTATCCTCTTTATTGACGAAATCCACGAGATAGTTGGTGCTGGTTCTGCTGGTGACGGCAATATGGATGCAGGAAATATCCTCAAACCCGCCCTTGCCCGTGGCGAAATGCAGCTAGTCGGTGCAACAACCCTCAACGAATACCGTATTATCGAGAAGGATGCAGCCTTAGAACGCCGTATGCAACCTGTAAAGGTCGAAGAACCAAGCGTTGAAGAAACCATTATCATTCTCAAGGGTATCCAGAATAAGTATCAGGACTACCACCATGTCAAATACTCTGACGCCGCTATTGAAGCTGCTGCTGTCCTTTCAAATCGCTATATCCAAGACCGTTTCTTGCCAGACAAGGCCATTGACCTACTGGACGAAGCTGGTTCTAAGATGAACTTGACCCTCAATTTTGTCGATCCAAAAGAAATCGACCAACGCTTGATTGATGCCGAAAACCGTAAGGCCCAAGCAACTCGTGATGAGGACTATGAAAAGGCTGCCTATTTCCGTGACCAGATTGCCAAGTATAAGGAAATGCAAAAAGCAACCATCAGCGAGGAAGATATTCCCCTCATTACTGAAAAGGAAATCGAAGCCATCGTTGAACAGAAAACCAATATCCCTGTTGGTGACCTCAAAGAAAAAGAACAATCTCAATTGATTAACCTGGCTAGCGATCTCAAGACCCATGTTATCGGTCAAGATGAAGCTGTTGACAAGATTGCCAAGGCCATTCGCCGTAACCGTGTTGGTCTTGGTGCCCCAAACCGTCCAATCGGCTCCTTCCTCTTTGTCGGACCAACCGGTGTCGGTAAAACAGAGCTGTCCAAGCAACTAGCGATTGAACTCTTCGGTTCAGCAGATAGTATGATTCGCTTCGATATGTCCGAATACATGGAGAAACACGCCGTTGCCAAGCTAGTCGGTGCCCCTCCAGGCTATGTAGGCTACGAGGAAGCCGGTCAGCTAACTGAAAAAGTCCGCCGCAATCCTTACTCGCTCATCCTCTTGGATGAGGTAGAAAAAGCTCACCCTGATGTCATGCACATGTTCCTCCAAGTCCTAGACGACGGCCGTCTGACAGATGGACAGGGACGCACAGTCAGCTTCAAGGACACCATTATCATCATGACTTCAAATGCTGGAACTGGTAAGGTTGAAGCAAGTGTAGGCTTTGGAGCAGCCATGGAAGGTCGCACCCAGTCTGTTCTTGGCCAACTCAGCAATTTCTTCAGTCCAGAATTCATGAACCGCTTCGATGGAATTATTGAATTCCAACCACTCAGCAAGGAAAATCTCCTTGAAATTGTCAGCCTCATGCTTGATGATGTCAACAAACGCTTGTCTAACAACGGCATTAGCTTACATGTGACAGATAAGGTTAAAGAAAAACTAGTTGATTTGGGCTACGATCCAAAAATGGGAGCTCGTCCACTACGCAGAACCATTCAAGATCAAATCGAAGATGCCATTACAGACTTTTACTTGGAACATCCAAGCGAAAAAGACCTTCGCGCTGTTATGACTAGCAAGGGGAGCATTCAAATTAAAGCACAAACATCTAGCAAAGATAAAAAATCTATAATCGATTGAAATAGCTTTCAGACAAGGAACTAAGATGCAGGTTGGCAATCTAACTTGCAAAGCCAATCAATTCTGTAGATTATGGAAAGGCGAAAATGAACACGTTTCAAAAATGATTCAAATATCAATATGTTAGTATTAAACCATTATTATTTTACCCAACATTTCTTCCAGAAACTAGTGTAGCTCAGCTTGAACTGTACTTCACAAGTATTTTCGTAAGAAGCTAATTCATTAGTATATCTTATAGAAAACTTCAATCTGTTGGGCTTAAACTAGCTTTATTTAATATCATATCAATTTATAAGTCTATGAATAAGAAACAATAGTAAAAAAATGATATAATATACTCATCTAAATCCAACTTGAAAAGGAATGTATATGGATAAAATAAGTATTTTTGGGGAGAAAAAGGCTGGTGTAGATTACCAAAGTCGCCTTGGGGTCTATGCAGTTATTCCTGATGAAAACAAAAAGAATATTATTCTGGTTCAGGCCCCAAATGGTGCTTGGTTCCTACCTGGCGGTGAAATAGAAAAAGGCGAAAATCATCTAATAGCATTGGAGCGAGAACTAATGGAAGAACTTGGCTTCACTGCTACAATAGGTAAATACTATGGTCAAGCTGATGAATACTTCTACTCTAGCCACCGTGATACCTATTTCCATAACCCTGCCTATATTTATCAAGTGACTAGTTATCATCAAGTCGGTCAACCTTTAGAAGATTTCAATCATATCGCATGGTTTCCAATCGAAGAAGCAATTGAAAAACTCAAACGAGGCAGTCACAAGTGGGGAATTGAACAGTGGAAATTGCAAGAAAATTCAATCAATGACTAGCCAAAACACCCACATGCATGCTATAATGTAGCCAAAGAGACATAGGAGGTTCCAAATGAAAATCATTAACACTACGAATAGTCATTCATATCTTGTTCAGAGCCAACTGGCTAATACAGATGCCTTTCTAGTAGAAACCTATTCTGCTGGCAATACCGACGTTATTTTCACACAGGCACCCCGTCACTATGAACTCTTAATTAGCAATAAATATCGAGCTGTTCAACAATCTGAAATCGAAAAAATCCGTGATTTCTTCCTTCATCGTAAGATTGATGAACGGACGATTGACAAAGCTGCTATTCAAACGATCCACACCGAACGTTTGATTGAAATGTCTATCCCCATTATTACTGAAGTCTGAGAAGCCGATCGGCTTCTTTTTTCATACTCAAAAAAGCCTATCGCTAGATAGACTTTAATGAACAAATATGGAATGCTTATGCTTCAAAACCTTGAGTTACTGCTTCAGCAAAGTTTTCCTCAACGACACTTGCACAGTGGTCACAGATCGTCGCACCGTAGCTGCGGTTTACTACACTGGTATCAATACGGCGACAACGATCACACACTTCACCTGCTGCACGTTCTACTGCAAAGGCAACTTCATCCACCACAAGTGCACTTTCAGGAGCTGCTTCCGTGGTTACTGTCAAGTTTGAAACGATGAGCAACTGAGCAAGATCTGCATTCAAGCTCTCCAAGAAGGACTTGGTTTTAGCTGAGACATAGGCAGTCAGATGTGCTTCTAGCGATTTACCAATCACTTTAGCATTACGGGCTTCTTCCAAGGCTTTTTGAGCTTTTGTACGGAAGACCATAAAGTTTTCCCAGTCAGCCAAGACTTGCGCTTCATTAGCAAAGGTTTCCACCTCTGGCATTTCCGCCAATTGTACGAACTCTTCTGCTTCGTGTTCCAAGTATGACCAGATTTCTTCTGCTGTATGTGGCAAGATTGGGGTCAAGAGCTTTGTAATTTTGACCAAGATGTCATAGAAGACAGTTTGCATCTGACGACGAGCAAGTGATTTAGCACCATCAATGTAGACGACATCTTTGGCAAAATCGAGGTAGAAGGCTGACAAATCAAGGGTTACAAAGTTTACTACAGATTTGTAAATAGCCATGAAATCATAGTTGTCGTAGGCTTCACGGATTTGAGCTACCAATTTATTGAATTTCACCAAGAGATATTGGTCAACTGAACGAAGCTCTTCGTAAGCTACCGCATCACTTGCAGGATTGAAATCAGAAGTGTTGGCAATCAAGAAGCGAAGGGTATTACGGATTTTACGGTAGGTTTCAGAAACCTGTCCAAGAATATCCATAGACACACGCACATCGTTTGAAGTATCCACAGATGTCACCCACAGACGCAAGATTTCTGCACCAAACTGTTTCTCAACATCACTTGGAAGGATTGTATTCCCTAGAGATTTAGACATCTTCATCCCCTTACCATCAAGGACAAAACCTTGTGACAAGATAGCTTTATATGGCGCATGACCATTTACAGCAACAGAGGTAATCAAGGATGAGTTAAACCAACCACGGTATTGGTCTGAACCTTCAAGGTAGAGATCAGCTGGGTAGGCAAGGTTTTCACGGGCATTCATGACACCATTCCAAGATGAACCAGAGTCAAACCATACGTCCATGATGTCTGTTTCTTTGGTAAATTCGCCATTTGGTGAACCTGGATGAGTGAAACCAGCAGGCAAGAGGTCTTTTGCTTCTGATTTCCACCAGATGATAGAACCATGTTCCTCAAAGAGAGCTGCTACATGGTCTGTTACTTCCTTGGTCATGATGGCTGTACCATCTTCTGCATAGAAGATTGGAAGTGGAACACCCCAAGCACGCTGACGTGAGATGACCCAGTCACCACGGTCACGGATCATGTTGTAAAGACGTGTTTTACCCCAAGATGGATTGAAAGTTGTTGCTTCGATTTGGTCCAAGATTTCCTGACGGAATTTAGAAACAGAGGCAAACCACTGTGGCACTGCACGCCAGATGATTGGTTTCTTGGTTCTCCAGTCAAATGGGTAGGAGTGATTAATCACTTCACTAGCAAGGAGCAAGTCGCCTAATTTTTCCTTAACCGTTGGGACAACCTTGTCATAGAATTGCCCTTCAAAATCAGGACCCGCAGCTTCATTCATCAAACCGCGTTCATTGACAGTTACCGCAACCTCCAAGTCATATTTGACACCGACATTGTAGTCATCCTCACCAAAACCTGGAGCCGTATGGACGATACCTGTACCAGAATCCGTTGTGACATGGTCACCCAAGATAACCAATTCATCAACTTCAGCATCCCATGGATGTTCGGTCACAATGTATTCAAATGCAGCACCCTTGTGTTTTGAAATCACTTCAAAGGATTCCCAACCGAATCTGGCTGCCAAGCTATCAACCAAGGCTTCTGCCAAGACATACTTACGGTCAGAGCCAGCAGGTTGAACCAAGACATAGTCAATGTCTGCTCCCATTGTCAAACCGCGAGAAGCCGTTACCGTAAATGGAGTGGTTGTCCAGACAACGATGTAGCTATCTGTATCCAAAAGTCCCTTGCCATCTTTGACCTTGTTAGCATAGTAAAGAGATGTTGAGTCAATGTCATGGTATTCGATTTCAGCTTCTGCAAGGGCAGATTCAGATGACCATGACCAGTAGACAGGCTTGGCACCACGGTAAATATAGCCCTTGTCTGCCATAGCACCGAAGACACGGATTTGAGCTGCTTCGTAGTCTTTTGCCAAAGTGATATATGGATTTTCCCAGTCTGCAGAAACTCCTAAACGCTTGAAATCGTCACGTTGTTTGTCCACCTGACTCAATGCATAATCACGACACATTTCAAGGTATTCAACCAAGTTCATTTCCTTACGTTTGACACCTTGTT
Source organism: Streptococcus suis (assembly GCF_024509555.1). GTDB lineage: Bacteria > Bacillota > Bacilli > Lactobacillales > Streptococcaceae > Streptococcus > Streptococcus suis_AD. The sequence goes on from NZ_JAMWEL010000002.1 coordinate 87,413, forward strand.
TTGCTAAGACTTGCTCGATTGGAAGACCATGCGTATCCCAACCTGGTACAAATGGAGCACGGAAACCAGACATGGACTTAGAACGAACGATAATATCTTTAGAAATCTTGTTCAAAGCATGTCCAACGTGGATATTTCCGTTAGCGTATGGAGGGCCATCGTGGAGGTGGAAGGCAGGTTTGCCTGCGTTGAGTTCTTGGCGACGAGCATACAAGTTTGTTTCATCCCAGACCTTTTGCCATTCTGGCTCACGTGTTGGTAAGCCTGCACGCATAGGAAATGCTGTCTTACCTAAATTGAGTGTTTCTTTTAGTTTCATCATAACTCCTTTATTTTATACTTATTTCCATTTTCATTTCTTGGCCTTCTAAACCAACGGATTGAAAGCCAAGTTTTTTTAAAATGTACCGCATTTTATGATTGCCGATGACATAATTCACAGAAACTTTTTGACATGAAGAATCTTCTTTGGCCAGAACCAGAATTTGTCGAATCACTTCTTTGCCATGTCCGCGATTTTGATACTCCTTATCAATTAACAAGCGCCAGACATAGTAACTCTTATCTTCTTGTATTGACAACAATACAAAACCTACGACTTTCTGTCCTGATTTGACAGCATAAGGGAGAAGATGTTCGTCCTCTCTATACAGCCATGCCTGTGCCAAAGAATATTCGACCGAAGCAACTCGACGTTGATCTTGAGGAGCCAATTGAACTTGTAACACCTCGTCAAAATTTTCATTATTTACTAATTCTAATCGTATCATAAAAAAATTAAAAAACTCCCGTCAGTAAGGACGAAAGTTCGTGGTACCACCTTAGTTTAGATAGAGTTTCCCCCTATCCCTCTATATCCGTAACGTGGACAGACGTTTTTCCCTACTTTAACGTTCAGGAAAAATTGCATGAAAGGATACATCTATTAAAAGGGATTGCAAGGCTTCCACCATCTCTTGCTCGCTGTTAATATTATAATAGACCTTGTTTTCACTATAAAATAACTATTCCGTTGTTGTAGACCCTGCTGCATTCTTTTCTGCTTCATAAACTGCCGCTTGGCGAGTCAACTCAGCAATTTCCTCAGAGGTCAATTGTCGAGTATAGTCCATACTATCTTCTTCAACATGAATATTCTCCGAAAGTGCTTTTTCCAATACTTCACGGAAGGCTTCATCACTCGTTTGAAGATAGGTTGCTGTTGGACGTAGAATTTCTTCCCACTCAGACGAATTTACTAATGATAATTGACTTTCAAGAGTAGATTTCAATCGTTGATGGAAAATACGAGTCTTATTTTTTAATTCTTCTGTTTCAACTGCTACCTTCTTAGCATTGTCTGTAGCATCACGAAGAATTTCGTTGGCCTTATCCTTAGCCTCACTTAATAAAGCTGCCGCATCATAATCCGCTTGTTTTAAAATGTTAGCAGACTGTTCTTCAGCTGTTTGCTTAACTTTTTCAGCTGTATCTTGTGCTAGCAAAACAGATTTGGAAAGCGATTCTTTCATTTCATCAAAATACTGCAAGCGTTCACGTAAGCTCTTCAACTCCGCCTCTTGCTCATGATTTTTCCGAATCAACTCTTCATAATCACGGGTCACTATATCTAGGAAGTCATCGACCTCATCTCCGTCATAACCACGAAATCTTGTAGAAAAGGTTTTATCTTTTAATTCTAATGCTGTAAGTGCCATTGTTCCTCCTATGTTTTAATAATATCTAATCTTAATTTTAATTTACCTTGCTTAGAGAAACCTAAAAATTCACTCAAACGGATTCTACCATATTTCCTAACACTAACTAATTGCCCAATATCAAGTAGCTTACTAGTTTCTGTAACAGATGAATAGTCAACCTTTACCTGACCAGCCGAAATTAGTTTTGCCGCATTTACCCTAGAAAGCTTAAATGCTACGGCTACAATCTTATCAAGCCTGTAACTTGAGACTAAGACATCCATAGGAATGGTATCCGTAGGCCGACTAAGGGAAAGCTTGGTCCAGTCTCGTTCTTGGAGAGAAACGGGAACTTTTGCTATTTTCGAAACACTAGTTTTCGAAATATCTCCTAATTTTTCATCGATAAAGAAAATAATGTTTTCATCTTGAAAAAGAATATCACCTAAATATTCTCGCCTAATTCCGACTTGATTTAATAAACTACCCAAAACTTGCGCATGTGTTAAGGTATGAAACTTTGTTGGATAAGACACCTCTAAAGCTATTATTTGAAAATCTCTGATGTCCAGTTCATAGTACTCAGGAGCAATAATGACTCTTGCAAATTCCGACTGAACAATCTCCTTGCTGGAGAAAAACTGGAGTTGAAAATAATTAGCAATTTGCTCTGCAATCTGTTCCTGACCCGGATGAAGAAAAGCAGTTAAACGGTAGGAATAACTCGTTTCAACTTGTTCACAGAGATCTATCATTTTTTCAACGAAATCTCGCTCTTCAAGCGCAAAGTGTTGAAATAATCCTGAATATCTTTTCATATTGATGCTACATAAATCTAATTAGTACGTTCACTATTAGATGCTTTCCAATATTCAAAATGATAAATAGTAGTGTCACGGACCAGTCAATTCCAGCAAATTGCAAAGGTAATCTCCTAACAAGATTAACCAAGGGAGCAACCAGCCAGTTCAAGAGACTAGCTAAACTGGATCTTTGAAGTTGAGGAAACCACGACAGGAGTGCATAACCTATTAATAGATAGGAATAAATCTCGCATGCACGTAACAGAATCAAGAGTAAAAAATACATACTTTTTACCGTTTCATATCAAAATCAAAACCTGATTCTGACTGTCCACCGTTGTTCCCATTTCTCAATTCTTCAATATTGACCGTAACATTAACAGGAGTCAACAACCACATTGTACTAGAAACTTTCTTTAAATTACCTGATAAGACAGACCTAGCTCCATCCAGATAATCTAAACATCTTCTAGCCTGTTGCTCTGACATATATTGGAAGTCAATCAAGATGCTAGCATTATCAATCAAAAGATTGACCATTTCTGGAGCATCTTCATACTTCTTAGGGAATTTTATATCAATTGTTGATTTCAAAACATCAGACTCACTGTGTTCTACACGTGTATCTACATGTTTATCAAAAGTACGTTGAATATGCATTTCTGGGCGACCTTCCTGACGTTGTTCTCGTCTACTCTCTGTTCTGATAACTTTTTCATTTGAGTTTGACAATGCTGGTTGAGTAACTCTCAAGGCTGGACGATCATTTGGCATCGCATATGCCTCATTTTCTTCTGCTACTTCATCAGTTTGTTCAACTTCAAAATAATTGAACAGATTTTTTATTGTATCTTTAAATGCCATTTCCGTTTCTCCTATTTTTTAAAAAAAGCCGAACCAATCCTAACAAATGTAGACCCTTGAATAATTGCTTCTTCAAAGTCCCCACTCATTCCCATACTAAGCTCTGTAAAAGGCATTCTAGGAAGATTCCTAGCAGCTAATTCCTTACAAATTTTCTGTGTTTTTCCAAATAAATCCATTAAACCATCTGAGTCTAAATCTATTGGAGCCATTGTCATAATGCCAACCAACTCAATTTTCTCAAACGGAACCAACTCCTGCAGTACATCGTCAATTTCAGAAACTGAAAAACCGTGCTTACTTTCTTCTTCAGCAATATTTAACTGTAGGAAACACTTGATTGTTCTATTTGCTCGTTTATTGATTTCTGCAGCTAACTTGATAGAATCTAGAGCATGAAAGTAATCAACATAGTTTATGACATCCTTGACCTTACGTCTCTGTAACGTACCGATAAGATGCCATGTGAGCTCATACTCTGACAAGGCTTGGAACTTATCCAAAAATTTGTCGACACGATTTTCACCAATATGAGTAATACCTGTCTTAATTAAGTCATTAGTAATAGAGCTGTCAACATATTTGGTGACAGCTATTACATTTACAGTTTCTTTAGGACGCTGGGCTTTTTGAGTAGCCAACTCTACAGCTGAAAAAACAGTATCTCTATTCTTTTGTAAATCCATTTTATCGATTGCGGAAGAATGGTGGTGTATCTAATTCATCTTCATCCTGTTCCATCGCAAATTTTTCAACAGAAACAGATGAGTGAGTTTCTGCATCACTTGAACGAATCAAGTTTTCTCTGCGTAAATCCCATTCACCAAAAGCAGATACTTTCGGTGTTTCTGTTTGTAAAATTGCACGAGTTGGAATTGAAGCTTGTGGTGTTGGTTGATCAAATCTTTGTGCTGGACGTGGAGTCGCTACTTCAGTACGTTTCTCCTTTTTCGGAAGTCCTTCTTGACGAACTCCTGTTGCCACAACTGTTACACGGATTTCATCCTTCATTGTTTCATCAATCGAAGTTCCCAACCAGATATTAACACCTTGACCTGCAGCTTGATTTACAATTTCTGATGCATCTTCTGCTTCTGTCAAGGTCATATCATAACCACCTGTAACATTGACGATGACATCTTCTGCTCCATCAATTGTTGTTTCAAGTAATGGTGAGTAGATTGCTTTACGAGCAGCCTCAACCACACGGTCTTCACCAGTACCAATACCAATACCCATCAAGGCATTTCCTTTATTTTCCATAACTGTCTTCACATCTGCAAAGTCTAAGTTAATCAAACCTGGATGAGTAATCAAATCTGTAATTCCCTGGACACCTTGGCGAAGGACATTATCTGCCTCACTCAAGGCTTCCAATAATGGTGTCTTCTTATCAACAATTTCAAGTAGGTTATTATTAGAAATAATCAAGAGAGTATCTACTTGTTCACGAAGCCCCTCAATACCTTCAATTGCGAAGTTGCCACGTTTATTTCCTTCAAAACCAAACGGACGTGTCACTACTGCAACTGTCAAAGCACCTAAGCTTTTTGCAATACGTGCAATGACTGGAGCAGCTCCTGTACCAGATCCGCCACCCATGCCTGCAGTTATGAATACCATATCTGCGCCGTTCAGTGCTTCCGTCAAAACCTCTTCACTTTCTTCAGCAGCTTTTCGACCAACTTCAGGTTGACCTCCTGCACCCAAACCACGAGTCAACTTAGGACCCAATTGAATGACTGTTTCTGCTTTGGAATTGCTTAAAGCTTGAACATCGGTGTTAGCCGCGATAAATTCAACACCAGCTACACCTTCTTCAATCATGCGGTTAATAGCGTTACCGCCACCACCACCGACACCAATTACTTTAATGACAGCACCGAGTTTTGCAGCGTCAAATGTTAATGCCATAGTTTCATTCACCTTCTTTATTTATCTTACTCAAACATGCTTCCGAATATACCACGAATACGATCGGTAAAGTTCCCTTTTTTCTCAGATGTGACTTCTTCCTCAATTGAAACAAGAGTCTCTTCTTCCACTGGCTCAGGTTCGCGTTCCGTTACGATCTCTCTTGTTGGAATCACCTGTGAAACTCGTGGACGAATCGGAACAACTTCTACCGGTTTGTGTCTCAATTGAACCTCGCCATTAACTGCATATTGAGCGATATGTTCAACGTCCTCTAGTTCACCTACAAATTCAACCAAACTGATTACACTTGCAAATGCTGGATTACGAATACCGATTTGATTTGGTACGAAAAGTTTAACACCTACTCCAAATACCTCTTGTGCCAATTCAGTAATTCCTGGCAAAACTGCCCCTCCACCAACAAGCACGATACCACCTGGTAATTCTAAAGCACGTGTCCGTTCTAAATCTTGTTTAACACGCCCAAAGATCTGACGCAGACGTGCTGCAATAACCTCTGAAAGATAGCGTTCAGATACTTCAATTGGTGTATTTTCACCAATAACTTCAACATTGAATTTCTCCTTATCGCTAGCTTCCTGTGGGTATGCAGTACCATAATTGTACTTAAGATTTTCTGCAATACTTGTTGAAGTTGTCAAGACTTTAGAGATATCTTTAGTTACATAATCTCCTCCTTCTTGATAAATATTCGTATATTGCAATTCTTGACCGCGCATCACTGCAACGGTTGTTTGACCTCCTCCAAGATCAATCACTGTTGCACCAAATTCACGCTCACCTTCGTTTAAAACAGAACGTGTCAATGCCAATGGAGCAATGACGATATTTTCAACCGCTACTCCTGCACGCTCTACAGTTTTACGAAGATTGTGAAGAATCGTACGAGGACCTGTATATAGCATACCTCTCATCTCCAAACGAATTCCCATCATTCCACGAGGGTCTCGAATACCTTGGAAACCATCCACTGTAAACTCTTCTGGAATAAATGAGATTACCTCACGTTCAGGTGTCATACTTTTTGTCAAAGCTGATTTTACTACATTCTCAACATCCAAATCTGTAATTTCTTGAGAATCTGTAGTCACCGGAATCATTCCTTGAGTTGGCTCAATCTGCAATAAATTTGCAGGCAAACCAACATTTACTTTATCAATTCGTATACCGGATTTTTCTTCTGCCTGCTCAATCGCTTTCTTTATCGAACCTGCGGCAACTTCAATATTTACAATAATTCCATCTTTTACACCAGCACTTTTAACATTGCTGACGCCAATGACGTTCATTTCGCCTTCAATATATTCTGCAACCAAGACTTTAACGGAGCTTGTACCTATATCTAATCCCGTAAAAAAGCCGTTTCTAGCCATTCTGTCAGTCCTCTCTTACTTCCAACATTGCTAATCATTTTTTCTTCTGAAAGTTAGTATAATTAGTCATCTTTCATTATACCATATTTTATCCATTATTGGATATTTTAATGGTTATTTTTATTAAGATTTCTTTACAGAAAAATCAATTTCCTGTCGCATATCGATAAACCCCTACTTCCATATCTATCGTTGTAGGAACTGTCGTTTCTAATGCTATTTTTTCATAATAGGGCAACTTCTCCCCGAGTTCACTCAATGGAACCAACACAGTATTTTCATCTGTCATTTTCAAGGTTAATAAGTCACTTGTTGCCTTGCTAGGAGTCAGTTCTACCGTAGATACCTTTTGACGAACGGAAATATCGACTTTTGCTAATTGAACAGCCAATTTTTTTATCAACTCCCTATCAGACAATTTGAATAACGGGAATGAAGGCGGGAGTGCGTCGCTACCAATCTCCTGACTTTCCATCTCTCCACTTTCCAAGACTGCAAAATATTTTTGATTTTCCTCAACATAGCCAATAATTGAAAATTCTTCTACTTTTACTAAAAATTTATTGGGAAAATTAAAAGTAATCTCAGCCGACTTGATCGTTGGACTGCTATTTACAATATTATTTGCATATGAACCAGCGTATAGTAGAGTTGTCAAAGCATAATCCTTATCTGAGATTAAGCTCAAGTCTTCAATTTGCTTCCCTGTTAAACGTTGGTTCCCATTAACCTTAATCTGTTTCATTTTACTATAAGGACTTACAAAATAGAGCGAAAGGAATAGCAGAAAACTACTAACAATCAAAATTGGCAAGGCTTTTAAGAAAACATCTCTAGGAATAATAGGTTCTAGTACAGAAATATCTTTATCTATCCGACTTGATTTTTTAAATCCTCTTATACCTTGAAACAATCTTTTCTCTTGTGAGACCGTTTTCTCTACTTCAGGAACCATAGCCTCTTGACTAGAAAAAGTTCGATGACGCTTTCTCCATGACTCAAAAAACTTGTTAGTATTTTTTACTGATAATTTTTGGTTCCTATCAGCCGATTCTCTATCTAGCTTGGAATCTTGCTCATTCCTATCAATCATTCAACTTGCCCCCTATATCCTCCTTAAGCAACTGGTAAAAGCTGTCAACAGATTGAATCTCCTTCGAATTAGTCATATTTTGAATATAGAACTCTCTATTTTTTAATAAATCATCTACTTCAATTAATAAAGACTCAAGTGTCAATTGACTTTCATCAATCTGCTTAGAATATCCCTTTTTCTCTGCGTAGAGAGCATTCTCAATCTGGTCTCCACGACTTGCTTGGCGTCCAAGAGGCACAATCAAATGGAGTTGTTGCATAGCAATCAACTCAAACAAGGTGTTGGAACCTCCACGAGTAATGACAACATCAGCAACATTCATCAAGGGTTGATAAAGTTCTGTTACGTAATCAACACGATAAAGATTTTTTTCTAATCGATTGAGACTCGCATCCCCTGTCAAGTTGATAATATTGAACAGCTCTGTTAGAGCTAGGCTATTCTGACTAATCAAATCATTGAAGACCTTAGCTCCTCCTGAGCCACCTACAAACAATAATGTTGGTAGATTTTTATCGAAGTGGCTGAGAATTTCTGGCAACTGGATTGGTGTAACTTTATCATTTGCTTGCCCCACTTTTGTAACCGCGCCAACATGTTTTACCTTGGTCAGACCAGCTGGCTGTTCAAAGGTGCTATACATGGTTGTCGCAAATTTATAGGCAATCTTATTGGCTAGACCCATGGACAAATCGGACTCATGAATGAATACAGGTACCCCTAGAAGTTTGGATGCAATAACTGGTGGAACTGAAACAAATCCACCTTTTGAAAAAAGAGCTTGCGGACGGATTTTTGCAATAATGGCCAAGGATTGAAGAACACCAAAACCAACTTTAAACACATCAAGCATGTTTTGGAATGAAAAATAACGACGTAGCTTCCCGGTCGCAATCGAATGGAAATGAACATCTAGACCTGATTTGACAATTTGTTCATGCTCAATCCCATTCCCATCACCAATATAATGAACTTCCCAACCTTCTTCTAAAAATCTTGGAATCAAGAGAAGATTGAGCGTCACGTGCCCAACAGTCCCTCCGCCTGTAAAAACAATTTTTTTCATGATTATTTCAACTCCTCAAAGGTCTGTAAGAAGACGTCGCCACGCACTTCAAAATTGGCATACATATCCCAGCTTGCATTGGCCGGACTTAATAGAACAATATCCCCTTCTTCTGCCATTTCAAAAGCCTTTCTTGTTGCATCTGCAATATCTAAAGCTGAAACTGTTTCCACCTCCGCCTTATCTGCTGCACGTTGAACACGGGGAGCTGATTGACCAAGGATCACCATTTTCTTTAGTCCGACCAAATCAGGGACTAATTCATCAAATTCATTGCCACGGTCCAAGCCACCTGCAATCAAAATGACCTTGCTATTGTCAAAGCCTGAAAGAGCTTTTTGAGTCGCCAAGATATTGGTAGACTTACTATCATTGTAGAAGGAAACGCCGTTAATCTCACCTACATATTGCAAACGGTGTTTGACACCACCGAAGGCAGATAGGCTTTCTTGGATAGCTTGATTATCTACTCCCAACAATTTTGCAACCACAATTGTTGCCAAGGCATTTTCAACATTATGTGAACCTGGAACACCAATTTGGTCAGCATCCATGATGTACTCACCCTTGAAATAGAGTTTTCCATCTGCCAAATAAGCTCCATCAACCACTTCCTGTGTTGAAAATGGAACAACCGTTGCCTTGGTCTGTTCGGCCAATTCCTTAGCTTCTTTCTGGTTGAAGTTAAGTACCACAAAATCCTCAGCTGTCATCTGACGCTGAATCATCCATTTTGCTGCTACATAGTCTTCAAAAGTTCCATGATAATCAATATGGCTGGCAATGAGGTTAGTCACAACGGCGATATGCGGGCGGAAAGAATCTGTTCCCAACAATTGGAAAGATGACAATTCCATGACTAAGGTATCTTCTACAGTTGCAGTTTGAGCAACTGATGAAGCTGGATAGCCAATATTACCACATAATTTAGCAGACTGTTGTCCAGCATTCAAAACTTCCGCGATCATGGTTGTCGTGGTTGTCTTACCATTTGATCCTGTAATACCAACAATTGGAGCTTCTGAAATCAAATAGGCTAATTCAACCTCAGTCCAGACTGGAATTCCTTTTCCGATAGCTTTTTCAACCATAGGATTATCATAGCGGATTCCTGGATTTTTCACCATAAAGGCAAAATCTTCATCTAGTAATTCAACAGGATGGCTCCCACAAATGACACGGATTCCATCTTCTAAGAGAGATTGAGCCGTTGGATTTTCTTCAAAGGGTTTGCCATCATTAACTGTAACAATAGCTCCCAATTTGTCCAGTAGGCGTGCAGCTGATTCACCCGACTTGGCCAATCCCAGCACTAATACTTTTTTATTTTTAAATTGATCAATAACTTTCATAATACTTATCCTTCAGGTTTTAGAAACTACATACTCGAGTGAACAATCAACTCTACGATTCCATTCTCTTTCAGCATTCAATACTAACACTTTATTTTACCCTTTACAGTAACCTTTTTCAAGCAAGAGGGAGTGCAAAAACTAGGAATAGCCTCAAAATTCATTTTATTTGTTGATAACACATAAAAATGATAGACTAGTTGCGAAAAATATTTTATTATAAGGAGTATTATATGACAAATATAATCGACAGCTTATTCTATCCATTGCTCTCAGCTTTGCCTGGAGTCATTCGGATGCTTGTTCTCGTAGTCATCGCCTTTTCTTTGGCTGGATTATTACGAAAGTTTACTCTATCTGGGTTAAGCAAAATCCAATTTTCTCAAAAGTTACAAGAGTGGGGTGTCATCAAGCCCGAAGATAACGGGCAGTCACTCATCAAAACACTTGGACAACTCGTTTACTTCCTTGTTATTCTTTTCTTCCTTCCATCTATTTTGTCTGGTTTAAATATCAGTAGCACGGTAGATCCAATTTCTAGCATGTTTGAGAAATTCTTTGCCTTTATTCCAAACATGATTGCAGCTGGATTGATTCTCTTTGTTGGAACTTTCTTCTGCAAATTTATCAAAGGTCTTTTGACTGGTGTCCTAGAACGTTTGGACATTGATGCATGGTATACTAAAGTTACAGGGCAAGTGAAATTGCCATTTGATAGCCAACAAATCATTTCTGTCCTATCAACTGTTGTCTATGTATTGATCTTCATTCCAATCTTGACCTTAGCCTTGGAAACACTTGGTATCACAAGTATTTCTCAACCAATCGTTACGATTCTTAATCAAGTCATCGGTATCCTTCCACATGTTTTGGTTGCTCTTGTCTTGATTGCAGTTGGTAGCTTTGTCGCTAAGTTAATTGGAAACCTCTTGGAAAATCTCCTTGAAACTGCTGGTATCAATGCTTATTCTAAATACCTATTTACCAAAGAAGAAGCGAACTTTGAATTATCAGCTATCATTACGCAAGTCGTTCGCGCGATCATCATTGTATTCTTCTTTATACAAGCAATCCAAGTTTTGAACCTTGAAGTGTTTAATGCAGTTGGATCTGCCTTGCTTGGCTATCTCCCTTCATTGATTAGTGCAATCGCTATTGTTATCTTGGCCATTATCGCAAGCAACCTTGTCGCTAACTTCCTACAAAAAGTTACGGATAGCCCTCTTGTGATTACCATTGTACGCTACTTGATGATCGTCTTTGCAGTCTTCATGGCTCTCGATCAATTGAAGTTTGCACAACATATCGTTCAATCAACCTTTACAATCATTCTCGGTGCACTTGCTGTTGCTTTCGCCCTCGCCTTCGGTCTAGGTGGTCGTGAATTTGCCGCAAGACAACTTGAAAAATTAGAAAAGAAAATAGATAAGGAATAAACAATTCGAATAGTCTGAACATCTAGTTCAGGCTATTTTTTTCCCTTAAACCTAGGCGAGGCACGAATAAAAGACTGGACAATTCGCCCAGCCTTAAACTTTAAATCTTATTTATTTCCTCTTAGAAGGACGGTCTAGATAGCGAATATCCCACAAAGCCCAAAGTCCAATAAGAACTATTACCATCCCAACCCAGACTTCTGTTGAAAGTTGCATGATTTTTAAAAATCCAAATACCAAAGCAATCGAAAGAAGAACTAGCACAAATACAGCCAAAATAATATTAATGGTCCCTCTAACATTTTTGGGTGCCACAAAAATATAAAATAGCACTAACATGATCGCTAAGATGAGGTAAAACATGCTTTTTCTCCTAGAAATTATTCCTCAGTCGCTAATTTTTTCTTTTTAGCTGCCTTGTCACGCTCTGCCTTGTTCAAGATTTGCTTACGAAGACGGATAGATTCTGGCGTTACTTCCATGTATTCATCATCGTTCAAGAATTCAAGGGATTCTTCAAGAGTCAAGATACGTGGTGTCTTAATTACAGACGTTTGGTCTTTGGTTGCAGAACGGACGTTGGTCATTTGTTTTGCAGTCGTGATGTTAACTGTCAAGTCATTTTCACGTGAGTTCTCACCAATAATCATTCCTTCGTACACTTCCGTACCTGGGTTTACAAAGATGGTACCACGCTCTTCGATACGCATGATAGAGTAAGTCGTTGCCTTACCTTGGTCGATAGAAACAAGGGCACCACGGTGACGACCACCGATTTCACCTTGAACAACAGGCAAGTATTGGTCGAAAGTATGGTTCATGATACCGTAACCACGAGTCATTGAAAGGAATTCTGTTGAGTAACCAATCAAACCACGCGCTGGTACAAGGAATACCAAACGAGTTTGACCGTTACCAGTTGAAATCATATCCAACATATCGCCCTTACGCTCAGATAGGGATTGGATAACAGAACCTTGGTATTCTTCTGGTGTATCGATTTGCACGCGCTCGAATGGCTCCATTTTCACGCCGTCGATTTCCTTGATGATAACTTCTGGACGTGATACTTGAAGCTCATAGCCTTCACGACGCATGGTTTCAATCAAGATAGACAAGTGCAATTCACCACGACCTGAAACAGTCCATTTGTCTGGCGAGTCTGTAGCTTCTACACGGAGAGAAACGTCTGTCTGCAATTCTGCCAAAAGACGTTCTTCAATCTTACGAGAAGTCACCCACTTGCCTTCACGACCTGCAAACGGTGAGTTGTTCACCAAGAAAGTCATTTGAAGAGTTGGCTCATCGATACGAAGAACTGGAAGTGGCTCAACCGCATCTGTCGGAGTCACAGTTTCACCAACAAAGATGTCTTCCATACCAGAAACGGCAATCAAATCACCAGCTTTTGCTTCTTGGATTTCTTTACGCTCAAGTCCAAAGAAACCAAAGAGTTTTGTAACGCGGAAGTTTTTGGTTGTGCCATCTAGCTTAGAAAGGGTAACTTGGTCACCAACTTTAACAGTTCCACGGAAGACACGACCGATACCAATACGACCTACGAAGTCGTTGTAATCCAAAAGGGATACTTGGAACTGCAAAGGCTCATCTGAGTTATCGACTGGCGCTGGAATATGCTCGATAATGGTATCAAAGATTGGTGCCATTGTTTCTTCTTGGTCTGCTGGATTGTCAGACAAAGATGAAGTACCGTTGATAGCTGACGCATAAACCACAGGGAATTCCAATTGGTCATCATCTGCCCCGAGTTCGATGAAGAGTTCAAGCACTTCATCCACAACTTCTTCTGGACGGGCAGAAGGCTTGTCGATTTTGTTGACAACAACGATTGGTGTCAAGTTTTGCTCAAGGGCTTTTTTCAATACGAAACGAGTCTGTGGCATAGTCCCTTCGTAGGCATCTACGACAAGGACAACACCGTCAACCATTTTCATGATACGCTCAACCTCACCACCGAAGTCCGCGTGTCCTGGTGTATCCATGATGTTGATACGTGTACCGTTATAAGCTACGGCAGTGTTTTTAGCCAGGATGGTGATTCCGCGCTCTTTTTCGATATCATTTGAATCCATGGCACGCTCATCCAACTGCGTACGTTCATCAAGGGTTTGAGATTGTTTCAATAATTCATCAACGAGGGTTGTTTTTCCGTGGTCAACGTGGGCAATAATGGCTACGTTACGGATGTCTTCTCTAAGTTTTGTCATAATATCCTCTGTATTTTTTAATTTAACTAAAAAAGTATATCATAGATTGGCACAAAAATCACAGATAATCACATTGTAAATGTTTTCAGATAGCAGATTGAAAGCAGAAGAAAAGAGATTGAAGCCAATCTCTTATAAAATGTTCTCAAAATTATCGCGTACTTCTTGTGGCCAAACGCTGGACTGCACTTCACCGATATGTTTCTTCCGAAGCAAGAACATGGCCAAACGGGATTGACCGATACCACCACCGATAGACAGCGGGAAGAGACCATTCAAAAGGGCACGATGCCAATCAAATTCCAAACGGTCCTCGTCACCTGTAATAGCAACCTGGCGCTTCAGCGCTTCTTCATCCACACGAATCCCCATTGAGGACAACTCAAAGGCTGAACCAAGTGCTTCGTTCCAAACCAAGATGTCCCCATTGAGACCTTTATAGCCTGCTTCTGATGGGCTTGTCCAGTCATCATAGTCTGGGGCACGTCCATCATGTGGTTTCCCATCTGCCAGTTCTCCACCAATACCGATTAGGAAAACCGCACCGTATTCTTTGGCAACCACGTTCTCACGCTCTTTTGGTGTCAAGTCTGGGAAGTTCTTGACCAAATCCTCCGTGTGGATAAAGGTGATTTTCTTAGGCAAAACAGACTCAATGTCATAACGAGCCTCCACTGCCAACTCTGTCAGACGGATAGCCTTGTAAATCTGCTCCACAGTTTCTTTCAAATAAGCCAAGTTGCGACGACCATCAGGGATGACCTTTTCCCAATCCCACTGATCCACGTATACTGAGTGAATGGGATCCAAGGAATCCTCGTCAGGACGAAGAGCCTTCATGTGAACAAAGAGCCCTTCTCCCTCATTAAAACCGAATCGAGCCAAGGTATGGCGCTTCCACTTAGCAAGTGAGTGAACCACTTCATAAGTAGCATCTGGTATCAGCTTCACATTAACGGTAACTGCATTCTCCACACCGGACAAATTATCCTGCATACCATCCCCGACACGACTCAAAATCGGTCCTTGCACTTCTACGATTTCTAGTTTGTCTTTCAAATACTGAGTGAATGTATTTTTGACGAAAGAAATCTCCTCTTGCTGATGAATGAAGCTTTTCTTCATACCTTACCTCCTCGTAAATTTATACACCTTATTATACTCTTTTTTACCCACTTGTAAAGTCTTTTTATTAAATATTCTGATAATTTAATGGAGACCTTTCACTTCGGCTGATAGCACGTCTATCACGCCCTCTGTCAAGCGTCTAGGACCACGCACCGCCTTGACTCCCAAGTCCATCATGCGCGCTCTCGGCAACACATCATCAGTTAGTTGAGCAAGCAACTCTACCTGCATGAGTTTCTTTTCTGTCGGAATATCTGATTCCTCGTGATTTTCTAAATTCGCCCCCAAGACTCGACAGATATAACGAATGGCCTGTACCGGCGCAGTCACGTAGATGGCTACGATGTCCCCAGCTTGAATGGTTGATTTTTGCGGCCAATAGACTACCTTATTTTCCGCAAACTCGGTATCAATATCATAGACCTTGAGATTGGCTGGAATAACCCAGTAATCTGGTCCTTGCTCTGCCTTGTAGGATTTTGGTTCTACCAGATAGCGACTTTTCTCAAGGAGGGCAAACACCGTCTGGTCCTCCACCGTATCATCTAGCAAGACCGACACCCAAGTCTTCTTTGACATATGGTAGGCAGGGAAGATGCCCGACTGACTCAGCAGCTCTGCTATTTCCCGACCGTCAACCTTGAGATTAACAATCTCCACCTCTTCTTGAGAACCGCTCCCATCCAGCTTGTCCCTCGGAATCTGACTGACCAGGGCGTACCACTTGTTATTGGCAGGGTGGCGAAAGGCCCCATAGGTCGGCAACTTGGCAAAAGGATAGTCAGGAAGGTCGCCCCACTGCACCTTGATGAGCCGGGCTATGCGGTTGCTTTGGTCTTTGGAAAATGGCAGAGCGACACAGCAAGCTTCCTCTACCCGATCCAAAATGGACTGATAAGCCTCACGCACCTGCCCCATAAAAGCACCAGCTGGCGCAGTCACCAGATGGGCAGTATAGACCTCCTCCATCTCACAATCCCAGACATAGGACGACAGCTGACCAGCCTCATCAACCTCCACCACCGCCTCAAACTGCCCCTCCATGAAGACCTCACGGTAGATGTAACAATTGTCGGAGAGAATAAAACCGAAAGGGATGAGGGAGGGGAGGTGAATCTGATAAGAATTTGATTTGTTCATAAATATATACTCTTTAAAAGGTAGATGATGATAAGAGAAAGAAATTATTTATCAAGATAAGATAGATAAACAAGTGATATCATCTAATCTAAATCCTCTTTCAAACCATCAAGATCTTCCTGACGAAATCCTGTCAGTTCCATTATCACTTCATCCGAAAAATGCTTCGCTAACATCTGCCGGGCAATCTCTGCCTGACCTTCTAATCGACCCTCTAATCGACCTTCTTCCTGTCCACGTCTTCTCCCTAGTATGAATGATGTCTCCAATTCGCCAAAATGATTGGCGGCACTGTAGGCTAGTTGATCAATCATTTTCCGTTCCTCCTCTGTCCATGTGTCCCTATCCAGCAAGTGTTCAGCCCTGCTGATAGCTTCAGTTTGTTGCTGGCTAAATTCCTGATTGGCAAAAAATTCCATCCACAATCGTTGGTTCTTTGCTAGATTTCCCTCTCTGAGTTTGTTCAACTCAATAATAACCATCTCAAAGGGCTTCTTCAATTCACCTTGCTCACCAAAGGGCAATTCCAAAACCTGTCCATTTTCCTCAGCTATCAAGACAAAGGAATGAATGGGGTGCTTGTCATCAAAATATTGGCTGGCAACCAAGGCGATGGAATATACTGGTGAAATCTTGTCGTACATGTCATGGGTTCGTTTGACCTTGTCACGAACATTGGGCAAATCCTTGACCAGGTGCTGACATGCATAGGTCCAGAGCCGTTTGATAAAGCTGTGTTGGTGAACCACCTGAATTTCAATGATGACCTGAGTGCCATCATCCAGTCTGGCTAGAATGTCCACGGTGGTGCTAAAATAACCCTCCCGTTCTTTCTTCAAATCAGCAATCGTTCCATTCAAAATCTGAACAGACTTGGGACGAAAGCCCAGAAAGGTATCGATAAAGTCAATAGTAATCTCATGGTCACTGAAAATCTTCTTAGCTGCGATGTCAGCCATGGGGCTGATACTGTGGCGAAATTTTGTCAATTTTTCCTCCGATAAATAGAATTGAGAATAGTCTCTATCTATTTATTCGGAAAACCTAGTCATATTATAGCATTTAACAACTCATTTTTCCAGCTATAGTGCACTATCTAGAGAAAAAGGGCTTTATAAGACTGTAGAATGTAAAATCCACAAAGGATAAAATAAAAAAATAATATATACAATCCAACACAGAAAAAGAGTCTGGAACAATCGTCTCAGACTCTTAAACCTAGGGTACCAATCCTAAGTTTTGGCACTAACGCCATATGTAGTTTTAATAGCGTCTACGGCTAACCAAACGACTGGTCGCTAAGAGACCAATCATACCCAAGGCAGTCAAGGCAAGTTCTGCTTCGACTCCAGTATTTGGTAGGCTAGCTTTTTCTTCTTTTTTAGCTTCTGACCGTGCTAGTGCTGGAGCATGGCTGGCTTTAATAGCTGATAAATCAAGCTTAGGCAAAGCTGGTGCTTTGACACTTTCACCTTTGGCTGTGATGATTTCTTCCTCTGGTAAAACACCTAGTGGGAGTACTTCAGCGGTCGGTGCTACATTCGGTACAATACCACCGTCAAATTCTGGCAAAGCTGGTTGCAAGAGGCTCTCACCTTTAGCAGTAATCAATTCTTCCTCAAAAGGAGTAGTTGCAGTTGTGCTTGTTTCGCCTTGTGGGCCTTGTGGACCTACTGGTTCGGTTGCACCTGGTTCACCTTGTGGGCCTTGTGGACCTACTGGGCCGGTTGCACCTGGTTCGCCTTGTGGGCCTTGTGGGCCGGCTGGGCCGGTTGCACCTGGTTCGCCTTGTGGGCCTTGTGGACCTACTGGGCCAGTTGCGCCTGGTTCGCCTTGTGGACCTTGTGGGCCGACTGGGCCAGTTGCACCAGTATCGCCTTTTGGACCTGCTACTCCGGCTGGGCCAGTTGCACCGGTATCGCCTTTAGGACCTTGTGGGCCGGCTGGGCCGGTTGCACCGGTATCGCCTTGTGGGCCTTGTGGACCTACTGGACCGGTTGCACCAGTATCGCCTTTAGGACCTGCTGCACCGGCTGGGCCAGTTGCACCAGTATCGCCTTTTGGACCTGCTACTCCGGCTGGGCCAGTTGCACCAGTATCGCCTTTTGGACCTGCTACTCCGGCTGGGCCAGTTGCACCAGTATCCCCTTTAGGACCTGCTACTCCGGCTGGGCCGGTTGCACCGGTATCGCCTTTAGGACCTGCTACTCCGGCTGGGCCAGTTGCACCGGTATCGCCTTTAGGACCTGCTACACCAGCTGGGCCGGTTGCACCTGTATCACCTTTAGCACCTGTCGCTCCAGTGTCACCTTTTTCGCCCTTATCACCTTTTTCACCTTTCAACCAAAGTTGAACGTCGGCCTTATCAACATCATTATCTCCATCAAGGTCACCTACCTCCGTAGCAAACCAGTCAATAAATGTTGTTGTCGTTGCTGTATCACTATAAACAATAGCATAGTCACTAAAGTTATTAGCAGTAAAGGTTACTACCTTACGAGGACTGCCGTCTGCAGCCACTCTCACAGATTCAGTAAATGGTAATTCTACCTTATCACTTAAAGTTGGCAAGTACAAGACTTTCTCTACTTTCTTACCGGCATCAACAGGTAGGCTTACACGAACTGGTAAGGTATTGGCAACCGTATGTCCAGCTTCATCAACGAGAACGATATCAAACAAATCATAGTCTTTATCTGCCAGAGCCACTGGGACATTTTCAGTGCCTTCTTTATGTGTAACACGCAGACCGATAATAGAATCTAGTTCATTAGCCTGTAACTCTAAACGAACACCGGTTGCAGCATCTGTCAAGGTTCTAGAGCTAGCTTCCCCAACTGGAACTAATTGAGCCAGTGCTGTACGTAAAGCCGTATTCGCACTATCAATTGCTTCTTGTGTAGTTGCTGTTAACCCAGCTTCTGAGCTTGGGAGCAGCTCAAGAACTTTTGCATAGCTATCACTTGTATAAGCTGCGCTATCTAGAGCCTTAGCCTGTTCAATTGCATTTCTCAAGTAGGCAGTAGTCAATCTCTCAACTTTTTCAGGAACAAAGAGAACGACTGGAGTTAACTCCGCAACGGCAACAATTTTATTGCGTAAATCATTATTCCAATGATGTGTTTCATGAGCCGTCAGACGGAAATATTTAGCTTCTACAGGAGTAAATAGGATAGAATGGTATGGTTTACCTGGAATAAATCCGATTGTACCATCTCCATTGCCTTCAGTAAGACTAACTGGAGACCAAGTTTGACCGTCCAAACTATACTCCAAGGAGGCCTTACGAATATCTCCTGTCGCTTGAAGATTGCGTAAGCGAGGTACATAACGAACTTCACCAACTGTACCTGGATTAGCCATCTCAATCGTCAAGGTTTGACGTGTCGTTCTGTTATCTGCTGACTGGCTACTTGCCCAGTATGTATTTGGATTGCCATCGGTTGCTGAACCTGCTGGACGAGGACCGCCATCATTTGGATCATAAGACGGTGCACTTGTTCCTTCGGCATTCATATCAGCTGGACGGAGTTCTTCAACAGGAGACAATTCTCTAGCGAGTGTATTGGCTGTCTCGAAATCACGTGCTCCATTCTCAAGAATAAAGCGACTAACAGTACCAGCAAATCCATCAGCTGCCAGACTAAGTGTTGAACGTTCCAACACCTCATTAATCTTATCTGGATTATAATGGCTATTGTGCAACTCGCCGTTGATGTAAATACGCAAGCTACCATTTGGCACACGGACTGCTGTGATAGTTACCTCTTCATTCGGAGCAATCAACTTGTCTGGACGACCGTTGTCTTCTTCACTCAAGTTCGTAAATGGTGCTGATTTAACGACTTCACCTTTCACCTCAAAGACAGCACGGCCATCAGCATCAACAGAAAGTTTCCATTGGCCTTCTTGTTCAGCAATCGTTTGATCCAAGCGATCAAGCGATACTTTTGCAGTTACAGAGAAGACTCCTCTACCCTCAATACCATCATTTACAAGTGTTTGACTTGGGTTTACCTGACTGATGTCATGAATGATACCACCACTATAGGCTGTGAGATTCGCTGTACCTGATGAGATATTTGCTGTACCAGCATTATCTTTTACATTACTATAACGAACTACGACTTTCTCGCGATCGGTCAATCGATCAGACAGATTCAAGGTAACTGTACGAAGATTTGCATTCAACTCAGTTGAAGCAATGGTATGACCAGCTACTTCAAAAGTAGCACCATCAATCACAACACGTTCGTCGAATTCAAGTGTAATCTGATTATCTGCAACCGCCTTAGCTTCAAACAACTCCGCTGGACGAGTATCCTGCACTTTGGAGTATTGGAAGACTACAGACTCATATGGTCTTAATGTAATCCGAACTGTGTCACCATAATTGGTTACTGCACTTGTATCATGGCGTTTATCACCAAGTACAGTTGTACGATACATATTAGCTGTACCTTCACGCATACCAACGATACGGTTCAATTGCAATTCATAGGTTTGTTCTCTATCAATCGGGTTGCGGATAGATACGATACCATTGTCCGCATCCCAGGCAGAATATCCGTACACTTCACCTTCACGTGGTTGTCCACCATGGAATACTGAATTACGGAGAGTCTCAAAATTAGACTCAATCCATTTCACAGCCTCACCGTTGACTTGCCACTTAGCATCATCCAACATACTTGGGCTGTAGTAGAATTCCCAGAATCCTGTACCACGAGTACCAAGCATGTATAGATATGTTCTGAAGTCCTCAGTAGAGAAATTGATTTGACCACGTGCTGGTCCCATCGGACTCATCTTCTTGCTTGAATGGGCTGTCGCACCATAAACTGGGTCATGGTTGTAAATATTTGAGAATGGGATCTGCCATTTACGATTGCGGATGAGTTTTTCATAGGAATCATCACGATATGAAAGTGCCTCATTGGCATCATTACCAAAGTCTAACTGATCATTTGGCGCGCGTTTCACCCCATCTTGATAATCTACGTCAGCAGTATTTTGCATCCAGATAGAGTTAACCCACTGCAAGAACCATGGTGATGGTGGAATGTAGGATGTCAAGTTAATCCATGCATCATCACGGGTTGGAGCATTGGCGCGAATAATTTCATACAAATCAATCCAACGCTCATGGGCCTCCGTCATAGAATACATATTCTTATAACCGCCACCGATATAGTTACCATTGGTATCCGTAGTATTTTGTGGATAACGGAGCATACCGTCCAGTTTCCAATAGTTGATGTCGAATTCTTGACCATAGTTTTCAAACAATTCCTTCAAGGCATCAACATAACGCTTATCACCAATGTAGACATCCCCAGCAGGAGTTCTTGAACCTTGTCCCGTTGACACTAGATGGTTAGCCATAGTCCCTTCAGTTCCATAACCACCACGAGGGCCCATCCAGAGACCAAAGTCAGATCCAAAGCGTTGAACCTGTTTACTTGAATCGTAGAGCTTATTAGGGAACTTATTATTGAAGTCCCAAACTGAGCTAACATTTTGCCAACCATCATCCACTACAAAGGAATCAAGCGGTGAGATTCCACCATTTGTGAAACCACGGTCAATTTCATTAAAGCTAGACTTGATATTATCAGCTGTAATATTCTTCATCAAGTCATACCAAGAGTTGTACTGTTTACGGAAATAGGTCTTAGTACCAATCTCAGCAATATAGTCATAGAAATCTTGTTGAAGTACACTGTATTCATTCGAACGTGCTACACCAACAACTGTATTCCATGTATGGTAGTTTCCATTTTCATCCAAGCTAAGTTCTGCTAAAGTTTTACCAGAATAATAGCGTGAGAATAACTGCTTGGTCGTAGCTTCTACTGAGTTCCAAGCAATTGGGAATTCGGAACCTGTATAGAAACTGCCCATATAAACAGGTTGTCCAAGTCCAGCATGGAAACCATCAAAGTTTGCCATTTCTGCAATAGGCGCTTGGTTAGAGAACTCTTCGTAAGCCTGATTTGCAGGAAGTTTAAAGCTTTGCAAATCAATGGTATCAATAGCCAAGCTAGAACGATGCTCTTCTGGCACCGAAATCAGCAAATGACTTTGCGTAAACTTGGCATCATTTCTCAAGTTCATTACATACTTGATGGTAACTGGTACATTTTTGTATGTATACGGTTGGAAGGTATATGTAACGGTTTGATCTACATCTGTAACAACCTTTTGAATACCATTCTCAGCTAATGTCAATTTGTCAAGAGAGATTTGAGTGCGAGAACGAAATGCTTCTAAATCTCGAAGATATTGTGCCTCACGCTCAGCTTGACGTGCTCGAATCACTTCAGCTGTATCACTAGAAACATCGAATTCTGCCGCAGCAGCAAAAGGCTGATTATTATGAGCACTTCGTGCCTCAAACTTGATAGCGGTTACATTTTCTTTTAACGAACCAAGATCAATATACTGAGTCTGTTTAGGATTAGTAGAAATTGTACTTGAAATAATTTCAGTATATTCAGTATCAGCACCTTGTTTGATATATAACTTATAATCCTTAATGACACCATTATCTGCACCGTCTTGACGAGGAACATAAATAAAGGTACGAATGTTTTTAGCTTCTGGGAAACTAAACTCAACATGAGCCGGTAACTGATTTGTTCTACCGATACTGTTCGCTCCACCACCACTATAATTGCTATGCCATCTTGTAGTTAAGTTGCCATCAAGAGCAAGTGAAACTGGTCCTTCTACTCCAGCATTAGCTGATGAATTTGTAGTTGCAGTCCATCTATTACGATCCTCAGCCTCTGCAACATAACCAGGACGAGTTGGTGGCTGCTCTGTGTCGGTTGCTGTTGGCTTAAACTGAATGACAAATTCTTTGGAATCTTCTAAGAATTGGATATCATCCTCTTCTGTTGTCAATTTATTAGAGATAGAAACCGTACGTAGTCTGCCATCCTTAACAACCATCTTACGACTGATATAGTCATTTTGAAGAGAAATTTCTTGATTTTCTACACGAATATTCTCGGTACTAACAACCGTTGGTGTTTCTGGTTCAACTACAGGGTTTGATTCTCCTGGTTGTTCCGGTTGTGTCGGGGTTGTAGTATCCGGCACTGGCGTAGGTGTCACCACTGGCGTCGTTGGTGGGGTATCCGGTTGTACCACTGGATTAGTTGGAGTTGTAGTATCCGGCGCTGGTCTATCACCAGTAGGTGGTACTGGAACTGGTGTTTCTGTCGAAGGTCGATCTTCTTCTACAAGATCTGGAATCTTATAGGCGATTGGTTTAAATTCACCAACAGCCACAATCTTGTTACGATTTTCTGTTTGCCAATGATGTGTCTCAAGAGCTGTCAAACGCAATTGTTTAGCGATTACTTCTTCAAACTGAATATCTTTTCTATGAACGGAAGTTCCTAGGGTAAATACATTATTAGCTGGTTCACCCACAAGTCGAACACGTTTCCACTCTTCATTTGTGTCATCTGACTCACGGTATTCAATATATCCAGAAATAATATTTCCAACTGCTGATCCACCATTTTGTCTCGGAAGATATTCTACAACACTAACAATTGCTGGTTCATTCAATGTGACAGTAAGCTGTTGACGGCTTGACTCCAGACTGTTATTCTGATCCGAAGCACTTACCCAATACGTATTCGCATTCCCATCTATTGCGGCTGAAGCAGGTCGCTCTCCTCCATCATTTGGATTAAAACTAGTTGCAGTTGCAGAAGCAATGCCAACAAGCTCATTCGTCGGAACTTGTTTTGTACCACGTGGAATAAAGTCCGCAGCAGTAACCATCTTATTACGATTAGCTTCCTCCCAGTGCTGAGTCCTACTTGCTACTAACTTGAAGTACTGAGCATTTACTGGTGTAATATTGATCATTTTTGTCATTTGATTTTTCACAAATGATACTGATTTATCTGAATTAACCGTTCCTCGACTATTATCAACACTCGTTGGATTTGCCAATTCCCATTCAACACCATTCAGACTGTGGAAAATACTCAATTGATCAATATTTCCTGTTACATCACTAGCACCTGGAGCCTGTCTTGGTGTGTACTCGATACGGGAAACCATGGCTGGTTCCACTAATTTTGTAATCAGATGCTGTGGGTTTTCAGCTGTATTATGATTAGCTGCAACTGGATCAGAAGTCCAATAGGTTTTCTCGTTGTCATCATAAGCAGCCGATGCTGGATGACCAGTTTCATTTGATTTTGCACCATTGTAGGTCAAATCTACTGGCACTCGCACTTCGGTCGTCTCTACCTGTGCATTATCATTTCCCTCTGCAACAGCAAATTCCGGCTCACGTTCAACAGTCAAATTATCAGTAGATACATTGTCTGTAGCAAGTTCACCTGTATTCTCTTCAACAGACACTTCGTTTGAATTTTGATTAGCCAAGTTTGTAGTCGTCTGGTCAGAAATTGTATTCGCCAGGACAGATGGAGCGTGTAACATACCCGCTAACATAACCCCTACAACTACCGAACCAACACCAAAAGTAGTCTTCCGGATAGAATACTGGTATTTACGATTTAATCTATTCATTAATAAACTCCTTTTCTAAATTCCATATAATAAAACTTTTTTTGACTATCTTCCTTGTTTTAATTACACTCCTTCACACTTTATTTTAATATAGTCTTTTACAATATATTAACAAAAAAAGTAAGCGTTTGCAACATATTTTATCGCTTGATATAAAGAAATAATGATATATTCACCTTGAATAAGAACATGACAAAATTGCCTCAGTTCCTTAACGTGGAAACCGATTCATTCGACTATAACATCTTTAACTCGTCAACCACAAAAGCCTCACGAAGATTATACAACTAGTGAGGACTTTATGTTCGTTTTCATTATTCTGTGAGTGTGGACGGAGCCATCATGGATGTCTCTCCCGCTCCCTCTAGATGTTAGGGTCTTTTAGTTTTTCTTTTATTACTTCGTTGACGAGTAGTGCCAAGCACCAGTTACGCCTGAATCTTGATGCCTAGTACTAATAGTAAACAAAAATATTGTAACAGACTTCTACTCACTATAGTTGACAAAGAGCCCAAAAAAGTAGGTAGACAAGTGTCTACCTACTCGATTATATAGAAAGGCCAAACTTAGTTAGGAGTTTATCCTTCTTAGTACTTTTTGCGTTGTGCCAGTTTTCCAGCCACTGCTAGACCAAGCAAGCCGAGGGCAGTTAAGGCAAGACTGTCGCTCACACCTGTATTTGGGAGAGTTTCTTTCTTAGCACTTGCGGCTGCGACTGCCGGAGCATGACTAGCCTTGATTGCTGACAAGTCAAGAGCTGGTAGAGCTGGAGCCTTCACGCCTTCGCCTTTAGCAGTAATGATTTCTTCAGTCACTGCTTCTTCAACAGTAGCATCTGCTTCGGAAATGCTTGCGTTAGCAGTGTCAGTAGTTCCTGTTTCAGCAGCACTTGTGTTAGCAGTATCATTAGTTCCTGTTTCAGCAACGCTTGTGTTAGCAGTATCGGTAATTCCTGTACCGGAAGTTTCTACTTCGGTAGTTTCTGAAGTCGTCACTTCCTTGTAAACAATACCATACTCACTGAAGTGATTTGCAACAAATTCAACTTCCTTGCCTTCACCATTCGCTACTTCTCTAAATGCAAGAGATTCTTCTGCAGCAGAGTTTGGTAAGTAGACTACACGTACTACTTCCTTACCTGGATCGATTGGCAAGCGAACAACCGTTGGCATTGTATTTTCAACAATAGCACCCGTATCGTCAACCAATTCAATATCAAAGAGATCGTAATCAACATTTGAAAGAATGACAGGTGTTGTAGTAGCGTTAGTCTCCTTATGAACAACACGGAGCGCAACTGCTCGGTTTGTTTCACCTTCTGAAAGGGTAACGCTTACATTTGTGGATGGATCCACGAGGACAACTGGCTGATAAAGAACAGTGGTTTCACCCTTAGGACCTACTGGACCACGGTCACCTTTTGGTCCTTGGGCTCCAGTATCACCCTTATCGCCCTTCGGTCCTTGCAAACCACGATCGCCCTTGTTCCCTTTCGGACCTTGTGGGCCACGTGGACCAACTGGGCCTTGTGGACCGGTTTCGCCTCTGTCACCTTTTGGTCCCGCTGGGCCTTGGGCTCCGGTTTCGCCTCTGTCACCTTTTGGTCCCGCTGGACCTTGTGCTCCGGTTTCGCCTCTGTCGCCTTTTGGTCCCGCTGGGCCTTGTGCTCCGGTTTCACCTCTGTCACCTTTTGGTCCCGCTGGGCCTTGTGCTCCGGTTTCACCTGTGTCACCTTTTGGTCCCGCTGGGCCTTGTGCTCCGGTTTCACCTGTGTCGCCTTTTGGTCCCGCTGGGCCTTGTGCTCCAGTTTCGCCTCTGTCGCCTTTTGGTCCCGCTGGGCCTTGTGCTCCGGTTTCGCCTGTGTCGCCTTTTGGTCCCGCTGGGCCTTGTGCTCCGGTTTCGCCTCTGTCGCCTTTTGGTCCCGCTGGGCCTTGTGCTCCAGTTTCGCCTCTGTCGCCTTTTGGTCCCGCTGGGCCTT
This sequence comes from Streptococcus suis, assembly GCF_024509555.1. Taxonomy (GTDB): domain Bacteria; phylum Bacillota; class Bacilli; order Lactobacillales; family Streptococcaceae; genus Streptococcus; species Streptococcus suis_AD. The sequence continues at coordinate 114,059 of NZ_JAMWEL010000002.1, forward strand.
GTGCTCCGGTTTCACCTCTGTCACCTTTTGGTCCCGCTGGGCCTTGTGCTCCGGTTTCACCTCTGTCACCTTTTGGTCCCGCTGGGCCTTGTGCTCCAGTTTCACCTGTATCGCCTTTTGGTCCCGCTGGGCCTTGTGCTCCAGTTTCACCTGTGTCGCCTTTTGGTCCCGCTGGACCTTGTGCTCCAGTTTCACCTCTGTCACCTTTTGGTCCCGCTGGGCCTTGTGCTCCAGTTTCACCTGTATCACCTTTTGGTCCCGCTGGACCTTGCGCCCCGGTTTCACCTTTTGGACCTGCTGGACCTTGAGGACCACGAGGACCTACAAGACCTTGGTCACCCTTAGCTCCATCTTGACCAGGATCACCTGTATCACCTTTTGGACCTGCTGGACCTGTCTCACCACGCTCACCTTGCTCACCTTTTTCACCCTTGAGCCAAGATTGAACATCAAGCTCATCAATGTCATCATCACTATCTTGATCACCAACATTTTGGATGAACCATTCATAGAAACCACCAGGAACCACATCACCAACTACATTATTGTAAACAATAGCATAGTCACTGAAGTGTGTCGCTGTAAATGTGACATAAGGCCTGCTGTCGATAGTTTCAGTGTCAAATTCAATTTCTTCAACAGGTTGACCCTCTGGAAGGAAGAGCACACGTGAAACAACTTTATCTGGATTCACTGGAAGTTTAACCTTAGCAGTAAATTCAGTATCAATATGTCTATCTTGGTCATCTACCAATTCCAAATCATAGATATCAACATCTTTGTCTGTCAATGTTTCTGGAACTTCTGTCTTAGGAGTTACTGTCAAACGAATTGCTGTCTCAGCACCCTCAGTTACCTCAACTGTTACGCCGGTTTCATCGTGTTTGAAAATACGATCGGTAGTTTGGCTACCACCCTCACCTTCAGTTGGGTTAGTTTGGCTACCACCCTCACCTTCGGTCGGGTTAGTTTGGCTACCACCCTCACCTTCAGTTGGGTTAGTTTGGCTACCGCCCTCACCTTCAGTTGGGTTAGTTTGGCTACCGCCCTCACCTTCAGTTGGGTTAGTTTGACTGCCGCCTTCGCCTTCAGTTGGGTTAGTTTGGCTACCGCCCTCACCTTCAGTTGGGTTAGTTTGACTGCCGCCTTCGCCTTCGGTTGGGTTAGTTTGGCTACCGCCCTCACCTTCAGTTGGGTTAGTTTGGCTACCGCCCTCACCTTCGGTCGGGTTAGTTTGGCTACCGCCTTCACCTTCAGTTGGATTAGTTTGACTGCCGCCTTCGCCTTCGGTTGGGTTAGTTTGGCTACCGCCCTCACCTTCAGTCGGGTTAGTTTGGCTACCACCCTCACCTTCAGTTGGATTAGTTTGACTGCCGCCTTCGCCTTCGGTCGGGTTAGTTTGGCTACCACCCTCGCCTTCGGTTGGGTTAGTTTGGCTACCGCCTTCACCTTCGGTTGGGTTAGTTTGGCTGCCGCCTGTTGTCGGTGGTTGTTCTTCTTCCGGCGGAAGTTCTACTTTTTCATAGAAGGTCAAACCACGTAATGTCAATTCTGTCTGAGTAGTTTGATTATGTCTATTTTTTGCTTCAGTGACAGTTAATACTACTCTATCCACTGGATTTCCACTCAAACTTCTATGATCATAAGTGGCCAAGAATGGAACTTCCAAATCTGTCAACACATCTACCGGCTGGCCATCTTTAAAGGTCTCAAGATTATATTTAACTACTGAGCCTCCTTGACCTGCTCTCTTATGTAATGTAAATCCTGCTAGTTTTTTAGGACTATTATCTCTAGCTTGAATTGTTATCCGCTCTGGAAGGCGCAATGGATTTGTCCATCGATACTCTGCAAACGAAGAGTTGTTATCATCCAGTAACTTAGCTATATCACGACCACTGTGATATTTCGATGGGTCTTCAACAGTCGCTGTGAAATCAGTTTGAGGTAATTTTACACCATTAATTGGAGATTTTTCTAAGAACGAAACCCCTTTCAATGTTAAATGTGTCAGATTAACCTGATCATTCCTACTTATAGTTTTTGTGAATATTAATTCAACTTTATTAATTACACCAAAACTACTTAAATCGAAAGTAGCATCGTTCTCCGTTTGTGGAGTTGTAAGTTCCTCAGTCTCAATGACTTCTTGTGAGTCACGATAAACTTTAACCTTATAATGAGTCAGAGTTCCGTTGTCTCCAACACGTTTATGAATAATAACTGAATTCAACTCTTGAGGTGTGTTCAATTGGAAACCAACTGTGACAGGTAAAGTCGGACCACCAGTCCACTTCAATTCAGTTAAATAGTCTCCATCGTGACCGTTTGGCTCTCCCAAATCAGCATTTAGTATATTATCCAACCCACGTTGATAGCCATCTGCTGTTTGATAATGATTCCTATCACCTAAAACTGTAAATTTCTCGGCAGATACTGGTACAAGTGCGTAGTTTCCGACTTCAGCTTGATTCGAGGTATCTGAACTATCATCACCAGTTGACGGTGGTTGAGTATTCCCACCATCTGGTTGTGGTTCTTCTGTCGGTCTGACTTTAGTTCCGTAGGTTACACGTCGTGGACGACTCTCAATAGTTTCACCATTTTCTTCTCGAAGTGGGTCTCCTACCTTTTCACCATTTTCAGTTAGATAATACTTATGAACTGTAGTGCTACCATTTGCTCCTTCGTCTTCAACAATTTCTGCTTCATCCACCCACATTTCAGGGTTTGGAGTTCTGATTTCTTGTTTCTCGATTGGTGTAACTACCGTATCTTTAAGAACTTTCCGAGCATACGGGGTAAATTCTGCAGCAGCAACAATCTTACCTCTATTTTGTTGTTCGTGGTGGTGTGTTTCAACTGCTCCTAAGCGAATTTTCTTCGCAATAATTGGATCGAATTGAATGAATTTTCGTGATACCCCAACTCCTAGAGTAAAAATATTCTCCTCGTTACTACCATAAACATTGATACGTTTCCACGCTTCGTCTTCACTATCAGATTCTTTATATTCAATAAATCCTCTAACAATATTTCCGGTTGAGGTACCTCCAGATTGTCTTGGTAAATATTCAACATGACTTATTGATGCTAAACTATCTAAAGTCAATTCAAGATATTGTTTTTCAGTATTATTATTCTTATTCGCAGCACTAACCCAATAAGTTTCGTTTTGATTGTCAATAGCAGCTTCAGCTGGTCTATTTCCTCCATCATTTGGGTCATGACTCGTTGCGGTAGCTGAAGATACAGATGCTATGTCTAGAGAAGATTTTTCTGCTGTACCTCTAGGAAGAAATTCTGCTGCAGTTACCCTTTTATTTCTTTGAGCAGTATCCCAATGTTCTGTTAAAAGTGCCTCTAATTTGAAATATTGTGCAGTAACAGGTGTTATTGCAATCATTTTAGTTTGTGAACGATTAGAAAAAGTGACACTATTATCAGAATTAACGGTTCCACGATTTAATAAAACTGAAGTAGGGGTAATTGGTTCCCAAGAAACTCCATCTTGACTAGAGTATAATTTCATCTTCGAAATGTTACCTGTTACCTGGTCACCCGAAGCTTGACGAGGTGTGTAATCAATCTGATTTACTAAAGCAGGCTCTTTTAATTTCGTAACAAAATATTGTGGTGCTTCTGGAGTATTATCTACATTAGGATCTGAAGTCCAGTAAGTAGTATGGTTATCATCATAAGCATTAGCAGCCACATTCGTACCATCTACTGATGAGGCACCGTTATATGTTATGTCAATTGGAACATTTACACTAACTGTTGATGCTGCAGTTCTCGGCTCTGCATTTTCAACTGCTGGTGCTGGATTAGCCTGCTCTGCTGGTGCTGGCGTTGCTGTTGGAGTTGTACTCTCTGCCGGTGCTGGCGTTGGTGCTGGGGTTGTGGTTTCTGCTCCTGGAGCTGAAGTCGTAGCAGTTGGTTGCGCTACTTCACTACCGCCTGCGGCTCCTCCTCCAGTATCTGCTTGGTTTTCAATAGTTGGTTCAGAAGCAGTTGCTCCTGTATTTGCCAAGACAGTTGGTGCCTGTAACATACCGGCTAGGAAGATACCGACTACAACTGAGCCTACTCCCCAGTTACGTTTGCGTATCGAATATTGATACAATTTTTGATAATTTTTATCTTGTCTGTTCATATTTTCCTCCATTTTTTTGTTTACAAAGATAAAAAGTTATACGACGAAAGTGTTACATCCTCCCTTTTTCAGTTTCTGGTGGTTATTTTTGCTATCTTAACCACATAATATATCTTGTTATTCAATAGTATATTAACATAAAAGTGTCCAAGATTGCAAGCGTTTTCTTGTTGGTTTTATATTTTTTTCTTCCAACCATTCCTAACCAGCTGAGATAGCTAATATAAATCTGTCACCTCTGGCATTTCCTTAAAAACTATCATCTCAAAGACCTATAATGTGAATATAAAGTAAGCCCTACTCCACTAGTTGCAAACAAAAGAAGCCGTTAGAAATCTTCTAACGACCTTGTCTGAAGTATTAGAAACCTTTCGATAAGCTGGTTTCATAAATTATAGAGCCTCTATTTATAGAAATGGTTGCTTTAGACGATCTCCAATGCAGACTCGTTTTTTACCTTATAGACAGACTTGTATTTTACCTTATAGAATGTGAGAGAAAGCTGGTTGAAATAATAGAGATTATGTATTAGCTTTCGACTCACTTTGAAGTTGGAGAACTCGCTCAATAGGGAGATTTAAGCTATTCGATATGACTGCAACATCAAATCCAGCCAACAATAAATTACGCGCAGAGTAAATAAGTCCTTCTTCGCGTCCCTTCTCAAGCCCTTCTTCAAATCCGTCTTCCTTGGCAGTCATAGTCTTTTATTTTACTTTTAGTACTAGGCAACGAGCCGCAGGCATAACTGAAGTTAGACAAGGCGAGTTAACAACGTAATAAAAGCTAAAATAAATGACGTTATCAAGGTAGCGTAACTGAACTCAACACTATCCAATTGCTTATCCCACATGTCTTGTTCCTCCTTGGTCCAGCTTGTAAAATCTAAGGCGTGTTCTGCCTGAGATATAATCTTGTCAGGTTGAATGGTAAAGTCGAATCAGTTATTAGCTTGCAACTCACTTTGGAGTTGGAGAACTCGCTCAAGAGAGAGATTTAGGCTGTTCGATATTACTGCAACATCAACTCCAGCCAACAATAAATTACGTGCAGAGTAAATAAGCCCTTCTTCACGACCACGCTCAAGTCCTTCTTCAAATCCGTCTTCCTTGGCAGTCACCAAGGTAGCGTAGCTAATTTCAAGGCTATCAATTTGCTTATCCCACATGTCTTGTTCCTCCTTTGTCCAGCTTGTAAAGTCTAAGGCGTGTTCTGCCTGAGATATAATCTTGTCAGGTTGACATAGTAAACCAGCATCAGGTATTGGCATTCAACTCACTTTGAAGTTGGAGAACTCGCTCAAGAGGGAGGTTTAAGCTGTTCGATATGACTGTAACATCAACTCCAGCCAACAATAAATTACGCGCAGAGTAAATAAGTCCTTCTTCAAATCCATCTTCCTTGGCAGTCATCAAGGTAGCGTAACTGACCTCAAGGCTATCAATTTGCTTATCCCACATATCTTTTTCCTCCTTTGTCCAGCTTGTAAAGTCTAAGGCGTGTTCTGCCTGAGATATAATCTTGTCAGGTTGAATGGTAAAGTCGCGGTTACCGAAAAATTCAAACCATTTTTTGACATCGTAGTCGGAAATGGTTTCGGGTTGGTACTTATCCAACTCCAGAAAAGCCATCTTCAAGAGACTATGGTGCTTGGAGCTGGTTTTGGGTTTGACAGTCAGCTCTTCATTGGTCTCCTCTTCACGCAGGCTAAACACGTGGAAAGGCTTGTCGTCTTCGAAATAATTTTTCTCCAAGAGAGCGATACCGTAAACAGGGTAAATAGACTCATGTGTGGAATGGGTATCGCCATGTTCCTGACGAACCTTTTCGACGTTGTCATGCACCTGCGTACAAATATAAGCCCAGAGGCGATTGACAAAGGTCTTTTGCTTGGCAATCTGGATTTCAATGACGACTTGGGTCCCATCGTCCAATTTAACCAAAATATCCGTTACAGTGTAGAAACCCTTGGGTAAGTCATCATTGGGCAGGCGAATCTGATGACCATCCAGAAGTTCAACTTCTTGAACAGGCAAGTCCAAAATATCTGAAATAAAGGCCTTAGTCACTTCCGTGTTTTGAAAAATTTTCTTGGCAACCGTGTCTTGTGTTGGTTTCAATAGGGTATGTCTCAAAATACCACATCCTTTTCATCTGATTTCTTTATAAGTAACCTCGTATTCATTGGTTCTACTTTTTTATTCGAAAACAAATGAAAAAATTTTCTATATATAGTATATCATAAATGAAAAAAGCTAACATATCATAAGTGTTTATCTCATAAGAAATCTAAGCTTGACAACCCTGACCATTCAAGTGTATAATCTAAGAAACGGATAAGTAGCATCTGGCTCCTTCCAGAAAGTCTGCGGTCGCTGTGAGCAGATAGGAAAAAGTTGTGAAATTCTACCGTTGGCTAAAAATGACATACTTAAAGTGCACAGAATGTGAAGCTGGATGGAACCGCGGTAACTATCGCTCCAGCATCTCTCATTCTGTGTTTTTTTATTCTAAAGGAGACAACTATGCTAGATATCAAACGTATTCGTACAGATTTTGACGGAGTGGCTGATAAACTTGCTACTCGTGGTGTGGCTGCCGAAACCTTGGCAAACATCAAGGAATTGGATGCAAAACGCCGTGAAATCTTGGTTACTGTTGAAGAGTTAAAAGCAGAGCGCAACACCGTTTCTGCGGAGATTGCCCAAGCAAAACGCAACAAGGAAAATGCTGACGACAAGATTGCTGCCATGCAAAAATTGTCTGCGGACGTGAAAAACTTAGACGCTCAGCTTTTGGAAATCGATGAAGAATTGAACGCTATTCTCACTGTTCTTCCAAATACGCCGCACGATTCTGTCCCTGTTGGTGCAGACGAAGAAGAAAACGTAGAAGTTCGCCGTTGGGGTACTCCACGTGAATTCACTTTCGAGCCAAAAGCTCACTGGGATTTGGGTGAAGACCTCGATATTCTGGACTGGGAACGTGGGGCAAAAGTAACCGGCGCCCGCTTCCTCTTCTACAAGAACTTGGGTGCCCGCTTAGAACGTGCCCTCTACAACTTCATGTTGGACGAGCATATCGCAGAAGGCTACCAGGAAATCATCACACCTTACATGGTCAACCATGACTCTATGTTTGGTACTGGACAATATCCGAAATTCAAGGAAGATACTTTCGAGTTGGCTGATACCAACTTCGTCCTCATTCCAACTGCGGAAGTGCCATTGACCAACTACTATCGCAACGAGATTTTGGAAGAAAAAGACCTGCCTATCTACTTCACAGCCATGAGCCCATCTTTCCGATCTGAAGCTGGTTCTGCTGGTCGTGACACCCGTGGTCTTATCCGCCTCCACCAATTCCACAAGGTTGAAATGGTCAAATTTGCCACACCGGAGCAATCTTATGATGAATTGGAAAAAATGACCGCAAATGCAGAAAATATCCTTCAAAAATTAGGCTTGCCATACCGCGTTTTAGCCCTCTGTACAGGCGATATGGGCTTCTCAGCTGCTAAGACCTACGACTTGGAAGTCTGGATTCCAGCCCAAAATACCTACCGTGAAATTTCAAGCTGTTCCAACACAGAAGATTTCCAAGCTCGCCGTGCCCAAATCCGCTACCGCGATGCTGCTGACGGCAAGGTCAAATTGCTCCACACCCTTAACGGATCTGGTCTAGCGGTTGGTCGTACTGTTGCGGCAATCCTTGAAAACTATCAAAATGAAGACGGTTCTGTCACCATTCCAGAAGTTCTCCGTCCATACATGGGTGGGGTAGAAGTGATTAAGCCTTAGAGGTAAAGAATATGAAAAAGAAATGGTATAAGGACAAAAGTCGTGGTGAACTGGCTGGCGTTATCGCAGGTCTTTATGACTACTTTGACCTATATGAAAACTACGGTTGGAAATTAGAAAATGTTCGTTTGGTGGTCATTCTACTAGCTATTGTCACCAACCTTCCCTTTCTAACTGCCTACATCATTCTAGCCATACTTTTACCAGACAAGTCTGAACTTAACTAAAGCACGCAAAAGACGACTCCAAACGGAATCGTCTTTTCTTTATGCTTATTGAAAATAGTAAAATGCCACTACCGCCCAGGCATTGTTGATAAAATGCACTGCCATGGGATAGATGAGGTAATCTGTCTTGTAGTAGAGGTAAGCCATTAAAAATCCTGGGCTGGCATAAATGATCCATGAACCTAAATCTGTCGGTCCATGCAGGAAAGCAAATACCAAGCCAGATACTACAATTCCCAAAATCTTGTGCTTTTCAAAAAACTTTTTGAACAGATAGCCTCTGACAATGATCTCCTCTGAAATAGCTGCCTGAAAGGCTATTCTGACAAAGGCTAACCAAAACGGAATCATTCGTAACAGCTTATCAATGCCAATCTGATTAGCCGTATCTTCAATCCCTTGAAGGTCCATGATAGTATGTCCTAAGACAGTAGAAAAGCTGGTAAATAGTAAGGTCAGGGCGACCAGTCCAAGTCCCTTCCAGGTCAGGAATTTTCTATCCCAAATGGCAAGCCCTTTCCTTTCTGCCAACCAACACATAATGACCATAATTCCAATAGAAGACAGACCTGCAGTCCATTGAGCAACTTGCGAGGTGGATTTTTGCAATACGAAAGTTGGAATGATTTCAAGAAGCAATAATAGAAAGGCCTGCAATAAAATCCAGATTTTCCTACAAATCCATTCCAATCGTTGACTGAATGTTTCTAGCATTTCTCTTTTTCCTCCGTTCTTCTTTCTATCCTGTTCAGTAACTATAAATAATAGAACGCCAGCACCGACCAGGCATTATTGATAAAATGAACTGCTATTGGGTAAATCAGATAATCTGTCTTATAGTACAAGTAAGCCAAGATAAAACCTGGACTAGCATAAATAATCCATGAACCCAAATCTGTTGGTCCATGCAGGAAAGCAAAAATCAAACCAGATACTACAATTCCCAGAATCTTGTGCTTTTCAAATAGCTTTTTGAATAGATAGCCTCTGACAATGATCTCCTCGGTAATGGCTGCCTGACAGGCTATTCTTACAAAGGCTAACCAAAATGGAATGTTTTCTAATAACTTTGTCAATTCAAGCTCATTGCTGGTTTCTTCAATCCCCTGAAGTTCCATAATGTAATAACCAAGGTGTTTAAACAGCTGAGCTACCGCAAATGTTAAGACAACTAAACCAAGACCTTTCCAAGTTAAAACATTGCTATCCCAAATCTTGATATCATTCTTCTCAGCTCTCCAGTACATAAGGACAAGGATGCCAACGGACAACAAGGCTGCTCCCCACTGAGCCCATTGTAAAGTAGATAGGTCTAATATCGCATCTGGAAGAACAGCTAGCACCATGAAACCAAACACTCTCAGCAAAATCCAAAATTTTTGACCAAGCCATTTCAAACCTTTACTGAATGTTTCCATATCAATCTCCTTTTCTACTCCAGACCATCGAATACATCCAACCTATCATGGATTGTATAGAACATTCATGTATTATTCTAATAAAACAATTTTACAACAATACAATTCTTTTGTCAATAAGAACCTAGAAAAAAATACTAGGTCTTCCTAGTATTTTCTGAATCGTTGATAGCGGTTTTCGAGTAGTTGATCAAGCGGCAAGGCTTGTAGTTGAGCCAACTGGCTGACCAGGTTTTCCTTGATGTCAGCCAAAACTTCCTTGGTCGCTCTGCCATTTTCCAAAACAACCCGATCGACCACTTGAAGCTTCTCCAACTCATAGGAGGTAATCTTCATGAGTTCTGCCGCTTCCATGGCTCGACTGCCGTCTTTCCAGAGGATAGAGGCGAAACCTTCGGGGCTGAGGACGGCGTACATGGAGTTTTCCAGCATCCAGACCTGGTCTGCGACTGCTAGGGCGAGGGCTCCACCAGAACCGCCCTCACCGATAATAATAGCGATAATAGGCACCTTGAGGTCACTCATCTCCATGAGGTTGCGGGCAATGGCCTCACCCTGCCCACGCTCCTCGGCACCGACACCTGGATAGGCTCCAGCAGTATTGATGAAGGTGACAACGGGACGGCCGAACTTCTCCGCCTGCATCATAAGGCGAAGGGCCTTGCGGTAGCCTTCTGGGTGGGGCTGACCGAAGTTGCGTTTGAGGTTGTCCTGAAGGTTCTTCCCTTTTTGGATACCGATAACTGTCACAGGTTGACCTGCTAGAAAGCCGATGCCACCCACTACAGCACCGTCATCACGGAAATTCCGATCGCCGTGCAGTTCGATAAAGTCATCAAAGAGCTGTGTGGCATAGTCCAAGGTCGTCAGGCGAGCCTGGTCTCGTGCCAAACGGATCATACGTGCTACATCACTGGTCATCTGACACCTCCATGCATTCTCAACAAGCGACTGATGGTCGCTGGCAAGTCCTGGCGTTTGACAATGGCATCGACAAAGCCGTGTTCCTGTAAAAATTCAGCCTTCTGGAAATTGTCTGGTAGATTTTCACGTACAGTTGATTCAATAACCCGTCGGCCTGCAAAGCCAACCAGAGTCTGCGGCTCAGCCAGAATAATATCACCTTCCATGGCAAAACTAGCCGTTACACCTCCTGTTGTGGGGTCTGTCAAGACCGTCAGGTAAAAGAGGCCAGCATTGGAATGGCGTTTCACGGCTGCCGAAATCTTGGCCATTTGCATCAGACTCATAATACCTTCCTGCATGCGAGCACCGCCAGATGCGGTAAAGAGGACAACTGGCAGTTTCTCTTCAGTAGCCAACTCAAAGAGGCGGGTAATTTTCTCACCAACTACCATTCCCATAGAGGCCATGATAAAGTGCGAATCCATGATGCCAAGGGCAACTGGCTGTCCGCCGATTATAGCCTTGCCTGTCAAAACAGCTTCATCCAAGCCTGTTTTTTGACGGGTGGCTGCCAGTTTTTCGAGATAATTTGGAAAGTCCAAGGGATTTTTGGTTTCAATTCCTGTAAACAATTCCTCAAACGAACCGTCATCCACTGTCAAAGCCAGGCGTTCCTGGGCTGTAATCCGAAAATTATAGGAACAGTGTTGACAGGTTTTCTCTAATCCCAAATCATTCTTGTAAAGGATGACCTTACAAGCAGGACATTTGGAAAAGAGCTCATCTGGCACCTCTGGCTTTGCTTGAGGTGCCGACTCTATCCGCGAACGATTGGGATTGATGCGGATATATTTGTCCTTTTTGCGAAACAAAGCCATAGCATTCTCCTAGTTTACTTTTTTAATTCTTCCTGATAGCGGGGTAAAAATTCTTCCATGAGATAGGCGGTGTCGTAATCACCAGCTACCACTCGCTTGTCGGAAATCAAGTCCAGCTGGAAGTCCGTATTGGTCACCACTCCGTCAATTTCCAATTCGTAGAGGGCTCGTTGCATCTTCATCAGGGCTTCAAAACGATTTTCCCCATGCACGATGACCTTGGCAATCATAGAATCATAATAAGGCGGAATGGTGTAGCCTGGATAAACTGCCGAATCCACACGCAAACCAACACCACCGCTTGGCAGGTAGAGATTGGAAATCTTACCTGGACTTGGGGCAAAATTGAAGGCTGGATTCTCAGCATTGATACGGCATTCAATGGCATGACCTGTAATCTTCACATCTTCTTGGCGGACACTGAGTGCCTGCCCAGCCGCAATCTTGATTTGCTCCTTGACAATATCTACACCTGTGACAAATTCGGTAACAGGATGTTCTACCTGCACCCGTGTGTTCATTTCCATGAAGTAAAATTCGCCCTTGGCTTCGTCCAAAAGGAACTCAATGGTTCCTGCATTTTCATAGCCGACTGATTGAGCTGCACGGACTGCAGCCTGACCAATACGTTCCCGCATGGTCTGGCCGATAGCAATCGACGGAGCTTCTTCCAAGACCTTCTGGTTGTTGCGTTGAAGGGAACAATCCCGTTCTCCCAGATGAATAACATGGCCGTGTTGATCCGCTAAAATCTGTACTTCGATGTGGCGGGCTGGATAGACGACACGCTCCATATACATGGCTCCGTTACCAAAGGCTGCCTTGGCTTCGCTGGAAGCTGATTCAAAGGCAGGCACTAGGTCTTCGGCTTTTTCAACCTTACGAATTCCCTTACCGCCACCACCTGCCGATGCCTTGAGCATGACAGGGTAGCCAATCTTTTCAGCGATTTCAAGGGCTTCTTGGCTGGTTAAGACTTCACCGTCTGACCCAGGAATAACAGGCACCTGAGCCTTAATCATCTCTGCTCGTGCATTGATTTTATCCCCCATGGTATCCATAACCGTCCCAGAAGGTCCGATGAACTTGATACCAACCTCTTCACAGAGGGTGGCGAATTTGGAGTTTTCACTCAAAAATCCAAAGCCAGGATGAATGGCCTGGACACCTGTCACAACAGCCGCCGAGATGACTGCCTGCATATTGAGATAGGAGTCTGTCGAACGAGCAGGTCCGATACAGACAGCCTCATCTGCCAACATGGTGTGGAGGGCTTCCTTGTCAGCCTCTGAATAGACAGCCACCGTCGAAATCCCCAGCTCCCTGGCCGCACGAATGATCCGCACCGCAATCTCACCACGATTGGCAATCAAAATCTTCTCAAACATGATGAATCCTATCTCCTTTTTAACATAGAATAATTGTTATAACAATCTCAAGGTGAGAATATTAAATAATGGTTATCAATAGCAGTTCTTCATTTTACTTTTAGTGCTTAATCCAAAGGTTTGGGAAACCTTTGGAGGTTGGAAATGAGACGAATAAAATTCGTATCAATTGTTGTAGACAGTACTTGGGTACGGCAAAACGAGTTCAAATAATGATAAAATTATTTGAAGTTGGAAATAAGGAAACGAAGTTTCCTCGTTCGTCGACGCAATAAAAGATAAAATGGAGAACTGATTTATTTTCCAATAGTAAAAGTCAACACCCCCGACGCAGCCAGTTTTCCGTCCACTTCTGCCTTTGCCTCAACGACCGCAATGGTTCCACGGCGTTTGACAAATGTCGCGGTCATGATTAACTGGTCACCAGGTACAACTTGCTTCTTAAATTTAACCTTGTCCATGCCGGCATAAAAGACCAGCTTGCCCTTGTTTTCTTCCTTGGACAACTCCAAGACACCTGCGGTTTGTGCCAAGGCCTCCATGATGAGAACGCCTGGCATAACAGGATAGTCTGGGAAATGCCCGTTGAAGAAAGGCTCGTTAATGGTCACATTTTTAAGGGCGACAATCTCATCTTCTGATACTTCAAGGACACGATCGACCAGGAGCATAGGGTAGCGATGAGGAAGAGCCTCTTTAATTTTCAAAATATCAATCATTTGATGCGTACCAATCCTTGTCCAAATTCTACAACATCTTGGTTGGCCACCAAAATCTCTGTGACCACACCGTCACGGTCAGCTGGTACTTCGTTCATGACCTTCATGGCTTCGATAATCATGAGAGTCTGGCCTTTTTTGACCGTATCGCCGACTGCTACAAAGGCTGGCTTGTCAGGGGCTGGTGACAAATAGGCCACACCAACAAGCGGACTTTCCACTACCGCACCCTCTGCCACAGAGCTAACTTCTGCTGGAGTTGCCTCACTGGTTTCAACTACCTGTACAGGAGCTGGACTTGCTGCAACTACTGGAGCAAGCGGAGCTTCTACCGCTGGACTCGGAGCCGCTGTCGCCTGCTGGTTTTTGCTGAAATGCAAGGTTTCCCCAGCATTACTATATGAAAATTCTCGCAAACTTGACTGGTCAAACTGACTCATCAAGTCCTTTATTTCTGTAATATTCACTTAAGCCTCCCAACGTTTGAAAGCGATGACTGAATTATGCCCACCAAAGCCAAATGTATTTGAAATGGCATGACGGATTTCCATATCACGCCCCTGTCCATAAATGACATCCGCCTCAATGTAGTCAGACAACTCTGTCGTACCAGCTGTCTTCGGTGCGTAAGAATGACGCATGGCCTCAATAACAGCCGCTGCTTCAACGGCACCCGCCGCACCCAACAAGTGACCCGTGAAGGACTTGGTGGAAGAAACTGGCGTGTTCTTGCCGAAGACGGATACGATAGCTTGACTTTCCCCTTTTTCATTAGCCGGTGTCGAAGTCCCATGGGCATTGATGTAGTCAATATCAGCTGGCTCCAAACCTGCCTCTGAAATGGCCAACTTCATAGCCTTGATAGCACCCAAACCTTCTGGGTGCGGAGAGGTCATGTGGTGGGCATCACAGGTATTTCCATAGCCAACGATTTCAGCCAAGATGGTTGCCCCACGCGCCTCTGCATGCTCCAAACTTTCCAAGACCAAGACCGCAGCCCCTTCTCCCATGACAAAACCATTGCGATCCTTGTCAAAGGGAATAGACGCACGTTCTGGGTCCTCAGTAGTCGACATAGCTGTCAAAGCTTGGAAACCACCGATTGCAAAAGGCGTAATAGCCGCTTCTGAACCACCTGCCAGCATAACATCCTGGAAGCCAAACTTGATTTCACGGAAGGCTTCTCCTAAGGCATCATTTGACGAAGCACAGGCTGTGATGACACACTTGCAGACACCATTGGCACCGACCTGCATGGCAATATTTCCGGCCGCCATATTTGGAAGAGCTTTTGGAAGAGCCATAGGACGAATCCGTTTTGGTCCTTTTTCGTTCATGCGAGCAACCTGCTCTTCGATTTCCAAAATCCCACCGATACCTGTTGATAAGATAACGCCAAAACGGTCACTATCGATAGCTTCTATATCAAGATTAGCATTAGCTACTGCCTCTCGAGCTACATAGAGAGCATAGAGGGAATAGTTGTCATAGCGGTTGGTATCTTTTTTAACGAAGTATTTGTCAAAAGGAAAATCCTTAATTTCCGCTGCATTATGGACAGTGTACTGGCTAGTGTCAAACTTGGTAATCTTTCCGATACCAATCTTGCCATTGACCAAGCTATCCCAGAATTCTTCTGGCGTATTTCCAATTGGAGATGTCAGACCGTAGCCTGTCACCACTACACGATTTAGTTTTGTCATTTTCAAACCTCTCTTATTGCATGGTCAAACCGCCATCAATGGCAATGACTTGTCCAGTTAGGTATTCTTGCTTCGCCAAGAAGACAGCGACATCTGCCACTTCTTCCGTCAGTCCAAAGCGTTTCATAGGAATTTGCCCAAGCATGGCATCCTTGATTTTGTCAGACAGAACATCTGTCATATCGGACTGGATAAAGCCTGGTGCGATCGCGTTGACACGAACATTGCGACCAGCGACTTCACGAGCAATGGATTTTGTAAAGCCGATCACACCTGCCTTAGAAGCGGCATAGTTGGCCTGACCAGCATTCCCTGTCAAACCGACCACACTAGAAAGGTTGATAATAGCCCCTTCACGTGCCTGGGTCATAGGCTTCAAGACAGCCTGGGTCATGTTAAAGGTCCCTGTTAGATTGATACTCAAAACGCTCTCGAAATCCTCTTCCGTCATTCGCAAGGCCATACCATCTTTTGTAATCCCTGCATTGTTGACCAAGATATCAACACTTCCGAGAGCCTCAACCGCCTCAGCCACCATCCGTTTGGCATCTACCGAGCTGGAAATATCTCCTGAAATCGCCACTACTTTGACACCGTAGCTTGAAAAGCTATCCAACAAGTCCTGCCCCAGTTGACCACGACCATTTAGCACCACATTGGCACCAAGACTGGCAAACTTATGGGCAATGGCCAAGCCGATTCCACGACTTGAACCCGTAACAAACACATTTTTATTGGTAAGTTCCATGTTTTCTCCTTATTGGCTAGTCAACAAGCCTTCTAGACTTGCCACATCTTCTACTGTCACAACCTCGGCTGTCTTATCTATTTTTTTAATAAAGCCTGCCAAGATCTTACCTGGACCGATTTCGATAAACTTGGTCACACCAGCTTCCTGCATGGTTGCGATTGACTCATAAAAACGAACTGGTTCCATCACTTGACGTATCAAGAGGGACTTGATGTCCTCTTTTTTCATAACCTTAGCTTCCGTATTACCGACCAAGTCTACTTGGAAGTCCGCAAACTCCACCTCTTCCAGAGCCTGAGCCAATTTCTGCGAAGCTGGACGCAAGAGAGCCGTGTGGAAAGGGCCAGATACATTGAGCGGAATCATGCGTTTGACACCTGCTTCCCTCAGCATTTCAACCGCCTCATCCACTGCAGCCACCTCGCCTCCGATGACGATTTGGGCTGGTGTGTTGTAGTTGGCTGGGGAAACAATCCCAGAGGTAACAGTCGAACAGATTTCTTCTATCAAGTTGACATCTGCATTGAGGACAGCGATCATCTTACCAGTTCCTGCCGGCGCAGCCGTTTCCATGTACTCACCCCGTTTAGCAATCAGGGAAATGGCATCTTCAAAGGCCAAAGCACCTGAAGCAACCAAGGCTGCGTATTCTCCCAAGGACAAACCAGCTACCATGTCGGGTTTAATCCCCTTTTCTGCCAATAAACGATAAATCGCAAGGGAAGTTGTCAAAATCGCAGGCTGGGTATAGCGGGTCTGGTTGAGCTTGTCTTCCTGATGGTCAATCAAGTCCCGCACATCATAGCCCAGAATTTGACTAGCCTGGTCATAAGTTTCCTTGACAATAGGATAAGTATCATAAAGGTCACGAGTCATACCAAGTGTCTGAGCCCCTTGACCTGCAAATAGAAAGGCTGTTTTTGTCATCTTATTCTCCAACGGAAGCCCAGCGACTCGCTTGTTCCTGAATCACCTTAGCAGTTCCAAAATATAAATCTTTCAGAATTTCTTCACAAGTTTCTTCCTTGGTCACCAAGCCAGCAATCTGACCTGCCATGACCGAACCATTGACCACATCACCATCTACAACGGCATTGCGAAGGGCACCTGCACCCAGTTCTTCAATGGATTCTGCAGAAATTTTCCCAGCAAGGAAGTCTTTTTCCGCAGCAGCATAGGCTGTGGAAAGTTTGTTCTTAATGGCACGCACTGAATGTCCAACAACGGAGGCAGAAACAGTCGTGTCAATATCCTTGGCCTTGAGAACCTTCTCCTTGTAGGCTGGGTGGGCATTTGACTCCTTGGCAACAACAAAACGTGTTCCAACTTGAATAGCTTCTGCTCCCAACATAAAGGCTGCCGCAGCACCTGCACCGTCTGCAATACCTCCAGCAGCAATTACAGGAATAGATACCGCTTCAACAACCTGACGAACCAAGGTCATAGTTGTTAATTTACCGATGTGACCACCTGCTTCCATCCCTTCAGCGATGACGGCATCCACACCCAGTTTTTCCATGCGTTTAGCCAAAGCGACACTTGGAACCACTGGAATAACCGTAATACCCGCTGCGTGCAAGCGTTCCATGTATTTTCCAGGGTTGCCCGCACCTGTCGTCACCATCTTGACACCTTCTTCGATGACCAAGTCAACGATATCGTCCGCAAATGGTGATAGAAGCATGATATTGACACCGAAAGGCTTGTCTGTGATAGACTTCACCTTGTCAATATTTGCCTTAACCACTTCTTTAGGAGCATTTCCTCCACCGATAATACCCAGACCACCAGCATTTGAAACCGCACCAGCCAAGTCCCCGTCAGCAACCCAAGCCATCCCACCTTGGAAAATCGGATAATCAATGTTCAATAATTCTGTAATCTTTGTTTTCATACTTCCCTCACTCTTTCTTTGCTTAGCTAATTATTTGAACATCAAATAATTAGCTAAACAAGCGAGGGCAAAGCCCTCACTTAATAAATACTTTGAAGTTTCAATGTTTTGAATATCAAACTATTTATCCAAAGAAAAATGCTTACTAGCACTTTTCTTAGCTATCCTCTTCCTTATATTATCTTTGAAATAAGGAGAGGGATGCTATAGTCTTTCAGTTTGCTTTTAGTACTAGGCAACGAGCTGTAGACAGTACTGGAGTACGGCAAAGCGAGTTAACGACGTAATAAAAGATAAACTGAATGACTATAATTATTTTGTTTTTTCTTCAACGTAGGCAACCAAATCGCCTACAGTTGTCAAACCTTCTTCAGTATCGATTTGAATATCGAATGCATCTTCGATTTCAGAGATAACTTGGAAAAGATCCAATGAATCTGCATCCAAATCTTCAAATGTTGTTGTAAGGGTTACTTCTTCAGCGTCCTTACCTAATTCTTCAACGATAATTTCTTGTACTTTTTCAAATACTGCCATGATAGTGCTCCTTTTTATATAAAAATATTTTTAATCTTGCCTAGGGCAAGGAATTAACTAAAGTTTCAGTAGTAGCGTTCCCCAAGTCAGGCCGCCACCAAAGCCTGCCAACACAACCGTTTGGCTACCATCCAAGCGCAGACTACCTGCCTCCACACATTCTGATAGGAGAATGGGAATGCTGGCTGCACTGGTATTGCCATAGTGCATCATATTGGCTGGAAATTTCTCCATACCAAGCCCCAGCTTTCGTGCCATCTTGTCCAAAATCCGACTATTGGCCTGATGAAGCAGGAAGCAATCCACCTCATCACCTGTCAAACCTTGGCCTTCTAGCAATTCTGCAATTGTCTTGGTCACATCGCGAACAGCAAACTCGAAAATCGCTCTGCCGTCCATCTGCAAATAGGGCTGGTTGCCTTCCTCTTTTGAAAAAGGAGAGTGCAAACCTATTTGACCAGAAGTTAAACTAAGACCACGACTGCCGTCCGTTCGATTGATTTCTGCTAGAAAATATTGTTCGGAACTGGCTTCAAGCAAGACACCGCCAGCCCCGTCCCCAAACAAAACAGAAGTGCTTCGATCCGACCAATCTACTGTCTTGGACAAGACCTCCGCTCCAATCACGATTCCCTTTTGGTAAATCCCAGAGGAAATCAGTTTGTCTGCGGTGGATAGTGCAAACACGAAGCCCGAACAAGCTGCGACTAGGTCATAGGCAAATGCCTTCTTGGCACCGATTGCCGCCTGGACAAGAGCTGCCGTTGACGGCATAGCCGAATCCGGTGTAATGGTTGCGACAATGATAAAATCGATCTCATCAGCAGTCACACCTGACTTGTCTAGCAGGTCTTGGGCAACCTGACTGGCTAAATCGCTGGTATTCTCATCTATTGTAATTCGTCGTTGACGAATACCCGTCCGCGAAGCAATCCAGTCGTCGCTGGTATCCATGATTTGTGCTAAATCATCATTGCTCACGATCTGTTCAGGAACACAGTGGGCAACCTGACTGATTTTAGCGAAGGTTCTCATTTCAAATCCTCCAAGAAATTATAGAGTTTGTAGAGCCCTTTTTTCATCACTTGGTATTCTGCCTCGTCCATCCCGTCTGTAATCTGCTTGACCATCTCATTGTGGAAACGTTGGTGCAAGCGATAGACCAGGCGACCTTTCTTGGTCAGATAGAGGTGAACGACCCGTCTGTCTTTGATCGAGCGCACACGTTCGATATAGCCCTTCCGCTCCAAGTTATTGAGACTGGTTGTCACTGTTCCAAGTGTCACCATCAAAGTACGAGCCACATCGCTCGGAGTCGCTCCAACTATGCCACCGATGACATCAATAGTATGCATTTCCTTGATGGAAATGTCATTGAAGCGACTGCCACGAAGACTTGTTTCTTCAATCACCAACACATTATTAAAAATAGCGGTCAGGTATTCATTGATTTTTGAATCGTCCAAAACAGGCCTCCTTTACTTTGATAGTCAAAGTATACTCCAGAAAAGTTTGATTGTCAAATGTTTTTTCAGAAAATGCTGATTATTTTCCTGTGAAAGTAGGTCTTCTCCGCTCTGCATGAGCTCGAACGCCTTCTTTGAAGTCTTCTTTGAAGGCTAGACTTTCTTGTAATTCCAACTCTAAAGCACGATAAGATTCCCAGTCCTTGAACTGACTTTCCCAGACCAATTGTTTGATGGCAACATAAGAGTTGATTGAGCCTCGCATGAGTTTTTTAAAGACCTGTTGGACTGTTTTTTCCAACTTTTCTGGTTCCACCAGTTTGTAGACAATCCCGTATTCCAAGGCTTTTTCCGCCGACAAGCCCTCTCCTGTCATAGCCAAGTGACTGGCACGATTGGCTCCAATGGCACGACTGAGTAGGAAAATCCCTCCAGCGTCTGGAGCTAAACCAACACCCACGAAAGCTTGGATAAATTTGGTCTTTGTGGAGGCAATGACAAAATCTGCTGCTACTGCCATATTGGCCGCCGCACCTGCTACTGCACCATCGGTGACCATAATAACAACTTTAAGCAGTTGCTTGAGTGCGAAGGAGATATCATTGACCAGCTCTGCTATGCGTACCAGGGAAGGGATATCATCCTCATCCACCGCTCGCTTCATCTCCACCAAATCTCCACCAACAGAGAAAATCGGACCTGCTGCTTCAATCTGCAAGAAATGAACTTGGTTATTTTTAGCCGTCTCTTCAATGGCCGCCAAGATTTCCTCGCACATGGGAATATTAAAACCATTAGCCACATCTGGACGATTAAAGGTTAGAACGGCAAGACTTCCTGTTACCTGATAGAAAATTGTTTGATAGGTCATCTCTTATCCTCATTAAAAATAGTTTGATAATCAGAATATTTGATTATCAAATATCAACTTCCTTGTTTCCATTCTATCACAGATTTTCAAATTATCACCAATTTCCCATAAATATAGTGTGACATCCGAAAAAAAGCTGGCCAAGCCAACCTTTTTACACAATGCCTAAATCATCCATCGCTTGACTTAAGCTATCAATCAATTTATCTGCTCGAGATTGATCCATCCCGTAATGCTGGTCACGGATAGCCCATACAGTCAGACCTGCTGCTTTGGCTGCAGCAATCCCCTTGAAACTATCTTCAAAGACTAGAATATCCTCTTTATCAATTCCTAAAGCCTGAACCGCCTTCTCATAAACCGCTGGATGAGGCTTGGGTGCTTGACAATCCATGCCTGAAAAGACATGTTCAAAGTACTTGGCAATCCCTGCTTCGGATATTGCGCGCTCAATCTCTACCCTATCGGTGTTGGATGCCAATACCATAGGAAGCCCCTTGGCCTTCAAACACTCTAATGTTTTTCTCACATCTGAAAAAATAGTCTCCGCATAGGGAGTTTGTCGTTCGTCCTTATAAAGGTTATATTCTGCTTCAAGTGTGGGGATATCCCATTTTTCGTAATCATCACCCAAAACACGTTGCCACATTTGACTGGCTCTACCACCTACAAAGAATGATGGTTCCAAATGATCGATTGTTATGCCCTTTGTAGCCAAAAACTCAATACGACGTTGAAAATAAAATTTTTCCGTATCAAACAAGACACCATCCATATCAAAAATAACTGCTTTTACCATGTATTTCCCCTTTTCATCTCTATTGTAACACATTTTCAATGTTTTTCTGAAAACGTTCAATTACATCCTGTTCGCTTTTCGGTGCAATTCCATTAAGATCTTTCTGAACTTACTGACAATTCTACTTCATTCTGATATAATAGAAAAAAATATCCAAGGAGTTTGAAATGAAAGTCATTAAATTTGGCGGAAGTTCTCTTGCATCTGCTGGGCAAGTTGAAAAAGTATTCAATATCGTACAGTCGGATCCCGAACGACGCTTTGTTGTGGTATCAGCACCAGGAAAACGAAATGCAGAAGATACAAAGGTTACTGATGCGTTAATCAAATACTACAAAGAATACATCAATGGAAAAGATGTTTCTGCTAGTCAAGAATGGATTATTAATCGCTATCAGGCTATGGTTGATGAGCTTGGATTTACAGCTAAAAGCATGAAAAAAATCGCTGAAAGTATCAAGTCATTAGCTAGCTTACCAATCGAAAATAATGATTTTCTTTACGATACGTTTTTAGCTGCTGGTGAAGATAACAACGCTAAGTTGATTGCCGAATACTTCACTTTTAAAGGTTTGCCTGCTCGTTATATTCATCCTAAAAAGGCTGGTATTATCGTTAGCTCTGAGCCTGGAAATGCACGTATTCTTCCATCCAGCTACGATAAAATTGAAGAACTTCGTGATTCAGATGAAATTTTGGTTATTCCTGGATTCTTTGGTGTAACTGTCGACAATCAAATTTGTACCTTCTCTCGTGGTGGTTCAGACATCACCGGCTCAATCGTAGCAGCTGGTGTTAAAGCCGATTTATACGAAAACTTTACGGATGTCGATGGTATCTTTGCAGCTCATCCTGGCATTATCAAGAACCCTCATTCTATCAAAGAATTGACCTATCGTGAGATGCGTGAACTGGCCTATGCTGGCTTCTCTGTACTTCACGATGAGGCGCTTCTTCCTGCTTATCGTGGACGTATTCCTCTAGTTATTAAAAATACAAATAACCCTGGTCATCCTGGCACTCGCATTGTCCACAGACATACTGAAGAAACTGTTCCTGTTGTTGGTATTGCGGCAGATGATGACTTTGTAAGTATCAATATGTCTAAGTACCTGATGAACCGTGAAGTCGGTTTTGGTCGCAAGGTTCTACAAATTCTTGAAGAT
This sequence comes from Streptococcus suis, assembly GCF_024509555.1. Taxonomy (GTDB): domain Bacteria; phylum Bacillota; class Bacilli; order Lactobacillales; family Streptococcaceae; genus Streptococcus; species Streptococcus suis_AD. Next base: position 136,738 of record NZ_JAMWEL010000002.1, read on the forward strand.
CTCAATATACGGTTTGAACATATGCCGACTGGTATTGATGACCTATCTATCGTTCTCCGCGAGCGTGAGTTAACGCCTATCAAGGAGGAAGAAATCCTTCGTCAACTCAAGACCAAACTAGAAGTTGATAAGGCTGAAATTGAACACGGGCTCTCTACCATCATGATTGTTGGTGAAAATATGAAGAGCCATGTCGGTGTAACTGCTACTGCAACGGCTGCACTTTCTCAACAAAATGTCAACCTGGCCATGATTTCACAAGGTGCTAGTGAAGTTTCTGTTATGTTTGTTGTCAAAACTGAAGAAAAAGAAAAGGCCCTCAAAGCCCTCTACGATGCTTTCTTCAAAGAAGAATAGCAAAAATCCATGCATTTCTCTGCATGGATTTTTTTTTACTCAATAATTCTAGGTAAACGATCTGTAAGAAGACAGACGACTTCATAGTTAATTGTACCAATATGGTCTGCCCAATCTTGAACACTGATGCTATTTTCTTTATCTTTTCCGATTAAGGTAACTTTTTCACCAAGGGCATAATACCGTGGCAAGCGAATCGTAATTTGATCCATGGAAATACGTCCTACAATTTCACAAGGCTGACCGGCTACTAAAACATAAAATCCTTGCAAACTCCTAACCATTCCGTCCGCATAGCCAATCGGGACCGTTCCAATCCATTCCGCTTCAGAACTAACGTAAGTTGCTCCATAACCAATTGATGTCCCAGCTTGAATCTGCTTAACATGGACAATTTCTGAAACTAAGGATAAGGCAGGTTTTACTGTAAACGGCAAGTTTAAGGTAGATCCACTGGGATTCATGCCATAAAGAATATTACCCAGACGAACCATGTTGAACACTGTATCTGCATGCCAAATGCTTGCCGCAGAATTGCTAGCGTGAATCCAACGAGGTTGTTCCGGCAATATATCTAAGCAAGATTGAAAGGATGCCAATTGCTTTTGGAATTGACGCACATCACTTTCATCTGCTGTTGCAAAGTGGGTAAAAACACCTTCTAGTTCGAACTCTAAATCGTCTAACACTTCCAAAGCTCGCAAAATGTCCTCTTCACTACAAAAACCAATCCGTCCCATACCCGTATCGATTTTCATATGAACTGTCAGACCAGATAGGTTCTCCTTCAAGTCTCCGACTTGCTCCAACCATTCTAAACTAGCAACCGTCACACTGATGTTTAACTGATGAGCAATCTGTAAAAATCTCGGTGGTACAATGCCCAATATTAAGATAGGATCCTCTATACCTCCTTTGCGTAATTCCAGTGCCTCATCAAGATTCGAAACACAGAAACCTGCTACCTTAGAAGATAATTTTTGGGCTACAGCAATCGCATCATGACCATAGGCATTAGCTTTTACTACCGCAAAACTACTTGTCCTTGGCGGTAAGATCGACATTACATTCTCCAAATTTTCTACTATTGCATCTAAATCAATCTTAATTTGTGTGGGTCGATGTTCACTTTCAATCATCTCTTTCCTCCAAAATAACACTTGCTTGAACAAAATTCCCTGAGTGACTGATACTGAGCCAGGTAGTTCCGTCAAAAGGGCACACGGACATATAGGGAGCACCATTCTGATCATTTAGGATCTCTATGTCTCGAAATGTGATTTTTCCAATTCCAGTTCCCAAAGCTTTTACAAAAGCCTCCTTGGCGGCCCATCGTCCAGCCAAGTATTCCAACTGCCTACGATTTTTTAATTCTTGATATCGCTTAAATTCTCGCTCAGTAAGAACTCTTTCTGGAAAGTTTGCATGTTTTTTCCTAGCCTGATCAATAGCCTCGATTTCTTGTATGTCAATGCCATGTCCAATTATCATCTATACTCCTATAAAAATAATCATTCCACATCAAAAAGACCGGCTTGCCGCCCAGTCCTTTTGATTTCCTATTTACGGCCGTGACAATTTTTAAATTTCTTACCAGATTGGCAAGGGCATGGATCATTCCGATCAACACCTTCAAACGAAACTTGTTCTTGTGCAGCTTGTTGCTGAACAGGCATGATATTTTTCACAGCAGTTGTATGTGCTTCTTGAGTTGTACGTTCACGTTCAATATTGTCATGAATTTGGGCTTTCATCATCAATCGTGTCACTTCAAACTCAATGGCTCCAATCATATCATTAAACATGGTAAAAGCTTCTGATTGATACTCAACGATTGGATTATTTTGAGCGTAACCACGTAGACTAACTGCATTACGCAATTGATCCAAGGCATCAATATGGTCTGTCCACTTATTATCCACAACTCGAAGAATCAATACTTTTTGGAACTCACGAACCCGTTCTTCATCACGAAGTTTCTTCACCTGTGAATCATAGACACCGACTGCACGATGATATAAGTCCTCTATGATCTCTTCTTGACTCAATACTTCGATATCTTCTAACGAAATCGTTCCTTCTTCTACCAGTGTTGCAGTAGCAAATTTCAAAATTGCTTCATCTGCTTGATTCTTATCACTAAGAAAAGCTCCCTCAACTTGACGTTCAATGGTACGTTTAATCATAGACTTAATCTCAGGTGCTAAGTCCCGGTCTGCTGTAATGACATCATGACGTTGGCGGTAAATGATCTCACGTTGCTCACGCATGACATCATCATATTGAAGGACTTGTTTACGAGAATCATAGTTATTTCCCTCAACACGTTTTTGAGCTGCTTCAACCTGACGAGTCAACATTTTTGATTTAATCACAGACTCTTCCTCTGTCAGGTTCATGCGTTCCATAAAGGCCTTGATTCGTTCTGAACCAAAACGTTTCATGAGGTCATCTTCAAGCGAAAGATAAAATTGTGATTCTCCTTTGTCACCTTGACGACCAGCACGTCCACGAAGCTGATTATCAATACGGCGGCTCTCATGGCGTTCTGTACCAATAACACACAGACCACCCAAATCCAATACGCCTGGACCTAACTTGATATCCGTTCCTCGCCCAGCCATGTTGGTTGCAATGGTAACAGCTCCACGCTGACCAGCATTCATGATAATTTGAGCTTCACGATAGTGGTTTTTGGCATTCAATACTTCGTGTGGCACGCCTGCAGCAACCAATTTTTGCGAAATCAAATCAGAAGTTTCAACCGCAACAGTACCAACAAGAACCGGTTGACCTTTTTCATAACGACGTTTGACGTCCGCAACCACCGCATTAAACTTATACTCCAAGCTTGGGTAAAGCAAATCTTCATGGTCAATACGTTGAATCGGGCGGTTTGTTGGGATTGGAATAATACGAATATTATAAATTTCGCGGAATTCTTCCTCTTCAGTTTTACCAGTACCAGTCATTCCAGATAATTTTTTGTACATACGGAATAAGTTTTGGTAAGTAATAGAGGCACTTGTCTTAGATTCATTCTGTACTGGCACACCTTCTTTGGCTTCAATGGCTTGGTGAAGACCGTCTGAATAACGACGTCCTTCCATAGTACGACCTGTGAATGGATCAATAATCATGACTTCCTGTTCTTCATTTACAAGATAATCTACATCATAGGTCATGATATAATTGGCACGAAGGGCATTGTCCAAGAAGTGGGTAATAGCAACGTTTTCAACATCGTAAAGGTTATCCAACTTGAAGAATTTTTCAGCCTTATCAATACCCGAATCAGATAGACCGATTGTTTTCGATGGCACATCGATGATGTAGTCATCACTACTCAATGACTTAACTAACTTATCAGCAAGGAAATAGAGCTGGTTGGTTTCCGAACCTTGTGGCCCCGATACGATAAGCGGTGTACGTGCTTCGTCAATCAAGATAGAGTCTACCTCATCGACCAAGGCATAGTTGAGCGGGCGTTGTACCATATCTTCCGCACGAACAACCATGTTATCACGCAAGTAGTCAAAACCAATTTCAGAATTGGTAGAGTATGTAATATCACAATTATAGGCTTCTCGTTTTTCTGACGGCGATTTGGCTGCTAAGTTGATACCTACGGACAAACCTAACCATGAATACAATTCCCCCATCTCCGTCGCATCACGGGTTGATAGATACTCGTTAACCGTTACTACGTGAACACCTTCACCCGATATAGCATTTAGATAAACGGGCATTGTTGCAGTCAGTGTCTTACCCTCACCCGTACGCATCTCTGGAACGTCACCATTGTGTAAGACAATACCTCCCATAACCTGCACTTTATAAGGGTACAAGCCAAGGACACGTTTTGCCGCTTCACGCACTACTGCGTAGGCTTCAAATAGTAAATCGTCTAGAGATTCTCCATTATTATAACGATTTTTAAATTCAATTGTCTTTGCTTGAAGTTGTTCGTCAGATAAGGCTGCCATCTCATCTGCATATGAGAAAACCTTATCGGCCATTTTCTCAAGCTTTCTTTGTTCTCCCTTCTCATTTTCAATGAGAGAACGAAGTAAATTTGTTACCATATATTTCATCCTATTTCAGTTTTAGTCAATAATATATTGTAGCAGAAATTTAGTCAATTTTCAAGATTTGAACCATAATCAATCATATTCTTATCTTCCAGAACGCATCTTTTTATCGTTCCATTTGCTGGTTGAGTGGGAAAAGTACACAAAAGGCCCCGTATACATAACAATTCTTTAGGAATATTAAAAAAACTGACCTCCTACTTGGAAGAAGATCAGTTTTGGCTCTATAGACTATTTCTATAATAACGCAAGGATGATAAAGTTGAGGATAAAGAGACCAGTTGCTCCCCAAAGGATTGGGTGAATTTCTTTAGCCTTACCAGTTGAAACTTTTACCAAGCAATAGAAGATAAAGGCTGCCGCAATACCGTAAGAGATAGAGAAGCAGAGGGCCATGAAGAAGGCTGCAAAGAAGGCTGGAAGGGCATCTTCGAATTGGCTCCAATCCACATCCAGGAATGATGAAACCATCATCACACCCACGATAATCAAGGCCGGAGAGGTTGCCGCTGCTGGAACAATACCGATAAATGGCAAGATAAGAATTGAAAGAAGGAAGAGAACCGCTGTTGTAACAGCTGTCAGACCAGTACGACCTCCCGCAGAGATACCTGCTGCTGACTCCACATAGGTTGTCGTATTTGATGTACCAAAGAGGGCACCGATCGATGTACCGATAGCATCTGCAAAGAGAGCCTTGTCCATTTTCGAGTTAAATCCAGTACCATTTTCAAGTGCCAATTCATCTTCCGCTGAGAAGATACCAGTCTTACGACCTGTACCGATAAATGTACCAAGTGTGTCAAAAGTATCTGACAAGCTGAAGGCAAAGATAGTCATCAAGACAAGAGGCAGACGGCTTGAATCAGCAAATAGAGATGACAAACCACCAAATGCAGCCAAGAAAGTTGTACCAAGCTCCGCAAAGGCTGTACCGATGTTATTATTTGCAAAGTCAATAGTTGAAAGGTCTACAACACCTGCTGGAATACCTGCCAAAGTTGTTGCGATAATACCAATCAAAATCGCACCACGAACATTTTTAATAACCAGAACAGCTGTCAAGAGTAGACCGAACACTGTCAAGAGAACACTTGGATCAGTAAAGGTTGAAATACTAGGTACAACACCACCACCAGCAAAAACTGAAAAGACCCCATTTGAGAAAGTTTCAGCAGTCGCATCCGCAGGAGCAACCCCGTTAACTGTAATAATGTCAGAACCAGATGTCAAGAAGGTAATCAAGTTAGAGTTCTTGAAACCAAGGTAGGCAACGAATACACCGATACCACCACCGATTGCATGTTGTAAACTAACTGGAATCGCCTTGATAATACTCTTACGAACCTTTGTAACGGTGATAAAAACATTAAACAAACCGCAAAGGAAAACCATGGCCAAGGCTTCCTGCCAAGTAAATCCAAGACCGATAACAACTGTATAGGTAAAGAAGGCGTTTAGCCCCATCCCTGGTGCCAAAGCATAAGGTACATTGGCAAAGAGCCCCATAACAAGCGTTGAAACTGCACTGGCGATAATTGTCGCCAAGAAAACAGCCTGTGTTGGCATTCCAGCAACACTTAACACACTAGGGTTAACAAATAAGATATAGGACATGGCGAAGAAAGTCGTAAGACCCGCCATGATTTCAGTCGAAACGGTCGTACCGTGTTCTTTTAACTTAAAAAATGATTCCATTTTTCAATTTTCTCCTTTAATTTACGAACGATACAGCTATTATATATAAATCATTTTTATACTTCAAGTAATTTGGGTATGAAAGCGTTATTTTTAGTAATAACGTTCGTGTTGGACGAATGTTTTAACTATTTTTCTGTGTTTTGCTAAAAATAATTTGTTTTTTGCTTTTCTTCAAGCATTTTGATATACTGTAACTTATTAGTTTTAGAGAGGAAGATGTGACTAGAATGAAAAAAATAATAGCTCTTGACTTAGACGGGACACTTTTAAATAAGGAAAGCCAACTAACTGATTACACTATTTCTACTATCAAAAAGGTAAGTCAGGCAGGTCATACCGTTCTCATCGCAACTGGTCGCCCTTATAGAATGGCTGAAAAATTTTACCATCAATTAGAATTAGATACTCCCATGATCAATTTTAATGGTTCCTTGATTCATCTTCCAGGAAAAAAATGGCAATGGGAGAAAAACATCCTTATCGACAAGAAATATTTGCTTGAATTTCTCAAGGAGGAAGATCATTTCGAGGCCGATTTTATTGCAGGTGAATACAAAAATAAATTTTTTATCACGCAAAATAATCTTGATAAAATTGACCCTTCTTTAATGGGAGTTGAGCAGATCACACCTGAGACACTTATAAAACCAGAATTGATTACTAGCGATCCACACTCTATCCTTATGCAAACGCATGCTGCTGATAAGTATGAACTTGCCAAAGAAATGAAAGCCTACTTTAATGATGAATTAGAAATCAATACTTGGGGTGGGCCACTAAATATTCTAGAAACCTGTGCAAAGGGAGTAAATAAGGCAACTGCACTAACCTATGTACTAGACCTGTATCAAGCAAGTCCCAATGACTTAATTGCCTTTGGTGACGAGCATAATGATGTCGAAATGTTAGAACTTGCTGGCACTGCCTATGCTATGAAAAATTGTAGCGAAACCCTACGTCCACACGCAAATCGTTTAACAGAATTTGCAAACTTTGAAGATGGAGTTGCAAAGGAATTGGAAAAACTCTTCTTATAAACTAAGACACCTTTCCTATCATTTTTTCATATGTTTTACATATTATTTATCATATTTCCGAAATTTATACATGAAAATTTCGGAAATTTTTGTTTTTTATATACAAATTTGCTTGACAAAAACATTGAAAACGTTTTATAATAGACAAGTTCAAAAAATGTAAGCCCATTCATTGCTTTGCATTTCAAAGAACTAGAAAAAATTTAGGGGGAACAATAATGAGTATTGGAATCATTATTGCAAGTCATGGCGAATTTGCTGCTGGTATTCATCAGTCAGGTTCAATGATCTTTGGCGAACAGGATAAAGTACAGGTTGTTACTTTCATGCCAAGTGAAGGACCAGATGATTTATACGCTAAGCTCAATGCTGCTGTTGACGCATTCGATGCCGATGATGAAGTTTTGGTGTTAGCTGACCTTTGGAGTGGGTCACCATTTAACCAAGCAAGCCGCGTAGCTGGTGAAAACCCAAATCGTAAGTTTGCCATCATCACAGGCCTCAACTTGCCAATGTTGATCCAAGCCTATACAGAGCGTATGATTAACGCTGAAGCAGGCGTGGAAGAAGTTGCGGCAAACATTATCAAAGAAGCCAAGGATGGTGTGAAGGTTCTTCCAGAAGAACTTCAACCCGCAGAAGCTGCTCCAGTAACTGAAGCAGCACCAACTGCTCCACAAGGTGCAATCCCTCCAGGGACTGTTATCGGAGATGGCAAGCTGAAAATCAACTTGGCTCGTATCGACACTCGTCTCTTGCATGGTCAAGTTGCGACTGGTTGGACTCCTGCTTCTAAGGCAGATCGTATCATCGTTGCTTCAGATACAGTTGCTAAAGATGAATTGCGCAAACAACTTATCAAACAAGCTGCACCTGGTAACGTGAAAGCGAACGTTGTCCCAATCAAGAAATTGATTGAGGTTTCTAAAGACCCTCGCTTTGGTAACACACATGCCTTGATTCTCTTCGAAACACCACAGGAAGCTCTTGAAGCAATCGAAGGTGGCGTAGAAATCAAAGAATTGAACGTCGGTTCTATGGCTCACTCAACTGGTAAAACAATGGTTAACAACGTATTGTCAATGGACAAAGATGACGTTGCAACCTTTGAAAAATTGCGTGACTTGGGCGTTGAATTTGATGTGCGTAAAGTTCCAAACGATTCAAAGAAAGACTTGTTTGAGTTAATCAACAAGGCAAACGTTCAATAATACAATCTGATTTAAGAAAGGATTTCAACATGGATATTACACTTATTTCCGCAATTCTTGTTGTCATCGTTGCCTTCTTCGCAGGTCTTGAAGGTATCCTTGACGAATTTCAATTCCATCAACCATTGGTAGCTTGTACCCTTATCGGCCTTGTAACTGGTAACTTGGCTGCAGGCGTTATGCTCGGTGGTTCCCTACAAATGATCGCTCTTGGTTGGGCAAACATTGGTGCAGCTGTTGCTCCTGACGCTGCTCTTGCTTCTGTAGCTGCTGCAATCATCATGATCAAAGGTGGCGACTTCTCAACTGAAGGTATTGCCGTTGCAACAACAACAGCTATCCCTCTTGCCGTAGCTGGTCTTTTCCTTACAATGATCGTTCGTACTATCTCAGTTGGTTTGGTTCACGGTGCTGACAATGCTGCTAAAGATGCAAACTTCGCTGCTGTAGAACGTTACCACTTGTTTGCACTCCTCCTTCAAGGTTTGCGTATCGCAGTTCCTGCAGCTCTTCTTCTAGCAATTCCAGCTGAGGCAGTTCAAGCAGTTCTTGAGTCTATGCCAGCTTGGTTATCAGGTGGTATGGCCGTAGGTGGTGGTATGGTTGTTGCCGTAGGTTACGCTATGGTTATCAACATGATGGCAACTCGTGAAGTATGGCCATTCTTTGCCCTCGGTTTTGCCTTTGCTGCTCTCAGCGAATTAACACTTATCGCACTTGGTGTTATTGGTGTAGCGATTGCTCTTATCTACCTCAACTTGTCTAAACAAGGTGGTTCAGGTAATGGTGGTAACGCTGGTTCAAATGACCCAATCGGCGACATCCTTGAAGACTACTAAGAGAAGGGAGATTCAACCATGTCAGAAAAAATTCAACTTTCCGTAAATGATCGTAAAAAAGTTTGGTGGCGTTCAACCTTCCTTCAAGGTTCTTGGAACTATGAGCGTATGCAAAACTTAGGTTGGGCATATGCAATGATCCCAGCTATCAAAAAACTCTACACAAAAAAAGAAGATCAAGCAGCTGCTCTTGAGCGCCACTTGGAATTCTTCAACACTCACCCATACGTTGCTTCACCAATCCTAGGTGTAACACTTGCTCTTGAAGAAGAGCGCGCAAACGGTGCTGCTATCGATGACACAGCTATCCAAGGGGTGAAAATCGGTATGATGGGACCTCTTGCTGGTATCGGTGACCCAGTCTTCTGGTTTACTGTTCGCCCAATCCTCGGCGCCCTCGGCGCATCACTTGCACTCACTGGTAACATCATGGGTCCAATCATCTTCTTCTTTGGTTGGAATGCAATCCGCATGGCTTTCCTATGGTACACACAAGAATTTGGTTACAAAGCTGGTAGCGAAATTACCAAAGACATGTCAGGTGGTATCCTTCAAGACATTACTAAAGGTGCATCTATCCTTGGTATGTTCATCCTTGCCGTTCTTGTTCAACGTTGGGTATCTATCAACTTCACCGTTGATCTTCCTGCAAAACAATTGTCAGAAGGTGCTTACATCGTCTTCCCTGAAGGCACTGTAACAGGTACTGAGCTTCAAGGCATCTTGGGTGATGCTCTCAGCGGACTTAGCCTTTACCCAACTCAGGCACAAAGCTTGCAAGGCCAGTTGAACAGCTTGATTCCTGGTTTGATGGGACTTCTCCTTACTTTCCTCTGCATGCACTTACTTAAGAAGAAAGTAACACCAATCACAATGATTATCGGTCTCTTCATCGTCGGTATCATCGCTCGTTTCTTCGGTATTATGTAATCAATAACCCCGCACCCGCGGGGTTTTATGGTATAATAAAGCCTAGAAAAGAGAGAAAAAACTATGGCACAATCCTTAAATTCACGAGTAGAAGTTCAAGCAACCGGTGTTTCCTACATGGGCTTTGGTGGTAAAGTTGGAAAATTCTTAGTCGGAGATAAAGCAATCGAATTTTATCCCGACAGCAACGTCGAGCGCTATATCCAGATTCCCTGGGATTCCATTCAATCCATCGGAGCCAATGTACACCAAAAAAAAGTTAGTCGGCATTTTGAAATCTATACAGAAAAAAGCCGTTTCCTCTTTGCCTCATCTGACTCGGGGAAAATTTTAAAAGCTGCCCGTCAGCACATTGGTAATGACCGTGTGATCAAACTACCAACCCTTATTCAAATAATTCTCAGAAAACTAAAAAGCCTTTTTAAAAGAAAATAATACAAAAAGACACATAATGTAGACTCTATTCTAAGTATCTTAATTTGAAAAAAATACTGGAATCTAGCAAACCAAGGAGTGTTCTTTTCATAGTTCTCAGGTTTGGAGACTGTTTTATTATGTTATTTTTGATTAAGAAACGGACAACTTTAAACAAAAGTGTCGGTGAACACACTCCAAAATTTGCTTAAAAATCTCAAATTTTAAATACTTGCATATGTTCTGGCTCTAATTTCGTTTGCTATACTATAATTAAATGAATAAAAACTTAATTATCCAAATAACTCTAAAAACTCGATGCAATGCGTCGATTCAGATTGAAGGCAAAGCCGTTAGAATTTAATTTCTAACGGCTTTTTCATATGCAAAGTAGTATAATAGATATAGGAATACTAGCTAATAAGGGCTCTTTGTCAACTGTAGTGAGTTGATGAATAGCCTTAAAATAATATTTTCGTAAGAATTGGATATGAAGGACATTCCAAAGCATAGCATAGCTGATCGCCACTACAAAAGCTAAGCCATATTGCCAATTAAATTCCAACACAAGGCTAACAAAAAGGAATATTCCCAGTAGGACCAATAATAAACTACTTACCTTTTTCTTATCCCTCTTAAAATAAGCCGACAAGGCTTTATCAGGAAAAGCTTTCACTTCCTTGAACTGTTTGAAACTAGTACCAAGACTTGCTCCTGCCGCTCCTATAATTGCACCAAAATAATAGTGTGGAAGTACATAGACCGAAAAATAAGCAATTGCAACATAGGCAAGTACCAACAAGGTGGACATCAGTTTTTTCATGACCAACCTTCCTATCTATTTTTTTCCGTACCTATTTTAACATAAATTATATCGCAAATACTAGTCAGAATAATCTACTATGGCAATTGACTTTCTAACTCAACTTCTGCCAAGAGCTTGCTATAATAAATCTGCTCATCAACCAAGAGTGGACTGTTTGGCAACATTTTTTTCGCCAAAGCCAGAGATTTTTTCAAGGCTTTGCTGTCTTTAGTAATTCGCTGATGGTAGAGGGCTGCTATGACTTGGTAATTTCCCATAGGGTACTTGAGCAGAGCCTTGACCTGTTTGTCCTGACCCAACTCCCTAGCTTCATCTTCCAACCCCTGCAAGATATAGACTTCCAACAAAATAAACTTGCTTGCTTTGATGATGTAATCATTATCGGATGTGGCGATCAATTGTTCCAAGCGCTCTTGGGCTTGTCGATACTCTCCCTTAAAAATCATGACTTCAGTCCAGTTGAGGTAATGCGTTTGGGGCAAATGCCCTGGCAAGATTGGGAGATCCAAAACAAAGTCACTCAAGTTAGCTGCAGTTGAATCCACCATAACTTGAGCTGTTTGTCGAAGAGCTCGATAGGTCAGCAGACTATATTCTGGATGAGCACGCAACTCTTGTATCTTAGCACCATCCAAGAAACCAGAGGGGTTGGCATTGAGAATGAATAAAGATAGATTGAGAAGAATTTGCGATAGTGGTAGCCCCCACTTCCCCGTCAAAACTCCCATCAAAGCAAAAAGAAAGATTAGAACAAGATGAACAATCAGGCCACCTGCAAACATCAAAATTGCCCGAGGGTCATTCTCATCTTTTTTGACTCCGATATACTGAGCCGCTGCTCCTTGCACAATCACTGTTTTCTTCCATTTCCAGCCCTGGTCAGTCCTAACCAATATACGATTGCCCAAGCCAAGTGCCACCAAGTCAAAACCTGTCAGCCAACCAAAGAAGGCATGTCCCAATTCATGAAGAATGAGGGTCAGATAGAGTGTTCCCATAAACCAGGTATAACCTAGACCAACAATCAAAAAGATGCCCTCATCCGACTGAATAGGAAGCAGTTCCTCCATACCAATGAAACAATAACATGCTCCAACAAAACTTAATAGGATAGAAAGCCCAATCACAAACCAATTCCATACTTTCCTCATAGCAAACCTCCTTTTGAATAGTATATCAAAAAAAGACTAGAAAACCTAGTCTTTACTTGTTTTTTTTAGCAATCTTATTCTTAGGAATTTGGGTCGTCCAAGCTACGTCCGTGCAAGCCTTTTTCACGTTGGACTTGACGGAGTTTCTCAGGTGTCACATCATTGCCGTCTTCATCGACAACCTTGATACCTTCGATGTGGGCACGCACACTACGGCGGTAGCCCTCGATGTACTCCTCACGAAGAGCTGCTTGTTCCTGCAACTCAGCTTCTGTCAAACCTTCCGCCTTTTTCTTGCGGGCCAGTTCATTGATGCGATCAATTTTTGCTTGTTCCATGTCCGCCTCCTACTTGCTATTCAAGAGATTGAAGACCGCCACAGCACTTGCCTTATCCGCCAAGGTTTTCAGCACTGCCAAACGGTTGGCTTTGACCGCTGCGTCATCTGCCATAACCATGGTATTGTCGAAGAAGGCCGCGATGACTGGACTGAGAGCAAAGAGCTTGTCCAAGTTGCCCGCCATGTCTTCCGTCAACTCCAATCCTGCCACTGCAGCAGCAAGGGCTTTCTCCTGGTCATTTTCAAAGAGTACCTCGTCAATCGCAATCGCCTCCGTCTTTTCAGCCAAGTTGAAGACCCGTGACAAGTTTTCCACGGCTTCCTTGTAGTCAGCCTCTTTTGATTTTTGGAAAATAGCAGAGCTGGCTGCCAGTTGCAGTCTGACCACAAAGGTTGAGCTTGCAAGCACAGCCTCACGGATGTCTTTCGGAATGGCCTTATCCATCATCTTCTCAACGCGGGCACGGATAAAGTCCATCACAGCTGGCTGATTGTCATAAGTCAAGCTGGCAAAGTTCAAGCTGTACAACTCCGCAATCAACTGATCCAATGGAATTTCCCAACCAAATGCTTCCAAGATTCGCACGATACCCTGTGTTGCACGACGAAGAGCGTAAGGGTCGTTTGAGCCAGAAGGAATCAAGCCAACTGAGAAGAAGGATAGGAGGGTATCAAATTTATCAGCCAATGCCAAGACCGCACCAACCTTGCTCTCAGGCAATTCGCCTTCTGCAGAGTTTGGCAAGTAGTGCTCACGGATTGCTGCTGCCACCGCAGGTTTTTCCCCTGCAAGAAGGGCATACTTCTCCCCCATAATCCCTTGCAGTTCATCAAACTCGCCGACCATGCCTGTCAAGAGGTCAAACTTGTAGATGTCCGCTGCAAGTGCCACATCTGCTTTCTCATCCACAGACAAGCCAGCCAAGTCAGACAGTTTTTCTGCGATGACTTTGGTGCGTTCCATGTGCTCGTAAAGTGAGCCGATTTTCTCATGGAAGGTCACGACTTTGAGACGTTCTACCAAGTCGGCAATCTTGAGTTTTTGGTCTTCACGCCAGAAGAACTCGCCGTCTTCCAAACGTGCAACCAAGACTTTTTCATTCCCTTTGATGACATTGTCAAGGTACTGGTCATTCCCATTGCGGACGGAGATGAAGTTTGGCAAAAGCTTGCCAGACTTATCACGCACCACGAAGTAGCGCTGGTGGTTTTTCATGGAAGTTACCAAAACTTCCTCTGGCACTTCCAAATATTTAGTGTCAAAAGAACCCATGAAGGCAGTTGGGTACTCGACCAAGTTGAGAACTTCATTGAGTAGGTCTTCATCAATCTCAACTGTCACATTGTGTTTGTCCTCGATAGCCTTGATTTGCTCGACAATCATATTTTGACGCTCTGCGGGATCAGTGATAACAAACTGTGCACGCAAGTCTGCCTCGTAAGAATCTGCACTTGCAATCTCGGTTTCATTTCCAAGGAAACGATGACCACGGCTGATGCGAGCTGATGAAATGTCCAAGAAATCCATATCCAATGCTTCATCGTCCAAGAGAACGGTCAAGGTGTGGACAGGGCGGATGTAGGCAAATTTGTTGGACGCCCAGTTCATGCTGACAGGGAAGGTCATAGCCTTCAAGACCTCTGGAATGCCCGCCAAGACGGCCTTAGCTGGCTGACCCGCCTCATGCTTGGTCACATATACATACTCTTCGCCCTTGATTTCGCGGAACTCGATGTCAGCTGTCGTCAAGCCTTTGCCACGGACAAAGCCTTCTGCAGCTTTAGTGAAGTTTCCGTCTGCATCCAAGGCAATCTTCTTAGCAGGACCCTTGAAGTCTTCGGTCAAGTCAGTCTGCTGGTCCGCCAAACCACGCACACGAACAGCCAAGCGGCGTGGTGTTGAAAAGACATCAATACTATCAAAAGCCAAGCGATTGTCTGTCAAAAAAGTCGCCATGCGGTCACGCAACTGGTGCATGGATGGGGTTACGATGTAGGCAGGAATTTCTTCCAAGCCAAGTTCTACAAGTAAATTCTTTGTCATTATTCTGCGTCCTCCTTCAACAATTCTGCTCGTGTTGCTTCATCTAAAAGTGGGAAACCGAGTTTTTTCCGCTCTGCCACAAAGGTTTTGGCAACGACACGGGCAAGGTTACGGATACGGGCAATGTAGCCTGCACGCTCGGTTACAGACACAGCTCCACGGGCATCCAACAGGTTAAAGGTGTGAGAGCATTTGAGCACATAGTCAAAGGCTGGGTGGACCAAGCCTTCTTCCAAAGCCCGCTCGGCTTCTTTTTCAAACTTAGTGAAGTTTTCAAGGAGCATATCCTGGTCTGACACTTCAAAGGAATATTTTGAATGCTCATATTCTGGTTGGATGAAAATTTCCCCGTATTTAACGCCGTCCGCCCACTCGATGTCGTAAACGGAATCAACTTCTTGGATATAAGAAGCCAAACGTTCCAAACCATAAGTTACTTCGGCTGTGACTGGACCTGTCGCCAAGCCACCGACCTGTTGGAAATAGGTAAACTGCGTAATTTCCATACCGTCCAACCAAACTTCCCAGCCCAGACCAGCTGAACCTGTTGACGGATTTTCCCAGTTGTCCTCAACGAAACGAATATCGTGCTCCAAAGGATTGATTCCCAAACGCTCCAAAGACTCCAAGTAGAGTTCTTGGATATTAGAAGGCGACGGTTTCATAACCACTTGGAATTGGTGGTGCTGATAGAGACGGTTTGGATTTTCCCCGTAACGACCATCTGCTGGACGACGTGAAGGCTCAACATAAGCCGCATTCCAAGGCTCAGGACCGATGGCACGCAAGAAGGTGTAAGGGCTCATAGTCCCCGCACCCTTTTCCGTATCATAGGCCTGCATGAGCAAGCACCCCTGCTCATTCCAAAATTGTTGTAAGGTCAGGATAATTTCCTGGAATGTTAATTTTTTAGACATATATTTCCTCTTTCTATAAATAGTTGTGCGACGTTTCACTCCTTAAAACGATATTTTTTAAGGAGTGAAACTAGTACTTGGTCTAGGCAAGTCGCTACAGCGATTGCCGTTGGCTTCTTAAAGCGTCAGATTTTAGAAACCTTGACCAAGTGAAATGTAAGTTTTTTTGCCATAAGTTACTCCTGTTTCTTTTTAAATTTCTTTTTCTAATAATTCTTCCTGCACAAACCAGTTGAGTAGCGAAATGCTTTGGTCTGACTGCGCCCATTTATGATAGGTTTCAAAAAGTGCTTGGACCGAACCTACTTTCTCTACTAACTGGTCAATGGTGAGAAAACTTCGCCAGTACTCGTAAAAAATACTCGCGTAATCTCCTTCGTAAGTGGATTTTCCAAAAGCATCCAAGGAATGCCAGCCGTGTTTTTCTTGAAAGAGGTCAACCAAGAGCTGATTACAGAACCGCTCTTGAGCAAACTCTTCTTCTGTCAAAAAATACTGTCTGCTGATGTACTCGACCATGCCCTCTTCAAACCAGATGTTTGCATCATAGTCCGCAAAGTCATCCAGAAAAAGGTCTGACCAATGCGCCAGCTCATGACCGATAATTTGCAACAGATGATTTTCCGACAAACCTTTGTAGTGAGCACTCAATGTCTGCAAGTCTGGGCTGTTCTCGTAGCTATCTAGTTGATGCTGGTAAATCTTTTTCCAAACTGCTAAGTCTGGTGTCATGACCATGCGGATATCATTAGTGTAGGCTGGTACGGGACTTTGGCCAAGTAATTTTCTTGCGGCTTCTTCATTTGCCCAGATAAGGGCTTGGGGCAAATCACGAACTTGATATTCCTTCCTTAGAAAATGGATATAGTCATGCCATTTTACCTCGTATTTTGAGACAAATTGCTGATAGTTAAACAGCTGTTCTTGGCTATCCACTAGATAAAAATTCTTCATATCTTCTCTTTCATCTCTGGTAAAACAGAAAAAGAACCACATTCTCTTCCCCTGTCAACAGACATAGGGGCGTTGAGAACGCGGTTCCACCCTAATTTATTACTTCATTTGTATGATTCTAATTGAGTCGGATATGATCACGACTGGGAAAGCGCCAATTATTTCAAGACTGGCTTGGCTTTCACTCTCCCAAGCTCGCTAGACAGGTTTTTGAAACAACCTTCTTTCATGCTTAGTATTGTAGCAGAAAAAACAGTATTTGTCTAGAAAATCGTGGCAACTATCTATGACTAATCTTCCTGGTCAAGAAATCACCAATGAATTGAATGGCAAAGATGATAACCAAAATCAAAAGAGTTGCTAAAAAAGTCACATCATCATTGTAGCGCAAGTAGCCATAGGAGAGTGCAACCTGTCCCAAACCACCTGCTCCGATAGCTCCTGCCATGGCAGTGTAGCCAACCAATGAAACCAAAGCAAAAGTTGTCACACGAATCAAGTCTGGCAGCCCCTCACGCAGATAGACTAGGACTATATCCCAGAAGGTAGCACCGGAAGCCTGAGCTGCCTCAATGACACCACGGTCCAATTCTGACAAGACCACTTCAACCTGACGGGCAAAGAAGGGAAAGACTGACAGGGCTAGAGGCACCAAAGCCGCCTCTGTACCAATGGTTTTCCCAACAATAATTTTTGTCAAAGGAGCAATAGCTGCCAACAAGATAATAAAAGGAATGGCACGGAAGATAGAAGCTACCTTATCCAAAATCCAATAAACCGTCTTATTGGCAATAATCCCACGTGGACCCGTCAAGACCAAGAACAAACCAGACACCAAGCCCATAAATCCACCGAAAGCAAAGGAAACAAAGGTCATATAGAGGGTCAAATTAAAATGTGTTAACCAACCTGTCTGACCATCCCAGCCCAATTTATAAATATCTGGAAAATTCGTTTGAATCCATTCTAACATCTAGTTCGCTCCTTTCAAAATCGTCACTTCCACACGCGCCTCCGTCACTGCCTCAATCGCACGGTGCAACTGACCAGGTTCTCCTGATAAGATCACCACCATCTCACCGACTGGTGTATGGTCCAAAATTTCAATATTGCCATACAAAATATTGGCAGATACTTGATAGAATTTATACAAATCATTGACAATTGCAGTATCCGTGTTGGAACCAGCATACTTGAGTTGCACCAAAATACTGTTCTCAGGTAAATTCTGAACAATATCCTGCTGGTAAATTTTCACCAGGGCCTCATCAATTCCTGTTGCTGTTTTGATGAAATCCTGTGTCAATTCTTCCTTTGGATGAGAGAAGATTTCTAAAACTGAACCTTCTTCGATCAAGCGACCATCCTGCATAACCGCCACACGGTTACAAATATCTTTTACAATCTGCATCTCATGGGTAATCATAACAATGGTCAGGCCCAATTTTTCATTCAATTCCTGCAAGAGTGCCAAAATCTGCTTAGTTGTTTTCGGATCCAAGGCAGAAGTTGACTCATCAGAAATCAAGATTTTAGGGTCATTGGCCAAGGCACGGGCAATGGCAACACGTTGTTTTTGACCACCAGACAACTGAGCTGGATAGTTTTCAGCACGGTCAGAGAGCCCAACCAAGTCCAACAACTTAGCAACTTTTTCTTTCTTCTCTTCCTTGCTCAAACCCGAATGCTTAAGGGCAAAGGCGACGTTTTCTTCTGCCGTCATCTGCGCCATCAGATTGAAATGCTGGAAAATCATGCCAATCTCACGGCGTTTGCTCCGCAATTGAGCTGGGGTCAAAGTAACCTTGTTCCCCTCGTAAATTACATCCTCATCAATGGTAATCTTACCAGCAGACGGAACCTGCAACAAATTGATGACGCGGACAAGGGTAGATTTACCAGCTCCAGAATAACCTACGATACCGTAAATATCCCCTTGATTGATATGGATGGTCACATCCTTTACCGCTTCGATCGTACGTTTTTTCTGCTGGAAAGTTACATCAATATTATCTAGCTTAATCATTTCCTTACTCATAACTTGCTATTAACTCCTCTACTAATTCAACATGGCTATAGTAGTCAGCGATGCTGACATTTTCATCACCTGCATGGTCGCGACTGTTAGCATTACCCAGACCAAAGCCCGCAATCGGTACACCTAGAGCATGAAAAACTGTGTGCATAGGGCCTGTCCCAGGAGAAGTCGGCAAAACAGCAACTCCTTCTGGCGTCAATTTTTTAGCCAATTCAATCACATTGACAATGGCAGGATGGGACATATCACTTCGGTAGCTCATTTCCCCCAAAGTGAAGATAACCTCAACTTTGTCAAATCCATGCTTGTCCAAATGCTGGCGAATCTTGTCCAAAACATCGTGTGGCTCCAAACCAGGAACCAGACGGACCTCCATTTTTGCAGAAGCCTGAGCTGGAATAATGGTCTTGACACCTTGACCAAGATAGCCTGTTGACAAACCTTCAATAGTAATTGACGGCTCAAAATACAAACGCTTCAGAAATTCACGACGGTCTTCTACCAAGGTTGGTAGGGTCAAGCCATAAATGTCTTTCATAGACTGATTGGTCGCCAGTGCAAATTCCTCTACCAAGGCCAATTCACGCTCATTTGGCTCTTGTACCTGCTCGTAAATGCCCTCTACTAGAATTCGTCCATCTGCAGCCCGCATGGATTGAAGCGCTGATAATAAATACCAGCTTGCAGAATCAATGACACCACCAAAGGAAGAATGAATATCCAAGTCAGCTGATTTGACCTGAAGATCAAAGGTCACAATTCCCTTGTTTCCCCCAGCAATCTCTAGCTGATGCAGGCTATTGCGATGCCCTTGTTCCCAAACCAACAAGTCAGCTCCAAGCAAGTCTTCCTTGTATTTGGCAAGGTACTTATCCAAGTCAACAGAAGCTGACTCCTCTGCCCCTTCCATAATAAAGATTACATTGACTGGCAAATGACCGTTTTGTCTAGCCAGGTATTTTTTCAAGGCTGACAGACGAGCTGTGATATGCCCCTTATCATCATCTACCCCGCGACCATAGATATAGCCATCGGAAATGGTCAATTCAAAGGGGTTCCCCTTCTCCCAGACCTGATCGGCATCTGCTGGCACTGTATCGTAGTGGTTATAGAAAATCAAAGTTTTGGCATTTGGGACTGTCGCTGCAAACTTAGCCATGACAAAAGGTGCTGCATAACTGTCATCTAGAATAACCTCCGCCCCAGCTTCTTCAAACATCTCTTTCAAGTAAGTCGCCACATCCAAGAGACCAATCTGTTGAGCAAAAATAGATTTCTTTGAAATCAATACCTTCAACTTTTCAAAATAGTGCTGAATAATCGCATCATTTTCAAAGGCTTGAATTTTACTATCTGCCATACTTCTTCCTCATACTCAATGAAAATCAATCAAATCTGCTAACCAAAATCAAAAATTTTCTCGTATTTCTGACTCTGGTTAAGAGATTTTTCTTACCTCTATAAAAACAGATAGAGGGCTGAACAATTTTGTCCAGTCCTCGACCTATTTGCATTTTACCAAACTGGCTCATCCATACCGTCAGATGTTGTTTCAATAACTTCACGAACTTCATCTGTGTGGTAAGCAGCAACAATTTTCTTAATCGCTCCAGCTTGCTCTGATTTTTCCCAATCACTACGAGCTGCAATCAAGTTATACCATTGTTTTGAATTTTCATCTTTTTGCTCTTTGTAAAGGGCATTTTTGTAATCCAAACCAGCTTCCAATACGAAGGTGTTGTTTACAACCGCTGCATCAACTGAGCTAAGTGAGCTTGCTGTTTGGCTTGCATCCAACTCAGTAATTTTCAAGTTTTTCTTGTTTTCAGTAATATCAGCAATCGTTGCCAATTCTGTACCAGATACACCAACCTTGATCAAACCAGCTGCTTGAAGAAGGTAAAGGGCACGGCTTTCGTTTGTTGGGTCATTTGGAACCGCAATTTCGGCACCATCTGGAATTTCTTCCACTTTCGTGTACTTGTTTTTTCCATCAGCTGTACCTGAGTAAAGACGGATTGGTGCGATATAAGTATCTGCAATAGCAACCAAGTCTTCACCATTTTCTTCATTCCAGTTATTCAAGAAGTTATAGTGCTGGAAGGCGTTGATGTCTACTTCGTTTTCAGCTACTGCCTTGTTCGGCTGTGAGTAATCTGTAAATTGAGTGAACTCCAATTTCACTTCATCACCAAGAATTTCTTGAACTTTATCCCAACGGGCTTGCTCAGAATCGCTCAAGCTCATCACACCTACACGAACAGTTGTTGCTGAAGAATCAGATGAAGAACTAGAAGACGAGCTACCACATGCAGCAAGTACACCTACTGACAAGGCTGCTGCTGCTAAACTAAACAATTTTTTTAATTTCATAAATGTATCTCCTTAATTTTTGAACTGAATCTATCTTAACACAGAAAATACTATCTGGCTAATTGGCTTTTTTTATAAACCGTTATAACTATTTTTTATAACAAATACCCTTGCAATTATAAGCATCGATAATAAAAAGAGGGAAGTCATTTCCCTCGTTAAAACACATCCACCAAATACTGAAACAAGTCTCTATGCTGCTTGCAGTCATTGTAGAGAAATTCTGGGTGCCATTGAATACCAAACAAGGCTTGTTTCCCCTTGCTTTCGTAGGCCTCAATGGTTCCATCTCGTGGATCTAGTCCAGTTGCCACCAAACCTGGGGCCAAATCTTTAATTCGCTGATGATGGAAAGAATTAATGGAGCTACCTTGAGAGAACAACTGACTGACACGACTCTTTGGTTTAACCTGTAAACGATGTGAAGTTCCCGCGATACCCTCTTGCCAATGATCAGCCACTTCCTGCTCTAAACTACCACCTAGAGCAACATTGAGCAACTGCATACCACGGCAAACGGCAAAAATAGGTTTTCCTTGCCGAAGGGCCTCTTCAATCAAAGCTAACTCAAATGCATCACGTTCCAAGAGGTAATCATCACTATCAATCAAGCGTTTTTGACCGTAGAGACTTGGATCCACATGCTGACCACCTGACAAAATCAACTTGTCAATCATATCGATATAGTCTTTAGCTAGATCAGGAGTTCCCATAGGAATAACCATTGGCACACCACCAGCCTGACGGACACTATCTGCCAATTCACGCGCTACCGTTACATATATGCGACCAGATTTAGTTGGAAATTCTTGCTCATTTCCTGAAATACCAATAATCACCTTTCCCATAAGAAACTCCTTTCTGTGATTTTATATATTGTAACATGTCTAACTAAGCCAGTCTAATATAGAACTTTTATGGGCTGATAAAAATTATTTATCAGTTGCCTTTAGTACAAAATGCTCCTTATCCACCTGAGTCCATACACCATCTGTTACAAAATCCTTTATATGCCCAGTTTGAGATAGCTCTTGCAACTGAGCACGTGCCTCCTGTGGATCAAGGCTCAGATTGGATTGCAAGAGGTAACGAGTATAGGGATGTTGGGGATTTTGGAAAATATCCTGTGCTGGTCCAATTTCAACCAAGCTTCCCTTGTACATGACCGCAATGCGATCTGCAAATTGGCGTACCAAGTTTAAATCATGAGAAATAAAGAGATAGGTCAGTCCTAAATCCTCTTGTAGCTGATTCAACAAATCCAGTATGGTCGCCTGTATCGACACATCAAGTGCCGAAGTTAGTTCATCACAGACGATAAATTCTGGATGTGAAACAACTGCACGAGCGATGCCAATTCGCTGGCGTTGACCACCACTAAAAGATTTTGGGCGTTTATGTACGGCATCCCCTTCTATACCCACCCGTTTCAATATAGCCAAGGCCCTCTCTTCCGCCTCTTTCTTTGGGAGTGAATAAAGCGGCTCTTTGACTAACTCCAAGGCTGATAAATAGGGATTGAGTGAAGAATAGGGATCCTGGTAAATAACCTGCAGGGCCTGATTATTTAATTCTTCTAGCGTCAAACCCGGAAAATCAACTCGTCCTTGACTAGCACTTTCCAACCCTAAGACAATTTTCGAAAGTGTTGACTTGCCACTGCCTGATTCACCAACCAGACCAAGTGTCTCACCTTTATAAATAGACACATTTACACCGGTCAAAGCATCGACACGTTGCTCTTGCCCAAACCAATTCTTCTTAGAGTAAGTTTTGCTCACATCCGAAACCTGTACTAGAACTTCCTTATCCATTCTTCTCCTCCTTTCTAACCCAATGTCCTGGACTAACTTGAATCAACTGACTATCTTCGGAGTCGGCTAAAACCGCCCCAAGACTGGCTTCCAAACGAGCCGCTCTTAATAGTGACTGGGTATATGCGTGTAAGGGTTGTGAAAAGATAGAATCAACCGTTCCGTGTTCCACAACCAATCCATTCCTCATGACATAAACCAAGTCGCAGATTCCAGCAATAACACTGAAATCATGACTCACTATCACAACTGTCAACCCCAACTGTTCCTGTAATTCTTTGAGCAAGGCCAAGATTTGAGCCTGAATGGTTACATCTAATGCTGTTGTTGGCTCGTCTGCGATTAACAAATCCGGCTTGGTCAACAAGGCCATGGCAATCATGATCCTTTGACGCATACCTCCTGAAAATTCAAAAGGAAACTGCTTGAGACGTAATTCTGGATTAGGAATTCCCACCTTTTCCAACATTTCATGGATAGTTCTGTCCCGTTCTTCCTTGGTTAACTTAGGTTGAAAACGTCTTAAAACTTCCTGCAAATGAAAACCTACTGTCCGCAAGGGATTAAGGGAGGTCATTGGATCTTGAAAAATCATCGATAAGGAAAGTAGCTTTGGATTTACGACTTGCTGACCATTCATCTCAAATCGATCATAGCTTGCTTCCAAACCTTTTGGTAAAATGCCCATCAGAGACTTCATCGACAAGCTCTTACCTGAACCAGACTCTCCAACAATACCTACAATTTTTCCTTTGGGAATAGACAGGTCAATCCCCTTCACCAGTATCGATTGTCCATTTCTCTTTTGATTGACAATGGTGAGGTTACGTATTTCGACTAGCTGCTTTGACATTAGTAGACCTCTCTTTCAAGGCAATCCCGTATCAGATCACCGATATTGTTAAATGAATAAATGGTCAAGAGGATAAAAAGTCCAGGCAATATTGCCATATGAGGAGCACTCTGCAAGGTAGACTGGGCATTTTGCAAGAGACTTCCCCAGGATGCTAGAGGTTGTTGAATCCCCATTCCTAAGAAGCTGAGGGCTGATTCCGTCATAATAGCTGATGAAATACTAGTTGAAGCGGTCACAATCAAAGTCGGAAGGATTGCTGGAAAGATATGCCGCCAGACAATCACTGGTTTCTTTAAACCAATAAAGGCAGCATACCCAACATAATCCGCCACTTTAGCTTTCAATGTTTCAGCACGCAACATCCGAGCAATACTCATCCAAGAAAATCCACCTATTACAATGATAATCGTAGTCAATCCTGGTTTCAGAAAGACGCTGAGGACGATAACTAAAACCAACCAAGGTATGGATGATAGCACATCGACAAACCGCATAATAGCATTATCCCATTTTCCTCCAAGATAGCCTGATGTAATACCGACAAGACTACCGATTGTCACTGATGCAGTCATTGCCAATAAACCAACCAAGAGTGAAATGCGACCACCATAAATCACTCGAATGAAGTAATCACGGCCCACCTGATCTGTACCAAACCAATGCGCTGCACTAGGACCCTGGTTCATCTGACTTACGTTGGTCACATTTGGATCTATCGGGATCAGTGGTGCAATCAAGGATAAAAATAGTAGAAAAAGAATGAACAAAATCGAGAATAAATAGAGGGGCGAACTCTTTACAGTCTCCTTAAATTGCTTCAAAATCATTGACCTTCTCCTCCTTTCCAAATACGCGGATCCACCACAGCATAGAGAATATCTGATAAGAGATTCCCTAGAATAACTAAGGTAGCTGACAAGAGCATGACTGCCATAATCACTGGATAGTCCAAACTCTTAGTAGCTGCTGTCAAATAAGGACCAACTCCCGGCCATGCAAAAATGGTTTCTGTAATGATAGCACCTGTTACCAGCATCGGCAAGGCCATCCCTATTTGAGTCACAATAGGAATCAAAACATTGCGGGCCACATGTTTCCCAAATATCTCAAATCGGCTGGCTTTGAAAGCCTCTTGAACGGTTACATAATCTTTTTCAACCTCTACAATTGCTGAGGCTCGGATAAACCGAATCAACTCTGGTAGGAATGCCATAGTCAAGGTCACATAGGGTAAGGTAAAATGTGCCAGAAAATCAAGAAGGTTTCCTTCTTTTCCCAAGGTATACATCCCAATAAATGGAAAGACCTGCCATTTATATCCAAAAAAGTAAATTAAAATCATGGCAAACCAGAAGGTCGGGACTGCAATTCCTACAGAAGCAAAGGCATCAATGAACTTATCCACCCATTTACCCCTTTGGGATGCCGCAAGTAAACTCAGAATAATCGCTAGGATTAGGGCCGTCACATATGCAGGCAAGACCAATGAAATGGTGTTGGGAATTTTTTCAGCCAAATCAACTCCAATCGAGTGTTGAGTCATTAGTGAAAAACCTAAATCTCCTGTCAGTAATCCCTTCAGCCAGACAGCGTATTGAACAAGGAACGGTTGATCCAAACCATATTTTACCTTTAATAAATCAATTTGTTCTTGACTCATATTTGGCGTTGTCATCGAATCAATGACATCAAACGGTGCCAATTGAATCAAAGAAAAGACAATAAAAGAAATCAGCAGCAAGAGGGGAATTGCCTGCAAGATTCTTTTTACAATATATCGAAACATATATCCTCCAAAAACACGAAAAAGAGGGGAGGAGTTTCCATTTTTTGCCACTCCCTCTCCTCTTTGCTGGTCATACCAGCATGCAAAGACTATTCAATTGTTAACTTCGACGGATCTTCAAATGTATAAATTGGAATCAAACCAGCTTCTTCAACATTTTTCACACGATTGTTCACCGCCAACACTTTCTTGTTATCAACGATTGGGTAGATAGCAGCTTGGTCAGCCAGTGTCGCTTGCAAATCATCATAGATTTGTTCACGTTTCGTTTGGTCCAATTCAACAGCTCCTTGTTCAAAGAGGCTGTCAACTTCGTTAGAAGACAATTTGAAGTAGTTTGAAGCTCCACCTGTTTTAAATAGGCGAGCATATTGATCTGGGTCATTTCCCATGATATAGCCACCCAAGAAGAGGTCATAAGCTGTTGAACCTTCTTTTTTCAACTCTGTAAAGAGAGCTGTAGAGTCGCCACCAGCCAACTCAACCGTCACACCAATAGCTGACAATTGTTGTTGAATTAAGGTAGCCTGTAAGGTTTGAGCTGCATCAGAACCTGTATAACCAAGATTTAAAGTCAAATTGCTAACACCTGCTTCAGATAAAAGTTGTTTTGCTTTTTCCAGATTCTGCTCATATTTTTCAACATCTTCGGTCACATATGGATTAGCAACTGGCAAGAATGAATATGGATTTTCATAGTATTTTTTATCCAAGTAAGCAGCTTGGTTAAACTCTTCTTTATTTAAGGCAAATAGCAAGGCTTGACGAACTTTCACATCCTTCAATTCTTCAGTCGAAGTATTGAGACCAAGGTAACCGACACGATTCTCACTATAGGCATAGGTTGTGATAGTATCCGTACTCAAATCTTGAATATCAGAAGGAAGGACAAATGCCGCGTCCACTTCACCAGTTTGTAAGGCTACTTTAGTCGTATCAGCACTTTCAATAATACGTAAGACAAGGTTATCAATTTCAGCTTCTCCCTTGTAGTAGTACTCATTAACAGCAAGTTTGATATATTCACCATGCTTGTATTCTACAAACTTGTACGGACCAGTTCCGACTGGTGTCGCTGTCAATTGGCTTGCTGAGAAGTCTGCCTCATCCTTGAAAATATGTTGTGGAATAATGTAAGTTTCCGTAACAATATTGTCCAAGGCTGGTGCAGAAACAGCTGGAAGAACGAATTTAACCGTGTAATCATCCAACTTTTCAAGTTTAACTGGTTGATCATTTATATAAAGACCATCTGAACCACCATTTTCCTTTTTAATTTTTTGTTCATAAGTAAAGATGACATCATCAGCATTAAAACTTTCCCCATCAGACCACTTGACATCTTGACGGAGTTTAACGGTGATACTTAGACCATCTTCGGCAACTTCATAAGAATCTGCCAATTCATTTACATAAGTACCATCTGCCTCAACACGAATAAGTGGAGAGTATATAAAATTTGTTAAAGTCAAGCCCCAACGGTCACTAGTGTTGATTGGGTTTGTCGAACTAGGATCTCCATTGATTGCATAAGTAAAAGTTTCCGTATCGGCAGTTGAGTTTGAACCTGATGTTGCAGTTGATGAACCGCTACTAGCACATGCTGCCAATGTTAGTACCGCTACTGTAGATAATAAGCCTGTTAGCCACTTCTTCTTCATAACACTTCCTCCAATTTCAAAAAGTAGTACTAGTCTATCAAGAATTTGCAACTTTGCTCAATATATAAAATTTATGAAGTCATTGAAAAAAACTATAGCAAAACAATCCACTCTAATCCCCAACGATTTGAAGTGAAAATGAAAGACATTTTATAGTAGACATTTCAAACATATGATAAAGACTAATATTGTTATAACCAAAAACTATAACAACTTCTAATTTTTTACAATTATACAAGAGGTATTTTTTCTGTTAGGATATGAGCATAGAAATATTTTTGGAGGAAATCCCATGACAACAACGATTATCGGCTTCCCACGTATCGGCGAAAACCGCGAATTAAAATTTATCACTGAAAAATACTTTAGAAATGAAATTCCACAGGAAGAACTTTTGACGGCAGCTAAAGACTTGCGTGCCAAGCACTGGACTATTGTTAAAGAAGCTGGCATTACTGAAATCCCAAGCAACGACTTCTCACACTATGACAATGTTTTAGATGCAGCTGTTCTCTTCAACATCGTACCAAAAGCAGTTCAGGAGCTTGAATTGACAGACCTTGAAAAATACTTTGCCCTTGCGCGTGGCTATCAAGGAGACAAGGGGGACGTTCGTGCTAGACCAATGAAAAAATGGTTCAACACCAACTACCACTATATCGTTCCTGCCATCGAAAAAGACACTGAGATTAAACTAGCAGGTCATAAGATTTTCGATGAATTCCAAGAAGCAAAAGACTTGGGCATCATTACTCGCCCAGTTTTGATTGGTCCCTTCACACTCTTACAATTAACTGATTTTGAAGAAGGTTTAACTGCTACGGATTTCGCTGACAGCTTAGTTGCAGCCTACGGACAAGTCTTTGAAAAATTGGCAGAGCTCGGTGCTGAAAAAATCCAGCTAGATGAGCCTAGCTTAGTCAAGGATTTGACTGCAGAAGAAAAATCCCTTTTCCTAAACATCTACCAAACACTCTTGGCAGATAAGAAAGGCTTGCAAGTCCTTATCCAAACCTACTTCGGCGATATTCGTGATATTTACACAGAATTAACCAGCCTCCCAGTTGATGCCATCGGTCTTGACTTTGTAGAAGGTAAGGAAACTGCTGCACTTGTTGCAACAGGCTTCCCGGCTGATAAGACCCTCTACGCTGGTATTGTCAACGGTAAGAACATCTGGCGCAACAACTATGAAAAGAGCCTGGCTGTACTTGAGGCCATCCCAGCTGAAAATGTCGTTTTAACTACTTCTTGCTCTCTACTTCATGTACCATTTACAACAGCTAATGAGGACTTTGAACCAGCTATCCTCAACCATTTCGCCTTTGCTGTTGAAAAATTGAGCGAATTGCGTGATTTGGATGCCATCCGTAACGGTCAAGGCGAAGTTGCTCTCACTGCTAACAAGGAACTCTTTGCCCTTGAGCGTGTTGGTCGTGATGCAGCACTTGCAGACCGCTTGGCAGGTTTGACAGATGCAGACTACACTCGCCTTCCAGTCTTTGCGGAACGTGAAGTCATTCAACGCGAAAAATTGAACCTACCACTTCTTCCAACAACTACTATCGGCTCCTTCCCTCAAACCAAGGAAGTTCGTAGCACACGCCTAGCCTTCCGCAAAGGAAACATCTCAGAAGAAGAATACGATACCTTTGTCAAAGCACAGACAGACGAATGGATAGCGTGGCAGGAAGAAGTTGATTTCGATGTGCTTGTACACGGTGAGTTCGAGCGTAACGACATGGTAGAATACTTCGGTGAAAACCTGTCTGGCTACCTCTTCAGTAAAAACGGTTGGGTACAATCCTACGGTATGCGTGGGGTTAAACCACCGATCATCTGGGGCGATGTGACACGCTTGAACCCAATTACGGTTAAATGGTCAAGCTACGCACAAAGCCGTACCAACAAACCAGTCAAAGGAATGTTGACAGGTCCTGTAACCATCCTCAACTGGTCATTCCCACGTGAAGATATCTCTATCAAAGAATCAACCCTTCAAATTGCCCTTGCTATCAAGGAAGAAGTTCTCGACCTTGAAGCAGCTGGAATTAAAATTATCCAAATCGACGAAGCTGCTCTTCGTGAAAAATTGCCACTCCGCCGTAGCGACTGGTATAGCGAGTATCTTGACTGGGCAATTCCTGCCTTCCGTTTGGTTCACTCAACTGTTGCACCAGACACACAAATTCATACTCACATGTGCTATAGCGAATTTACAGACATCATTCCTGCCATCGACAACATGGATGCGGACGTTATCTCCTTTGAAGCTAGCCGTTCAAATCTAGTCATCCTCGATGAACTCAAGGCTAAGAACTTCCAAACTCAGGTAGGTCCTGGTGTCTATGATATCCACTCTCCACGTGTACCTGCAGTTGATGAAATTGCACACACTATCCAAGCCATCCTTGCAAAAGTACCGAAAGAAAAAGTTTGGATTAACCCAGACTGCGGTCTTAAAACGCGTGGCGAATCAGAAACAAAAGCTAGCCTTATCCACTTGACCCAAGCAGCTAAGGCAGCCAGAAAGGAACTCTAATTTATGATTGGTCAAACCCCAAGTCTATCATTTGAAATTTTCCCTCCAAAACCAGAAGTAGGCAATGAAAAGATACTCCAAGCCCTCAATGAGATGCAAGGTTTGGCCCCTCATTTTATCAGCGTTACCTGTAGTAATAACAACTTAAATGTTGAAGAAACGACCGTCAAGTTGGCTAACCATGTCCGCAACGAGTTAGATATTCCAACTATTGCTCATCTACCCGCTGCCTATCTAACCAAAGAAAAGGTCAAATCTGTCCTTCGCTCACTTGATGAGGTCGGTGTCCATCAGATTTTAGCCCTGCGTGGAGATATTATTGACGGACTTCCGCCCAAAGAGGACTTCCAATATGCAACGGATCTCGTTTCCTTTATCAAAGAAGAGGCTCCACATTTTGACATCATTGGAGCTTGTTATCCAGAAGGTCACCCTGAGTCCCAAAACTCTGTATCAGACATCAAAAATTTGAAAAAGAAGGTTGATGCTGGTTGCTCAACTTTGGTGACACAACTCTTCTTCGATAACGAAGCCTTCTATGACTTTCAAGAGAAATGCTCTCTAGCGGACATCGAAGTGCCGATTATAGCAGGTATTATGCCTATCATCAACAGGAATCAGGCACTTCGTCTCTTGAAAACCTGCGAGAACATTCGCTTACCACGTAAATTTAAAGTTATCTTGGAAAAATATGAGCACAATCCTGAGTCACTTCGTGCAGCTGGCTTAGCTTACGCAGTTGATCAGATTGTCGACTTAGTGACCAACGATGTAGCTGGTGTCCACCTGTACACAATGAACAACGCGGAAACTGCCCGTTATGTCCACAAGGCTACACACTCTCTATTTAAACACTATAATTAATAAACTCCTTCCCCTTGAGCCAAGCTCAAGGTTTTTTGAATATAAAAATAGAGCCTAGGTATATAAATCCAAGCTCTATTCTATAGCTTTATTCTTTTGAATTAGTATTGATACATCGGCACTTTCGACGTGCTATACTCTGCGAAGGTAACTTGCTTTACAAGTTATATCTCCAACCTAACACAAAAACTAGGTTCTTCTAGCAAGCTGCACATCCCTTCCTTGCCTGAAGGTTCTTCAGTAACTATATTTATAGTTGCTGAGCCTATTTTTATGACATTCTAATATAGGGACATCTTTTTTGAAATAAAATAGCAACCAGCTTATTTTTCAGATACTTGTTTTGCCAAGGCAAAGTTTCCAAGGGTCGCTGAACCATTTTCTGCAACTGCTGGAGTTACAATGTACTCTTTGACATCTGGTGTTGGAAGGTAATCATTCATCAAACCAACAAATTTCTCACGCACACGGTTGAGCATATGTTCTTGGGCCATAACCCCACCACCAAATACAATGACTTGTGGACGATATAGCAGAGTTGCTTGAACAGCTGCTTGAGCAATGTAGTAGGCTTGAACATCCCAGACATCTGAGTTGAGTTCAATCAACTCACCACGGATACCAGTACGGCCTTCAAGTGAAGGACCTGCCGCCAAGCCTTCCAAACAGCCATTGTGGAAAGGACAAGTTCCGTTAAACTCATGCTTGACATCATAAGGATGCAAGGCTACGTAAGTATGACCAGCCTCAGTATGCCCAAGTCCTCCAATAAATTCTCCATTTTGGATAGCACCAGCACCAATACCAGTACCAATAGTATAATAAACTAAGCTCTTCACACCCTTGCGAACCAAAGTTTCACCATAGGCAGATGAGTTCACATCTGTCGTAAAGTAGAATGGAATGTTAAATTCTTTAGCAATCAAACCAAGCAAATCAATGTTTGACCAGTGTGGTTTTGGAGTTGAAGTAATATAGCCATAGGTCTGTGAATTTTGATCAATGTCAATCGGACCAAATGAACCAATGGCAATACCAGCCAAACGGTCTTCATAACGTTTGAAGAATTCTACTGTACGCTCAATAGTTTCATAAGGTGTTGTGGTTGGAAATTGTGTTTTTTCAATTACTTGGAAATTCTCATCACCAACAGCACAAACAAATTTAGTACCACCAGCCTCCAAGCTTCCGTAAAGTTTTGTCATGTGAATGTCTCCTATTTTTTATTTGTTCTATTATATCATAGATAATAACAGAAGAAAAAGGCTTACCGCCTTTTTCCTTTAAATTTTCAAAATTATTTTGCAACTTTCAAGAAGTCCGTACCGTGAGCGGTTGTTCCCTCAGCAAGTGGTGAAACTTCTGAGAAGTCTGCTGTGTTTGTCACGATAATCATAGTTGTATCATCAAGACCTGCTTCAGCAATCTTAGCTGCGTCGAATTTAGCAATCGGTGTACCTGCGGCAACTTTGTCACCAGCTGCAACCAATTTTTCAAATCCGTTACCGTTCATTGACACTGTGTCAATACCAATGTGGATCAAGATTTCTGCACCAGAAGCTGTTTTCAAACCATATGCATGACCTGTTTCAAAAGCGATTGTTACTTCTGCATCTGCTGGTGCGTAAACAACACCCTCAGTTGGTTTAACTGCCAAACCTTTACCCATAGCTCCAGAAGAGAAGACTGGGTCATTAACATTTTCAAGGGCAACTACGTCACCTGAAAGTGGAGAAACAAGAGTTTCTTCAGAAAGCAAAGCTGTTGTAGCTTCATTTGCTAGAGCCGCTGTTTCCTTTGCAACTGCAGAAGATTTACCAGCAACTGGCTCTTCATCTTCAAATCCGAAGAGGTAAGTCAAAGCAAAACCAAGAGCGAATGATACAGCTACCATAAGGATGTATGGAAGAATTTGACCATTACCTGCATAAAGTGTCAAACCTGGGATGATAGTAACACCCATACCTGTACCAGCAAGACCAAGAAGAGATGCTACAGCACCACCGATGGCACCAGCAATCAATGAAAGAAGGAATGGTTTGCGGAAACGCAAGTTCACACCGAAGATAGCTGGCTCAGTAATACCGAGGAAGGCAGAAAGAGCTGCTGGGAAAGCAAGAGCTTTCAATTTAGGATTTTTGGTTTTCACACCAACCGCTACTGTAGCAGCACCTTGTGCTGTCATAGCTGCAGTGATGATAGCGTTGAATGGGTTAGCACCAGTGTTTGCTACCAATTGAGCTTCCAAGAAGTTGAAGATATGGTGAACACCTGATACAACGATAACTTGGTGAACACCACCGATAAGGAGACCACCAAGACCCATTGGCAAGTTCAAAATAGCTTGTGTACCAGCTAAGATGTAGTTTTCAACCACGTGGAAGACTGGACCAATGACAAACAAGCCAAGAATAGACATTACAAACAAGGTCACGAATGGTGTTACCAAGAGGTCCAGAACTTCTGGAACAACCTTGCGGACAGCTTTTTCAAATTTAGCACCAATCAAACCGATGATGAAGGCTGGCAATACTGAACCTTGCAAACCTACAACTGGGATGAAACCGAAGAAGATAGTTGGTTTCACATCGCCACCTGATGCTACAACCCAAGCGTTTGGCAATTGACCCGCAATGAGCATCATACCAAGAACGATACCGATTGTTTGGTTACCACCGAATACACGGAAGGTTGACCATACTACCAAGGCTGGCAATACGATGAATGCTGTATCTGTCAAGATTTGTGAGTAAACGTTCAAATCTTCTGGAAGAGTATAACCAAGAGCTCCAAGAAGACCGCGAAGACCCATGAAAAGACCAGTTGCTACGATAGCAGGAATGATTGGAACGAATACGTCACCGAAGGTACGGATTGCACGTTGGAAAGCATTACCTTGTTTCGCAGCTTCCGCTTTTTGCTCACCAGTAGTCGCTGTTGGCAAACCAAGGGCAACGACTTCATCGTAGATTTTGTTTACTGTACCAGTACCAAAGATGATTTGGTATTGACCAGAGTTAAAGAAAGCACCTTGTACTTTTTCGATGTCTTCGACTGTATCCTTGTCGATTTTTCCTTCATCAACAACCATGACACGAAGGCGAGTCGCACAGTGGGCAACACTACGTACGTTCTCACGTCCGCCAAGGGCGTCAATGACTTTTTTTGCAATTTCTGTATTGTTCATCTTGCAAAAATCTCCTTTTTGTATATTTTTTTATTATTGAAAGTGTTTTCACTCTTTCGATGTTTTTATTATATATGGTTTTTACGAATATGTCAAACGTTTTGCAGATTTTTTTAAAAAATTCCAAGAATCACAGTAAAAACTTGATTTTTTTCAAGAAAACGTTTACTATATTAATTGAAATATTAGATAAAAAATTGGAGATAGTATGGCCTTTACTACTGAAGAACGTTACAGAGCTTATGCTGACTGGACGCCAGAATACATTGAAAAAATCAAAAAGAATACAGAGAGTTCCCCTTGGAGAACCAACTTCCACATTGAAACACCGCACGGTCTTTTGAATGACCCGAATGGATTTTCATATTTTAATGGAAAATGGACCCTCTTTTATCAATACTTCCCATTTGGTGCTGCACATGGACTTAAGTCTTGGGTTCATACAGAATCAACTGATTTAGTTCACTTTGAAGAAACGGGAACAGTTGTTTATCCGGATACACCACTGGATAGCCACGGTGCCTACTCTGGTTCTGCTATGGAATTCGGCGATAAACTCTTCTTGTTCTATACAGGAAATGTTCGCGATGAAAACTGGGTTCGCCATCCTTACCAAATTGGTGCCTTGATGGACAAGGATGGTCAGATTGAAAAGATTGATAAAATCTTGATTGACCAACCAGAAGATACAACAGACCACTTCCGCGATCCACAAATCTTCAACTACAAGGGACAATATTACGCCATCGTTGGTGGACAAAACTTAGACAAGAAAGGTATTGTGAAGCTCTATAAGGCTGAAAACAATGACTACCTCAACTGGACCTTGGTTGGTGACCTGGATTTTGCCAATGATATGACTGCCTACATGATGGAATGTCCAAATATCGCCTTTGTCGGTGAGCAACCAATTCTTCTTTATTGCCCTCAAGGTTTGGATAAAGAAGTCTTGGACTATGGTAACATCTATCCAAATATGTACAAGATTGGTCAGAGTTTCGATCCCGAAACAGCAACTATTGTAGAGCCTAGCGAACTCATCAATCTGGACTATGGTTTCGAGTGCTACGCAACTCAGGCCTTCAACGCTCCTGATGGTCGCACTTTATCAGTCAGCTGGTTGGCCCTTCCTGATGTAGAATACCCAACTGATGCTTATGATTATCAAGGTTGCTTGTCTTTGGTCAAAGAATTATCTATCAAGGACGGCAAACTTTACCAGTACCCTGTTGAAGCCATCACAAGCCTTCGTCAAGAATCTCAGCCATTTTCAAACCAAAGCGAAACCAACAATGTTTATGAATTGGAACTTGACTTCGCAGCTGGAACCAAACATGAACTTGTACTTTTCGCAAATGAAGAAAACAAAGGTCTAGTCTTGACTGTTGATACAGAAAATGGACAGATTACGCTAGACCGCAAACATTGTGGTCAGCCATTTGCTCTTGATTTTGGTACAGGTCGCGCTTGTGATATTGAGCCTGGAGCGCTTACTGCCAACATTTTCATCGACAAATCTGTCTTTGAAATTTTCATCAATAAAGGAGAAAAAGTATTTTCTGGACGTGTCTTCCCTGATGCAGATCAAAATGGAATTGCCATTACTGCCGGAAGCCCTGCTGGAACTTACTATCATTTAGATTATGGTCGCAAAACTAACTGATGTCGCTCAGCTAGCTGGAGTTAGCCCGACAACGGTTTCTCGCGTTATCAATAAAAAAGGCTATTTATCGGAAAAAACGGTCCGCAAAGTTGAGGAAGCTATGCGAGAGCTGGGTTATAAGCCTAATAATTTAGCACGAAGCCTACAAGGCAAGTCTGCCAAGTTGGTTGGCTTGATTTTCCCAACTATCAATAATATCTTTTATGCCGAATTGATCAGTCATCTCGAAAGCCAGCTCTTCAACCGAGGTTATAAAACCATTATTTGCAATAGCCAGCACGAATCCGATAAGGAAAGAGAATATCTGGAAATGTTGGCAGCCAACCAGGTAGATGGCATTATCTCTGGTAGCCACAACTTAGGTATTAAAGATTATGACCGTGTCTCTGCTCCTATCATCGCCTTCGACCGCAATTTATCACCGTCGATCCCTGTCGTTTCATCTGACAACCATGCTGGCGGTGTACTTGCTGCCAAAACATTAAAAAAGGCTGGTTGCCAGCGACCTATTATGATTTCTGGTAATGACGATTCAAATTCCCCAACTGGGCTACGGCAATTAGGATTTCTCTCCATCCTACCAGATACGATAGTCTACCACGTTTCCAGTGATTTCTCTCCTGTTAGAAAAGAAATGGAAATTCGTACTATTTTTGAAAAACATCAACCAGATGGTATTTTCGTGTCAGGTGATGCTACTGCTATGTTGGTCTGGAATGTGGCACGTTCACTCAATCTGTCCATTCCACAGGAGCTAAAACTCATCGGCTATGATGGAACCCACTTTATTGAAAACTACTATCCTCAACTGACAACGATTAAGCAACCCCTAGATGATATTGCAAAACTAATGGTTGATTTATTGATTGATAAAATTGAAGGTCAGGAATTAAGCAAACACAACTATATCCTCCCAGTTTCCCTACTTGCAGGGGCTAGTATATAAAATGAAACTGTACCTGATACCAATCTGGTACAGTTTTTTGTTGGTCAAAAATAAAAAAAGAAACCATTAGGCTTCTTCTTTTACAAATTTACTCAAAACACCATTGATAAATTTGGCTGAGGATTCATCTGAGAATTCTTTGGCTAGTTCGATGGCCTCATTGACAGCTACGCGGTCTGGTGTTTCTTGGAAATATTGAATTTCAAATAAGCCCAAACGCATGATATTTTTATCAATTAATGTCAATCGGTCCAAAGTCCAACCTGCTTTTAATCGGCTAGACAATTCCTTGTCCAAGTCCTCACGATAATCCGCCACACCATTAACAAGATTGAGGAGGAAAAGCGGAATTTCAACTCCTTCTTGTTCATCCTCTCTGTCATACAGATAAGAAAACTGAGCCGCCTGAACAGGTTCTTGACCGAATTCGAGTGATACGATTGCCTGCAAAGCACACTTACGCAAGGCATGTCTATTATTCTTCATCAAGGAAATCCTCTCCGAATAAATCTTTCAAGGCAGGTTTTGGTGTTTTATCTGGAACAATGCCATTGACATGAATATTGACAGCATTCACTTCAACTTCAGCATAGTTAAAAATGGCTGTTTTAACTGCACGTTGAATATCCATAGATACAGCTGGTACATTGACTCCGTACTCTAGGTAAACATGGATATCAGCAGTAACCTTACCCTCTTCATCTGTTTGAAGATAAACACCTTTATTCAAGGATGTTTTTGACCAAGTATCTGCAACTCGCTTGTTGTGAAGAGAATGTACTCCTTCGACTTTGGCTGCTGCAATACCTGTAATCACTTCAAGAACGCGTGGTGCAATGACAATGTCACCTTGGTATTCTGTTGTCATAAGCTCTCCTTTCTAGGAGGAAACCATTAAGCACGTGATACGTAAGTTCCCTCTGCTGTGTTGATAACCAGTTTTTGACCTGCTTCGATGAAGTCCGGTACGTTGACCACCAAACCTGTTTCCATGGTAGCTGGCTTACCTGAACCAGTTACAGTTGCACCTTTGATAGATGGTTGTGTTTCTGCTACAACCAATTCAACAGTTGTTGGTACAGTTACACCAATCACCTCTGTTCCGTAGAACTGGATTTTCACGTCAGAGTTTTCCAAGATGTAGAGCAATTCTTCTTTGATAGTTGCAACTGGGATTTCATACTGGTCGTATGTCTCAGTATTCATAAAGAAAGCTGTATCATCCATTTGGTAAAGGTATTGTGCTGGAACAGTTTCGATAATAGCTTGTTCAAATTTTTCATCTGGACGATAAGTTGTATCGAAAGTTGAACCTGTACGCACATCACGTAATTTCATACGCATGATGGTGTTCCCCTTACCTGGCTTGTGGTGGCTAGCTTCCAAAACCTTAATCAATTTACCTTCTGCTTCGAAGGTCATACCTGCTCTAAGTTTACTTGCTTCAATCATTGTATTGAATACCTCTTCAAAATTTTATTTATTCGTTTTATTTTACCATAAACTGTCAAATTTCTCAAATGACAATCAATTCTTTTGGAGCTAAGGTCAAGACTTCGCAACCTGTTTCCGTAATCAAGAGGTCATCTTCGATACGGACACCATATTTGTCATCCAAATAGATACCAGGCTCATCCGTCAAGACCATACCAACCTTGATTGGCTCGTCAGATTTTCCAAAGTAAGGATATTCGTGAATGTCCAAACCAATCCCGTGCCCAATCCCGTGCGTGAAATTGGCACCATAACCCGCCGAATTGATGATTTCACGAGGAATAGCATCAAATTCGCGGTAGGTGACACCTTCCTTGGCCTGCTCAATCAAGGCCTTGTTGGCACGCAAAACCACATCGTAAATCTCACGTTCTTGGTCTGTCACATGACCGATATGAATGGTACGCGTCATATCGCTGACATAATGTTGGTAGTAGCAGCCAAAGTCCAAAGTCAGCGTTTCACCCGTTTGGATAACTTTTTCTGAAGCTCTTCCATGGGGCATGGCAGAGCGGTAGCCAGATGCCACGATAAACTCAAATGATGCCCCTTCGGCACCTAGTTGGCGCATGCGATGGTCAAGGAAATGATTGACATCCATCTCAGTCGTCTGACCTGGCTTGATAAAGTCAAGAACATCAATGAAGGCCTGATCCGAAATCTGACATGCACGGCGAATGGTCGCAATTTCTTTCTCATCCTTAATCATACGCAAGTCTTCGATAAAGTTTGACATGGCAACCAGTTGATAACCCTCAAAAATGCTGGTCAGACTTTGATAGAAACCATAGGTTACCTGGCTATCAAAACCAATTTTTTCAAGTCCATCTTCCTTTATCACTTTTGCAATCTCTTCAAGGGCAAAACGGCTCTCGATAATATCAAAACCATTAACTGATGCCTTAGCTATCAAGGTATAACGCGAATCCGTCACAAACAAGCGACGATTGCCACTGATGAAGACAGTCGCCTCGGTCCCCCAAAATCCAGTTAAGTAGTAAATATTGTTCTGTCCCGTTACCAAAATTCCATCTACATCCGATTGGGCTAATTTTGCTTCAAATTTTTCAAGTCGTTTTTGCATCCTGTTCCTCCAATGATTTTTTAACTATTATAGCAGAAAATTATCAATAAGAAAAACTACTGCCAAAAGACAGTAGTTCTATTTTAACGAGAACGCAGTTCAACAGGTTCTAAGTAGATTAATTGACCTTTTTTCTCAGCATTGATAATCCGAGCTTTAATGTGTAAATTTGTCCCTGTAGAAACTGTATCAGTTTCATCTACAAACTTCAATTCATGGAAAGCAAGATTCTCAAACGCCATCATTCCTACATAATTCCCTTCTTCCCAATCACCCACATTGAGCAGAAAATCAAACCTAGTCTTATAGTTTTCATGAGAATGCATGTAAGCAACATGTCCATCAAATTCTACAATTTGTCCTTTATATTTTTCAACAAACTCTTGAGTTTTTGCCTCGTCAAAATTATTTAAAATATAGGCAAAATCTGGATTTTCTGGTGTGATTACCTGTGCTTGTGGATCTGTCTGACTAGTACTTGTTTCAGCACTTGTTTCAGCACTTGTTCCTTGTTCAGAACTAGACGATGAATTCTCTAGGTTTGAACTACTCTCTTCGCTACTACTTGCTGAACTCTCCTCAGAACTATCATAATTTTTAAACGTATGATAATGAATGGTTATAGGCGTATCCTTTTCAAACAAGTCCCCCTCCGAAAAACTAGCCGTCCCTTTTACTGTAATCTTTTCGATTTCCCCATCTTTAGTAAAAATTCCAAAGGTCAAATCTTCAATTTTTTGTGTTGATACATTTTCAAAACCAGCATCCTCTAATTGCTTTTGAACAGACTGATAGTCGGCCTCCTCAGGACTAGAACCAACTGGTATGGCAATTTTATTTGTATTTATTGGTTCGCTACTGCTACCACATGCTACTAAACTAAAGCTTGCAAAAAAGGCTAGACATAAAAACAAGAATTTCTTTAACATAATTGCTCCTTTATTTGTTGCTAGCTATATTTTACTATACTCTATTTATTTTTGCAATACATAGTGTATTACAATTTGTAATATTTCATATTAATTTATTTCGCTATACACTTGTTACAAGGAGCAAATAAATGGCATTTAAATTAAAATCAGATAAAAAAGAAACAGAAATCAAAACCATTCGATTTCCATCAGAGTTGGTAGATAGAATCGAGGAAGCAATCGTCAAAAAAGATGTCAGTTTCTCAAGCTTTGTCATTCAGGCCTGTGATTATGCCTTGAAAAACATGGATAGAGAACAGTAAAAAAGAGCCGATGGCTCTTTTTTGTTTATTATTTAAATAATCTCTGCACCAAGTACATGACGCAAATGATTAAGGGCAAACTGATGACTCTCCTCCGTCAATGCAGCAATAGCAGAGGAAACAACCTCAATCCGATAGCCTTTATTATAGGCATCTATCGCTGTATGTAGGACACAGATATCAGACAAGACCCCTGTCAAGACCACCGTATCTACTCGTCGTTCTCTCAAACGAACATCCAAATCCGTTCCAGAAAAAGCTGAGTAATGACGTTTATCCATCCAGTAGACATGGGCATGATCTTTATTTTCTTGGTAAAAATCTGCCAAAGGGCCGTATAGATCTCGCCCTTGCGTCCCCATGATATTATGCGGTGGGAAGAGCTTGCTTTCAGGATGTAAATCATCCCCTTCTTCATGACCATCTATAGCAAAGACAATATAGTCCCCATTTTCAAATGCTTCTTTTGTCACTTGAGCAATCCGCTCCGCAATAGCTTGAGCTGGCTTTCCCGCAGTTAATTTGCCATTATCTGCAACAAAATCAACTGTATAATCAATCGAAATCAATGCTTTTGTCATATTAGTAATCACGTTTCTTAATCTCATCAAAAATAGCTGGAATAAGGACCTTCAAATAAGTTCCTTTCATCCCAAGCGAACGACTTTCAATAATCCCCGCACTTTCCAACTTACGTAGGGCATTGACAATGACCGAACGAGTAATACCAATACGATCTGCAATAACGGAAGCCGTCAATTGACCTTCGTTACCATTCAACTCACCCAAAATAGCCGCAACCGCCTTCATTTCGGAATAGGACAGGGTATTAACTGCCATATTGACCGCCGCACGACGACGAATATTTTTCTCATCTTCTTCCCGTTGGAAATTGAGCAACTGGATACCTACCACGGTAGAGGCAATTTCAACCAGAATCAAGTCTTCTTCATGGAATTGTTCCTCGTTACGCCAGATAATCAAGCTACCAAAACGAATCCCAGTCACATGGATAGGTGCGATAGTCGTTAAACCATTTGGATAGGTGGCACGAGATTCTACTGGAATTGCTGTCAACTCGCTCTCAACAGGCAGATTCACTTGGGTATCATAGACCTGGGCAATAGCCTTTACATATTCTTCTGGATACTGCTTATTGATATAGAACTCCTCAACCCTATCATTATTGGTCCTATAGTTCATGTGATAGCCTAAAATTTCACCCTCACTATTGATAATACAAGCATTGCAGTCAATAATATCAGATAAATGTTCCGCAATAGCATTGTATGGCAATTCTTCTGCCAATTGCTCCTCTGAACGCTTCAAAATCGATGTAATGTCGCGTGTTTTTTCCAATAAACTTGTCATAGCTTCCTCTTCTGTCTGTACTTGTTATCAGTATAACAAATTATAGGGATAATTTCAATAATTATCAGAAAATTTGCTATTGTGAGAAAAGTACATACAATTTATATGATGCTCAATGAAAAAGAAACACAGCGTAAACTATTCTTGTCCAAGACCAAACCACGCTGTGTTTCTTTTTATTTAATCAGATTAGAATTATTGACGAACCTCTAGAAGACCTAAGTCTCCATCTTCACGTTTATAAAGAACATTTGTTGTGCCGTCGTTGGCATCAGTATAAATAAAGAAATCATGTCCAAGTAATTCTAATTGAAGAATTGCCTCCTCGATATCCATTGGTTTCAAATCAACTTGCTTTGTACGAACTACTTTTACTTCTTCTTCAGCCTGTTCAACTAACTCATCAGTAAAGACTTGACCAGTAGCAATTTTTTGACGGTGTTTTCTTTCAATTTTAGTTTTGTTGCGACGAATTTGGCGTTCAATTTTATCTACAACCAAATCAATTGAACCATACATTTCTTGTGAAATATCTTCTGCACGTAAAGTCATTGTTCCTACTGGAATAGTCACTTCTACTTTGGCACGTTTATCACGGTAAACTTTTAGATTGACTTTCGCATTCAACTCTTGATCTTCATTGAAGTATTTCTCAATCTTTGCAACTTTCTCTTCTACATAAGTACGAAGTGCTTCTGTAACTTCAAGGTTTTCTCCACGAATACTGAATTTAATCATATTAGTACCTCTTTCTTGGCTTTCGCCTTTCTTCACTATTATTATATCATATTTCTCAAAAAATGCAACCGTTTTCTTATCTTGAAAGTGAAAATGTTTTGATTTCTTTCTGACTTGTTTTCATGAAAAGCCTTGTGGCAAGCTGGATTGTAGCCCCTGTTGTGTAAATATCGTCAACTAATAAAATTTTTTCTGGTAGATTTTTTTCATCTGGTAGGTAAAATGTTTGTTCTGTTTCTAACCTCTCTTCTCGACTTTTTGATGATTGCTTTTGGCTATCTCGTTTGCCCAACAATTCTTTATAGGGAATCCTAGCCGCATCCAATATTCCAGTCACTTGATTAAATCCCCGTTCTTCTAGTCGTTCTTGGCTGAGTGGAATGGGAACGATTGTATAGTCGGAATAGGCTTCTAGAGCTTTTTTGACTTGTTCTGCAAATATTTTCCTGAGGATGTAATCGCCTTGAAATTTGTAGCGACTAAAGTAATCAGCCATGGCTTCATTGTACTGAAAAATAGCTGTGTGAGACACTGATTTTCCTTGGCTTAACCAGTAGCGACAATCCTTGCAGCTTCCTACTTCCCCGCTTTTAAAACAATGCGGACAGTGTTGCTCTGCTATTTTTTCAAAAGTAGCAAGACAATCATGACAAACTCCTGACTGGGTTTTGCTAAAGAAAATAAGTTCAGAGAAGGTTTGTCTGGTTTTCAAGTTTTGATCACAGAGTAAGCAGTTAGACATAGCCAGCCTCCTTGTTCATTTGTTTGATTTCTGCAATGGCCTTTTCAATGGAGCGGGTAGACCCCTCATGGAAAAATTGGAGTAAGCCTGTCGGACGGTCCATACTCCTACCGACTCGACCAGCAATCTGTACAAGACTAGATGATGTGTAGAGGTAATGATTGGCTTGGACCACTATAACATCTACTTTTGGAAAGGTGACACCACGTTCTAAAATGGTGGTAGAAATGAGAATGGTAATCTCTTGATTGCGAAAACCTTCTACTATCTCAAGTCGATTTTCAGTTTGACTGGATACAAAGCCAATGGTTTCTTCTGGAAATGCTTTGTCCATAATCTTGGAAAACTCCTGACCTTTGGAAATTTCTGGTACGAATATGAGCAAAGGATAACCAGTTTTTCTTTGTTCTTGAATGGCTCGAGTAATTTTGGGGACTAGTTTATTTTTCTTTAGATTGGCATCAAATTTAGAAAACCAAACCTTTTGCGGAACAACCAGTGGATTGCCGTGAAATCGTCTGGGCAGGCTGAGCCGTTTTAATTTTCCTGTTTTGACTTTTCTGTCCAGTTCATCTGTTGAAGTGGCTGTCAAAAATACTTGGACACCGTCTTCCTTGACCGCATTGTCAGCAGCACGGTAGAGCATGGGATTATCAGCGTAGGGAAAGGCATCAACTTCATCAATCAAAACCAAATCAAAGGCCTGATAAAATTTCAATAATTGATGAGTGGTTGCTACAACAAGCGGCGTTCGGAAATAGGGCTCTGACTCACCGTGCAGGAGACTAATAGGGACCGAAAAGTCATTTTGCAGGCGCTTATAGAGTTCTATGCAGACGTCTATTCGAGGACTGGCCAGACAGACCGCACCACCTTTATCAATCACGGAAGCAACCGTATGATATATCATCTCCGTTTTTCCTGCTCCTGTTACAGCATGAACCAGGGTAGCCTGTCTTTTTCCTACATTCTCAACCAATCCATCTGAAATCATTTGCTGCCAGTCCGTTAATTTCCCCCTCCATGTCAAACAAGAGTTTACTGGGAAGTCTTTCTGAGGAAAATGGTAGAGTTCTTCATCTGACCGCACTCTTCCTAGAAGCAA
Source organism: Streptococcus suis (assembly GCF_024509555.1). Lineage (GTDB taxonomy): Bacteria > Bacillota > Bacilli > Lactobacillales > Streptococcaceae > Streptococcus > Streptococcus suis_AD. The sequence continues at coordinate 181,048 of NZ_JAMWEL010000002.1, forward strand.
ACAGGCTCGACAGTAGTAGGCATTGTTTGGCAATTTGTTTTCTTCTTCAAAAGCCGTTCCACAGCGAAAGCAGGCATTCTTTTCTGAGACACTGGATAGCTTCTCTGCTTTTTCTCGCTCTGCTGGGGTCAATTGGTATTTGGTAAATAGTCTTCCATAATAATTTTCTAATTCTTTCATCACTTATTTATTCGGAATTTCTTGTCAGTTTTGAAAAAAATTAGTACAATTTGCTTATGAAAGAATTTAAGACGATTAAAGAAGACGGTATTGTTGAAGAAGAAATTAAGAAATCTCGTTTTATATGTTTTATGAAGCGAGTGACCAGTGAGGAAGAGGCTCGCGACTTTATCAACAAAATCAAAAAAGAACATTACAAGGCTACCCATAACTGCTCTGCCTTTGTCCTTGGAGAAAATATGGAAATCAAGCGTTCCTCAGATGACGGGGAACCGTCTGGTACTGCTGGTGTGCCAATGCTAACGGTTTTAGAAAATCACCAACTGACCAATGTCGCAACGGTGGTTACACGGTATTTTGGGGGTATCAAATTAGGTGCTGGCGGTCTAATCCGTGCTTATGCTGGTGCAGTTGCTAGTGCTGTCAAAGAAATTGGGGTTGTGGAAGTCAAGGAACAGGAAGGAATCTCCATCACCATGTCCTATACCCAGTACCAAGAATTTGCCAATTGGCGTGCAGAGCAGGGGCTAGAAGAATTTGATACCCAATTCACAACCGAGGTGTCAACCATGATTTTCGTGGATAAGGAACACTTGGAAGAAACTTTGGCTAGCCTGACGGAGTTTTACCATGGAAAAGTTCAGGCGGAGAAGACTAATAGCCGTATCGTTGAGGTCCCAGTCCATTAATAAAGACTATCGCTTTGTACTGACCCCAAAAAGTTAGACAAAAAATATTATTGAAAGGATTTAGTTCTATACTGAACAGGACTAAGTCCTTTTAGTTTTGTTTTAATGCGTTTATTGTTGTAGTAAAAAATATACTCGGTGA
>NZ_JAMWEL010000020.1 GCF_024509555.1 Streptococcus suis
CATCCATTTTTACAATCACCAACGTTTTCAAGAACGCAACAACGGCCTTGCCCCTCTTGAAATGAGGAACAAGGCCGTCGCCTAATCTTTTATTATTTCATTGTCCACTTGACAGGGAGCTGTTCAAAGAGTTTCTGCTTTTTTGTTTAAAAGCTGTTGATGAATTTTTACAAAACAGATGATATAATATTAAAATATAAGTTAAATTGTGGAGGGGCAAATGAAATCTACAACTTTAGTAACATTTAAAGAACTCCATGTATAGGTGGCTGTGACAAGCTTTACATGGAGTAGAATAATTATTGTCCGAAGCCACCTTTGCAATTGCTAGTACTTACGCAAAGGAGGATATGAAAATGCAATACAAAATAATTAATGGTGCCGTTTACTATGATGGTAATATGGTGTTGGAAAACATCGGTATTGAAATCAATGATAATGAAAAGATTGCTATTGTTGGTAGAAATGGATGTGGAAAAACAACCTTGCTAAAAGCTATTATAGGCGAAATTGAATTAGAAGAAGGAACTGGTGAAAGTGAATTTCAAGTAATAAAGACCGGTAACCCTTATATTAGCTATTTAAGACAGATGCCTTTTGAAGATGAAAGTATATCAATGGTGGATGAAGTCCGTACGGTATTTAAGACGCTTATTGATATGGAAAAAAAGATGAAACAGCTGATAGATAAAATGGAGAATCAATGTGATGATAAAATCATCAATGAATACTCTGATATCTTTGAAAGGTATATGGCTCTTGGAGGTCTAACCTATCAAAAAGAATATGAAACGATGATTCGTAGTATGGGTTTTACTGAAGCAGATTATAAAAAACCCATTTCTGAATTTTCAGGTGGTCAGCGAACTAAGATAGCTTTTATTAAAATACTTTTAACAAAGCCAGATATTCTATTACTTGATGAACCTACTAACCACCTTGATATAGAAACAATACAATGGTTGGAGAGTTATTTGAGAAGTTATAAATCTACATTGGTTATTGTTTCCCATGATAGAATGTTTCTTAATCGAATTGTGGATAAGGTTTATGAAATCGAATGGGGAGAGACCAAATGTTATAAAGGTAATTATTCAGCCTTTGAGGAGCAAAAACGAGAAAATCATATCAAACAGCAAAAAGATTACGACTTGCAACAGATAGAAATTGAAAGGATTACACGCTTGATTGAACGCTTTCGTTATAAACCTACGAAAGCTAAAATGGTGCAATCTAAAATTAAATTATTACAGCGTATGCAAATATTAAATGCACCAGACCAATACGATACAAAAACTTATATGTCAAAAACTTATATGTCTAAATTTCAACCGAGAATCAGTAGTTCAAGACAAGTGTTAAGTGTTTCAGAACTTGTGATAGGCTATGATACTCCTCTTGCAAAGGTTAATTTCAACCTTGAAAGGGGACAGAAGCTTGGAATTGTTGGGAGTAATGGTATTGGTAAATCCACGTTGCTTAAAACACTTATGGATGGTGCGTCAGCATTGTCCGGAGATTTTAAATTCGGATACAATGTTGAAATTAGCTATTTTGACCAACAGCTTGCTCAAATCAGTGGAGATGATACACTATTCGAAATTTTTCAAAGCGAATACCCTGAGCTAAATGACACAGAGGTCAGAACTGCTCTTGGCTCATTTCAGTTTAGTGGAGATGATGTTTTTAGACCGGTGTCCTCTTTGTCAGGTGGAGAAAAGGTTAGATTGACATTATGTAAATTATTATATAAACGTACTAATGTATTAATCTTAGATGAGCCGACAAACCACATGGATATTATTGGCAAAGAGAACTTAGAGAATATCTTATGCAGTTATAAAGGCACAATTATTTTTGTGTCACATGATAGATATTTTACTAATAAGATTGCTGACAGATTGCTTGTTTTTGATAAGGATGGTGTAGAGTTTGTAGAATCCACTTATGGTGAGTACGAGAAAAAAAGGTTGAATTCCGAAAAGCCATTTAATTACATTAATGTTGAGAAGAAAGTAGAGAAAAATAACACAGTAAAAGGCGATCGTAACTCTATTGAGAAGGAGAAGGTTAAGAAGGAGAAACGAATTGAAAAGCTTGAAGTGTTAATAAATCAATATGATGAAGAATTAGAAAGATTGAATAAAATCATTTCTCAACCAAACAATTCTTCTGATTATATAGTACTGACGGAATTACAAAAATCAATTGATGAAGTTAAAAGGTGTCAGGGTATTTATTTTAATGAATGGGAACAGTTGATGGGAGAATTGGAAGTTATGTAATTTTTGAGTTATGCAATAAGGATGTAAAAGTGTTAATGATACATTCTAGTTGTTGAAAATGTAAAAAAATAATGAATTTTTATTAAATAAAATCGCTATGCGAAGACCTATTGAGAAGTTGTCGCATAGCGGTTTTTTGTTATCTATACTTTACTACATTATTTCCCGAATACTGATTTTGTTATAGCTTGATTATCTGACTGTGAATCTTTTATAAAAATAGATTTTAATAAATAGAATTTTTTTATTGCATTTTTCTAATAGTTATGGGTAGATGGTGTTGTAAAAAAATCAAATACAGGAACTTTAGGGCCAACTATCAGATATGATGAGTTTGGAAAAGGAACGTTTTTTGACGTTGGTTATCCAGTGAGATCAACATATAAAAGAATATTTATTCGGAATAAGCAACCAATTAGTAAGAAAGAAATGCTTGGTTATTAAAAAAAGAGGTGTAATCAATGGAGATAAAGAGAAAAAACGTTCCAATACGTGATCTTATAGTTGGATACGTTGATTTGGGAAATGAAGGAGTTGAGGGATGGAAGGGAAAACTTGATATTCGGCCACCTTATCAAAGAGAATTTATTTATACCACTGAAAAACAACGTGCAGTTATTGATTCGGTCCGACAACATTTTCCATTAGGTATTATTTACTGGGTTGATAATACAGATAAAAATAATCGTTATGAAGTTCTTGACGGGCAACAACGTACCTTATCAATCTGCAAATACATAAATAGTGAATTTTCTTTTAAAGATTTATATTTTCATAATTTAGAAGAAGATGAAAAAGAAAAAATATTAGACTATGAATTAACAGTTTATATTTGTGAAGGAACAGATAGTGAAAAATTAGAATGGTTTAAAACGATTAATATTGCAGGGGAAGAACTGACAGATCAAGAATTAAGAAATGCTGTTTATCATGGTTCTTGGGTAACAGATGCCAAAAGATATTTTTCTAAAACTGGTTGTCCTGCATATCAAATAGGATCTGACTATATGAATGGTACACCAATAAGACAAGATTATTTAGAAACGGTTATTAAATGGATTAGTGAAAATAAAATAGAAGATTATATGGGCAAAAATCAACATGAAAAAAATGCTCAAGATCTTTGGGTCTATTTTACAAATATAATTGAATGGATAAAATCTGTGTTCCCAGAATATAGAAGGGAAATGAAAGGATTGCCTTGGGGTGAACTTTATAATGAATATAAAAATACGAACCTAGATCCAGAAGAATTAGAAGAAAAAATTATAGAATTATTTAAAGATGATGATGTAACAAACAATAAAGGAATATATTTATACCTACTCACTGGAAAAGAAAGACACTTGAATATAAGAACATTTGATAATAGACAAAAAAGAAAAGCTTATACAGAGCAAAAAGGAATTTGTCCAATCTGTAAAGAAAAATTTAAAATAGAAGAAATGGAAGCAGATCATATTACTCCTTGGCATTTAGGGGGCAAAACAATTCAAGAGAATTGTCAGATGTTATGTAGTATTTATTCTTTAATCGCAAATAGTAGTTTACTAGATGAGTTAAAGAGAGTGCTAAAAGAACACGTAGCCAATGAAAGACTTTTTTTGGAGTTTAACATTAACTCAAAAGAAACATCACAACATCTTGACATTCTTTATAAAGAAGTTAGTGTATTAAGTTTGGGTCAAAAAGTTGTAGCGATGTTAGATTTTTTACTAGCATATAGTGATTATTCAAAGGATTTCAGACCATTAATTATTGATCAACCTGAAGATAATTTGGATAACCGCTATATATACAGACATTTAGTTCAACAGTTTAGAGACGTGAAAGCTCAACGACAAATTATTTTAGCAACCCATAATGCGACAATTGTAACAAATTCCATGACCGATCAAGTGGTAATTATGGAATCAGATGGGGCTCATGCTTGGATTGAATCACAGGGATATGTTAGTGAAAAATTTATAAAAAACCATATTATCAATCAATTGGAAGGTGGAAGAGACTCATTTAAACATAAGATGTCCATATATGAGACAGCTCTTTCTGAATAATATAAGGAAATGAAAAGTAGGTTAGAAATATCCTACTTTTTGTTTTGTGATACCTTTTCCAAATCACCTCTATTATCCTAATATCATTCCTAAAAAAATCAATCCATGATTTTTCACTGGGGGTTTGGGGGCGAAGCCACCAAGTTATCTTATCATCGGCTATCAAAACTCAAAGGTTTTGGTCGGCTGGCGATAAGATTTTTGGGATATTGTGGACACAATATCTGAGCTCGCAAAGACCTGAAAGGAAGATATTATTCAGTACCGTGTCCAATACGAGGGCGGGGATATACCGATAGTAAAGAATGAGGAGGATACAGGATGGGAAATCTAGTTAGAGAGATACGTAAGGAAGTCAATTTCTCAATAGAAGAGTATCAACAGATACAAAATTTTATGGAACAGGAGGGATATGAACAATTTTCCCCTTTTGCTAGAGGTAAATTATTGAAAATAGACCACCAATCATCTCAGCAGCTTGAAGAATGGATAAAATATTTACAGCACCAAAAAGTAGAACAGATTTACCGGGATGTACATGAAATACTTGTTCTGGCAAAGTTGTCTCAATCAGTTACTATGGAACATCTTGAAATCATCCTGACTTGTATCAAAGACTTGATGAAGGAAATTGAGGTAACTATTCCATTAAGCTATTCATTCAAAGACAAGTACATGGGGTAAGTTATTATGGAAAATCGTTATCGAACCAATTTGAAAAAGGTGTATTTGAGTGATCAAGAATTAATTATCCTAAACAAAAATCTTGCTCATAGCCAGTGTCCAAACTTTTCTCATTATGCCAGAAAGACCTTACTCGATCCTGGTATGAATTTTATCACAATCGATACCAGAGGATTCCAAGACCTGATTTTTGAAATTCGTAGGATTGGAAACAATATAAACCAGATTGCACGTGCGGTAAATCAAAGCCATCTATTAAATCTTCAACAAGTAAAAGAATTGCAGCTTGGTATATTAGAATTAGAAAAACAGTTACAACAAGATTTTGACATAAAGTGTCAACGATTGAGAGAATTTTATGGTCATTACTAAGCATTATGCTGTTCATGGGAAAAAATATCGACGTCAACTGATAAAGTATATTCTTGATCCTAAGAAAACCAGGAATTTATCGTTGATTTCAGATTTTGGGATGAGTAATTATCTTGATTTTCCTGACTATGTGGAACTGGTAAAGATGTATCAAAATAATTTCCTTTCAAATGACCAACTATACGATTCACGGTTTGATAGACAAGAGAAAAAGCAACAGAAAATACATGCTCATCATATTATTCAGTCTTTCTCACCTGAAGATAAATTAAGCCCAGAGGAAATCAATCGTATTGGCTATGAAACGATAAAAGAGTTGATAGGTGGTCAATATAAATTCATTGTTGCCACTCATGTTGATCAGGACCATTGTCATAATCACATTATTATCAACTCAATCAATAGCCAATCTCAAAAAAAGTTGAAGTGGGACTACGCTCTTGAAAGAAATTTACAAATGATTTCGGATAGAATTTCTAAAGTAGCGGGTGCTAAAATCATTCCACCTAAACGTTATTCTCATAGAGATTATGAGGTCTATCGACGTTCTAATCACAAATACGAATTGAAGCAGCGGTTATTTTTTCTCATGGAACATTCAATTGATTTCAATGATTTTATGCAAAAAGCTGAGCAACTAAATGTCAAAATAGATTTCTCAAGGAAACATAGCCGATTTTTTATGACAGATAGAAATATGAAGCAAGTCATCCGAGGAGATAAGCTGAATAAGAGAGAACCCTATTCAAAAGAATATTTTCAACATTACTTTGCTAAGAGAAAGATTGAACTGATTTTAGAATTTTTGTTGCCAAGATCCAAGTCATATGATGATTTCGTTGAGAAAGCTGGGTTACTGGGATTAGAATTGAAGAGCAAGATAAAAACGATAGATTTTGTTCTTACTGATGGAAAAAGCTGCATTTCCATACCAAATAAGTCATTAAGAAAGAAAAATCTTTATGACACTACGTATTTTGAGACCTACTTCAAGGAACATGATGTGGTTGAAGTACTTCAAAATAGTGACGTAAAAACGGTATTTGAAAAATTTGAGATGCAACAGTATTCAGACGTATTGACTGTAGAAGAAATAACCGAAGCATATGAAACGTATAAAACTAAGAGAGATGCTGTACATGAGTTTGAAGTTGAGATTGCTGAAGAACAGGTTGAAAAGGTGGTTTCGGATGGACTTTTCATTAAGGTTTGGATGGGGATTGGACAAGAAGGACTAATCTTCATTCCAAATCATCAACTTAATATCTTAGAACAAGAAAATATGAAACAGTATCAGGTGTTTATTCGAGAAACATCTTCTTATTTCATTTATCATAAAGAGGACTCAGAAAAGAATCGATATATGAAAGGAAGGGACTTGATTCGCCAACTAACGTTTGACAATAGGTCTTTACCTTATAAGAGACGAACAAGTCTGTCTAGCCTTCAACAAAAAATTGAAGAAATCAATTTATTGATGACATTAAACATTCAAAATAAATCCTTTCTAGAATTAAAAGATGAATTGGTTGGAGACATCGCACAGCTAGATATTGAATTGACAAATCTTCAAGAAAAAAACGCCACCTTAAACAAGATGGCAGAAGTAGTTGTTAACCTACAAAGTGATAATCAAGATACCAAGCAATTAGCTAAGTATGAATGTTCCAAGATGAATTTATCGCAGAATGTAACAATTGGACATATTGAATCTGAGATTGAAATTATACAGAATCAGCTAGACAATAAAATCGAAGAATACGAAAATGCGGTTAGAAAGTTGGATGAATATGTAAGAGTTTTAAATATGGATAAATACAAGACAGACGATTTTTCCATTCAAATTGAATAAATGTTCAAATTTCCAACATATTCTTGTATATTTTTGATATAATGTATAATGAAGCTACTCTCAAACCGTCTAATTTGTAAAGAAATAAACGGTTTGGGAGTTTTATTTATATTGTCCAATTAGGACAATATATCAAATTTCTCCTAGTTATCCTCTATACTTTTCCTTAGGAGAAAGATTGATGTACCGACGTTTAAGGGATTTGAGAGAAGACAATGATTTCACTCAAAAATACGTTGCCGAAAAGCTTTCGTTTACCCACTCTGCTTATGCAAAAATTGAGAGAGGAGAACGTATTTTATCGGCAGATGTAATAATAAAACTTTCAAATCTATATAACGTTAGTACAGATTATTTGTTGGGGCTTACAGACTTTCCTCAGCGAATAAAACATAATATAAAATAGTCCCTCCTGATTTGTTCATTGACAATTGAATAATTCTAGATGGGACTTTATTTATTTGTTGAGCAATAGAATATAATGCGCCATGATATGAGCGAAAATCATTTATTCAAAAATAGGATGGTAACCTATCTGCCATGACATAAATAATGATAATGATACTTCTGACCGTTCAGGCTGCCAACGTAAAAGGACAGCGGGTGAAATTCCCATGATTGAACTAACCATTCAAATCTCATCTAGCGTTTTAAAAAATTTAGTGATTTGAAGGAGGAAAGTGTATGAGAACTGCTACATATAAAGATTTAATGAACTTAGGATTTCCTGAACATACCTCTAGAGACATTATTCGAGAAGCTAAAAGAATTGCTGTAAAAAAGTTTGAAGAAGCTCGCAAAGTTGACCATAATGCGGTACAATTAAGTAAATCGCCCTTTGACAATCGAAGACTAGGTATCGCACCAGCAGAAATTGTGGAACAATTAATAGGGATTCCACTATCTAAATAACATTTAGAAAGTGAGAATCCAAATGGCAACAAAAAGTAGTAAAAAATACAAAGGTGTTTATTGTGATAATAAGGGAAAGATATTTTATCAGATTGATCTTGGAATCGATCCAGTAACTGGCAAAAGGGTACAAAAGAAAGCTAGAAAAAATCAATATGGTAAAACCTTTGAAACAATGAAAGAAGCATATGACGAATTAGTTCGTATAAAATATGAATTTGCCAACAAAGTCAGTTTAGAAAATTACAATATGACTTTTGAAAACTATATGAACACAATTTATTTAAGAGCATATAAGCAAAAAGTTCAGTCTGTGACATATAAGACGGCTCTTCCTCATCATAAACTTTTTATTCAATATTTTGGTTTAAAGCCATTAAAAGCAATAACTCCTAGAGATTGCGAAGCTTTTAGATTGCATATCATAGAGAACTATTCTGAAAACTATGCGAAAAATTTATGGTCAAGGTTTAAAGCTTGTATGGGTTATGCAGAAAGACTTGGCTATATTTCAAATATGCCTTGTAAAGCATTAGATAATCCTAGAGGTAAGCATCCAGAAACTCCATTTTGGACCTATACGGAGTTTCAGACATTTATCAAATCATTTGACTTACATGATTATGAAGAATTGCAACGATTTACTGCCATCTGGTTATATTATATGACAGGTGTACGAGTGAGCGAAGGTTTATCTTTATGTTGGGAGGATATTGATTTTGATAAAAAATTTCTAAAGGTACATACAACCTTAGAGAAAGATGAAAATGGGAATTGGTATCGTAAAGACCAAACAAAAACTCCAGCAGGTGAACGACTTATTGAATTGGATGATATTACTATTGAAGTACTTCAAGTTTGGCGAAAAAATCAGTTTGCAAATCAAGATACAGATTTTATCATTTCAAGATTTGGAGATCCTTTTTGTAAATCAACCATTTGTCGCATTATCAAACGGAAAGCTCAGCAAGTAGGAGTGCCTGTTATAACAGGGAAAGGTCTTAGACATAGTCATGCTTCTTATCTAATAAATGTTTTGAAAAAAGATATTTTATATGTGGCAAGACGAATGGGACATGCTGATAAATCAACAACTTTGAACACATATAGTCATTGGTTTAATGCTTTAGATAAAACAGTTTCTGAAGAAATCACACAAAATATAAAAAGTGCAGGATTGGATTCAATTTTATGCCAAAATTCCTGCCAAACTTCAAATTTATGAACTCAAACCCCTTGATACTGCACATTTAACAGGTTGTGCAATTGTTACTCTTAAATAATAAAGCAACTACTCAAGTAGCTTAAAAACATGATTAAACCGCAATTCTTCGGAGTAGCGGTTTTTCTTTTTGTTTGAAAAGGGGCAAACTATTGATAAAGATTATCTAGAACAGTCACAACTTGCGACTTAATATTTTTGTCACTTGGAGGTATATCTCCATTGTTGTTTTTCCGTAATTTTTGTACCCTACACGTTGGGTAATTACTTTTAGAGTGATATTATGTTCAGCTTATGAAAAATCCAAGTCTCTGTTGGGCGATAATACAGAAAAAACATTTTATAACTATATCAATATTAAGTGTAATGGTGGTGAACAATATGAACAGTTAAAAGACAGAGCTAGATTGATTAAGGCGAAGTTTCCATCTGAGAAATCTTTTAATGGTCATTTTGAGAAACACAGTCATGAGTTTGGGAACATTTCCAAATCAGATTATCTGAAATTAGAACAAGAACTTTGATCAAATCCTATACAAGATAATATTCTTAGGTATGACACAGATTCTCGTCGTGTTAGGTATGATGTAGTAAATAATTTCTACGTTCTAGGTAATAATGGAAAATCAACAATCATGACAATGATGAAACCTGATGAAGGGAGAGCTTACTATGTCAGAGAAATTGCAAAAGACTTGGATAGTTGATCGATATGTATGGCTACAATGCCCTGTTTGCGGTCATGATGTTATGGACTATGATATTTGTGACACCTGTAAATGGCAAAATACTGGACCTGTTAATATTGACGGTGGTCCAAATAAAATGACGTTAGCTGAAGCCAAAAAAGCATTTAGAGAAGGTAGGCCAATTATTTAATTTTGCATTCGAATAGTCGAGTGCTTATTTTGTTGCAGAAAAATAGAAAGGAAGTCATTATGAGTAGCAAACGTATTAAGAAGAAATGGAATCGGGTTTAGAGGATAGAGACTAAAGATATCGATACCATTAGTCAATTAGTAGCAATAGTTTTTCGTGTTCTTACACGTGAGAAATTGCATGTTTTTGAAAATACCCAGTCTAGTTTACAGCGATTAAATGAGAAAGGTGCAAGTTTATTTACTCTTAGACCACCCGATAAAAAAGCCAGATCCTGCATTTCTGAAACTTGTTACTAAGGAAAATAAGTTAGACATTAATGAAACAGTCATTATTGGTAATGATTCAACGACTGATATAGCCATTGCTCAGGAATTTGGTATGGATTCAGTATTGTTAAACTCTTTACCATATTCACAAGCTGACATTTAAGATTTTCGAAATATGGGTTGGGAATTCGATGTTATAAATAATATTGCTGATTTAGTCACTTTCTAAAATATATTTTATTTACATAAAAATATTTACGCAAAATAATAAACTGCTTTCATTCGCATGAGAGTAGTTTTTTCTTTTCTAGCCATTTTCTGGTATACTAGATAGGTATAAAATTTAGAAAGGTTCTGTTTAGGGGTATTCCCAAACAGTAGTCAGATAGTCTGGCTAGAGGTATTAGTTTCATGTCTCAAACCCACATTAACGTTATCGGAGCTGGCTTGGCTGGTTCGGAGGCTGCTTATCAGATTGCCAAGCGTGGCATTCCTGTCAAACTCTACGAGATGCGTGGTGTCAAGCCGACTCCTCAGCACAAGACGGACAAGTTTGCTGAGTTGGTTTGTTCCAACTCTTTCCGTGGCGATAGTTTGACTAACGCTGTCGGTCTTCTCAAGGAAGAAATGCGTCGTTTAGATTCCATTATCATGCGTGCCGGAGAGGCCCACCGTGTGCCTGCTGGCGGTGCCATGGCTATGGACCGCGAGAATTTCTCTCAAGCAGTCACAGATGAGATTCACAATCATCCACTGATTGAGGTCATTCGCGGGGAGATTACGGATATTCCTGAGGATGCTATTACAGTCATTGCGACGGGACCATTGACATCTGACGCCTTGGCGGAGAAGATTCACGCGCTTAATGGTGGTGACGGTTTTTACTTCTACGATGCGGCAGCACCGATTGTCGACAGCTCGACCATTAACATGGACTTGGTTTATCTTAAGTCCCGTTACGACAAGGGAGAGGCTGCCTATCTCAATGCTCCGATGAACAAGGAACAGTTTACCGCTTTCTATGAGGCTTTGATTTCAGCCGAGGAAGCACCGCTTAACTCCTTTGAAAAAGAAAAATACTTTGAAGGCTGTATGCCCATTGAAGTCATGGCCAAACGTGGTATCAAAACCATGCTCTATGGCCCAATGAAGCCAGTTGGTCTGGAATATCCAGAAGATTACAAGGGACCACGTGATGGCGAATACAAGACACCCTACGCAGTTGTCCAGCTCCGTCAGGATAACGCAGCAGGTAGCCTTTACAATATTGTTGGCTTCCAGACTCACCTTAAGTGGGGCGAGCAGAAGCGGGTCTTCCAGATGATTCCAGGGCTTGAAAATGCTGAGTTTGTCCGTTATGGTGTTATGCACCGTAATTCCTACATGGATTCGCCAAACTTATTGGAACAGACCTTTGCGACCAAGAAAAATCCAAATCTGTTCTTTGCAGGTCAAATGACAGGAGTAGAAGGCTATGTCGAGTCTGCCGCCTCCGGCTTAGTGGCTGGTATCAACGCTGTTCGCCGTTTCCGTGGCGAAGAGCCAGTCATCTTCCCACAGACCACAGCTATCGGAGCTCTGCCATTCTACATCACCCACACGGAAAGCAAGCACTTCCAGCCTATGAATGTCAACTTTGGCATCATTAAGGAGCTGGACGGACCGCGGATCCGTGACAAGAAGGAACGTTATGAGGCAATAGCAGAGCGTTCCCTCAAGGACTTGGAAGAGTTTTTGGCTTACTAAGATATTTAGAATATCATCAGACACCTTCGGGTGTCTTTTGTGTTATCCTTCAGTTCCCTATAATTTTTTGGTATCTTCAATATCATATATAAATCAAATTCGAATATAAACCGCATAAATCATGGTTAATAATCGAATGTAGATTTCATTAGACCAACGATGCATTTTTAGGTATCATGAAAAGTAAAATATCTCTATGCTGAAAAAGATACAGACAAACAAATTATCAGTGATAGCATTAGAACTGAGCTGGAATATTCAGTTTCAGGAGATTCTGTAACAATACCTGATTTAGCAAGAGATAGTGGTGAAACAGTAACATTAAATAAATAATGTTGACAACCGAGAGATTTCTTGGTTGTTTTCTTATGGATTTGAAACGAATCAATAGTATATAAAAAGAATTAGCTAGAAAATTTTTCTGGCTAATTCTTTTTTCGGGGGATTTAGGGGGGAATCAAACAAAGATTTCCCCTTTTTAGACTAGTTTGTTCATTTGATGCAAAAAGAAAATCTAGAATTTTACAAAGATAAGGAGTAAAAAATGGCAAATTAAAAACGATTCTTACTTTTATTAGTAGGAATCGTTTTTATGTATCTGGGACAAATTCTATAATATCGTTAGGTTTACAATCTAAAATATTACAGAGTTTTTCAAGAGTTAAAAGAGTGATATTTTTATTCTTTTTAAGGCTATCAAGTGTTTTATTATCTATACCCGATTTTAGGAGTCGATACTGTGAAACATCTTTGTCTTTCATTGTTTGCCATAATGGCTTAAAACTTATAATTGTAATCAACTCCTTTCAATTACAATTATAAATAGAATGTGTATTATTTCATATTGTGTTTATGTCCACAATATGCTAAAATAAAACTTGGAAAGAATTATTTCTAATAATAACATTTAGGAGAATAAAAATGAAAAAAAGAAATCTTCTCATTCTCACTTGCGGAGCATTACTTGCTGGTGCAACTCTGACTGCTTGTTCATCTAACCAATCCAAAGTTGGAATCGGCATTGATCAAGCAAAAACAGTCGGTTTCATGCAGTTAGCTAATGAGAATAAAGAGCGTATTTGGTTCCAAGTAGAAGACACAAATGATGATGGAGAAATCTCAAAAGATGACCGAATACAAAAAATCTACGTCATTAAAAACAGCAAAGTTGATACTTATCATATATATGATTTAAATTTAGAATATGATTTAAATTTAGCATATATTAAAGATAAAAAAGATAGTGAGATAATCAAATTTGCGAAAGAATATGACGAGAAATATTTTGATGAACAAAAAAAAGAAATAATTGATAATGCCAATGCTTCAATTGAAGCTAACAAAGGCGAAATAGAATATCAGAAGTCTTTAAAGGACTCAGAGTTTGAAGTTGAAAGATATGCAGCTGAACAAGAAATCCAGTGGTTAGAAAATGATATCCAGGAGAAAAATCAAGTTTTAGAAGCAGCCAAGGAATTGAATTATGAAGATGCTTTAAAACTGTATTCAACATACCCATTGGAAGCTAAAGTGGAGACAGATTCTTCAGGGAATAATGTAGCTAGTGAAGAAATTACGTTTTTAAGTTATGAATTGATACAAGAGGATTATGTTGGTCCTTATACAATTGCTTCAAATGAAATCACCTCCGATCTTGATGCCCCAATTTTTGGTGAAATTTATGACAAAACCTATAAGGGATTTAGATATATTAATGACGATTTTTTAATAACATCTTCTTTAGATAAAACAGTCAATCTAGGATTGGACACCCTAGACACAAAAAATGTTACAGAGGAGTAAATCGCGATGAAAATGAAATTTCAAAATATTATTCTAGGTGCAAGTCTTCTTGGTTTAATTACATTCTTTTTGCCAGTTGTAACTGATCAGGGGAGTTCGATCGCTCCAGTTAGCGAACATGTTGCAGAGTATATTGGAGCTCCATCTGTTTTTCTCTTATTCTTATTCTGGTATGGTGCATTTGTCCTTACTTTAGTGTTGTCTTTGATTCCAGTTAATGTATTCCCAAATAATAAAATTAGACTTGTTCTTATAGTAGTTCTTAATCTCTTTGCACTTTTTATTCATAATACACTCACAAAAGAATTAGTAGGAAATACAAGCTTAGGATTTGGAGGCATGCTCTATTACCTTTGTGCTATTGTAAACATTGTTTGCTGTATTATGCTATTTAAAAATTCTGATTTAAACATTAATAAGGAAGATTTAAAGAAGGTTGCCGACAAAGGTATGGTGATTGGTAAAGCAACAGCAACAGTAGCTACAAAAGTAGCAAAAACAACAATGTCAGAAGTAAAAAAAGAACTTGATAAACACAAATCAGATCCTGAACAATAATGAATACAATAAAAGGAAGCCAAACTAAATATTGGCTTCCTTTTATTGTATATATAATTTCTAATCTTGTTTCAAGCGTCGGGTAAATTAGTCTTGATGGACTGGCTGATAGAGCCTATCCCCAGGCTTGCGACGCTCTTTTATTTTTAGGCGTCGGGTAAATTAGTCCACTGGACTAATTTACTCCCACTCAACGATTATAGAAGTGCTTGTAATCGTTGATATAACAGTGTTTTTAGCTAATCTTTATTATTTTGGCGACAATTTTGGCGACTTTTTCAATAATGATTGATTGCCATTAAATTGTACCATTGTTTTGTCTGCGTGTTTGATTGAAATTAAACCAACCATTTCATCAGCAAGTTCCTTGTCAACGCCTGACCATAAATGAGCGTAGTGCTTTAGAGTGATTTCCGGTGAAGAATGTCCCAAACGTTTAGAGACTATTAGAACAGAAGCGTTCAATTCGTTGATAAGGTAGGAAGCGTGAGAATGCCTAAGTTCCTTGGCTTGTATTTCTGGAACTTTTGCTAATCTTGCATATCTCTTTATAATCCTTGATATGGTTGATTTAAGCATGGGATTTCCGTCATAACTTAAAACAAAATTTACTCTTCCTAAACTAGCTTGCCTATTTTTCCATTCTTTGAGAATAGAGATTGTATCATCATCTAACGAGATTGTCCGTAAACCTGAATCCGTCTTAGTATGATTTTGGCGAATCCAGTTTGTTTTACTCTTCATAATCAACATATGATTGACTGTGAGCTGTTTTTTCTCAAAGTCAATGTTATTCCACCATAAAGCTGTACCTTCGTTTACACGCAATCCTGTACAAAAATAGAGCCATAATAAAACGAAGCATAGATGTTCATAGAAATCATCAATATAGATATGACTGATAACTTCTTCAAAATCTCGTTTTGTCCAATATTGTGAATGAGTCCGACCTTTTGGAATTGCTTTGACTTTCATTGAAACATTAGTATCAAGAAACTGCATACTTACAGCAAATTCTAGAGTTTTACGAAACATGCCGAATGTTAAACTAGCGTATGCTTGTGAATAGTTTCCGCCATTTTTCGAGAGAAGCCAAGTTCTAAAATTTTGTACATCTCGAATTGAAATATCCTTTAATTTCTTTCTACCAAACCTTTTTATGACTAGGTTGATTGCAGGTTGACGTGTGGAATATGTGTGCTCGCTTACTTCAGATTGATAAAATGGTAAGTAGGTAGTATTCATAAATTGCTCATAGGTCATATCATAATTTGAATAGCCATTAGATTGTAAGTAGTCGTTTTTGACCCTAATAGCTTCTGTGTATGCTTCTTTAGCAGTAGTAAATTTCTTACCATTTGCATTTTTACGAGCTTTCTTTTTGATACGTTTACCTGTAATATTATCAGTTCCTAAACTCACTTCATAATAGTATTGTCCTTTCTCGTCCATATAGACATCTTGAAAATTTGTCTTTGCCATAAGTTACCTCTTTCATTCGTGTAACTTAAAGCCAAGAATTTCTTCAACAGCACCAACTGGAACAGTCCCCAGTCGTCTATTACTATAAAGTGTATAACCTTGTTGTACCAAATTATTTTTAGTTTGTCTAATAATTTGTTGGGCAGTAGCTTTTGGGAAGCCGAGTTCAACTAAATATACATAATCAATTGTTTTAATGTTCATTTGCTATCCTCTTGAGATTTCTGTTTAAATATGAGACAATAGCAACAACAGAAGTAGTTGTTGACTATTTTTGTTGGGTGCTTGGGTTATCTTTGTTAGTTTGGTCGCTTGCATTGATAACCTTTTTATTTTTTAGATTCATATTCTCTAAAATTGTATTGATAATCTGTTCCATTGCTGTATCTTTATCTAATACCTCTGTAGCAGTAGAAAATGAATACGAATGAAAAACAGGAAATGCATTTTGCCCTTCAAGTTGTTCATTTTTTATAGGAGTTGAAAGAAGAAATTTATCTGGTTCTGGAATATATACTTGATAATCAAATCGCCGAATAAACTGACCATTATCTTCATTCTTATTTCCAACAGCCTGGGAAAAAAAGACACTTGGAAGCAAAGTACTTGTGATAATAATTAACCTAGCAGAACCCATTTTATTATGATATCGTGCTGAAATAGGTGAAATCATGAAAGGATCGGTTAGTTTGAGCCAATCTGACACAGAAAGACTATCCCCCCTTATATCATCTAAAAATAGAATATCTTGCCCTTGATATTCATCAAATGCGTTCCTTGAAGCAGTAAGACAATAAGATAGATTATAAGTATAATCTTCTTCAGCGATATTTTGTAAATGTTGAATCAACTCCATACAAAATTTAGTTTTTCCAACACCACTATCAGCCATAATAAAAAGTGCGGATTTTTTATAGTTTCCCGATTTCAAATCTACAATAGCTTGATAGCTTTTGCGTTCTCCGACTGTATCCAGTGCTTCATTTATTCTCCTCTTGTGTTGTCCATAAACAGCATAATACTCATCTGTGAGAAGAATATTACTTTTACTGATTTCTCCCGCTAGAATTTTCTCAATTAACCAATCTACACTAAGCTCAGTTTCCTTGGCTTTTTTAGTTGCACGTCCTTTCATCCAAGTTTCCATATTACGATGATAGATGCTAACATAATCTTCCCCTAGTACAGTTACAACCTCCTCTGGCTGATACTGATGCTTACTTTCATCCTTACAGTGACAAAGGTAAGCTAAACAGTTATCGTAGCCATATCGCCCTGATTTGAGTTTTTCAAGATATTGTGGCTCAACACCAATAGCAAGAGCGATTTTCTGTAATGATGCCCCTTTTTCAAATTTTAGAAGAGTATGCACGTGTTCTTCTTTATCGCTAATTTCATTTTTCTTCTTGACAGGATTCCAAATAGTTACTTTATCTTTGTCATGTTTGATTATATATGCTTCTTTAACAATGATATCTTGTTCTTCTAATTTTTGAATAATCATTTCTAGTAGTGGGCGACAGTTGCCAGCCTTTGCTTGTTGAACTACTGATTTGTAGTCATCAGATAACCAATATTCTTCTTCAAGTTGTTGAACAAGCATAATTGCTGTAAGATTAGCTTCTTTTTTACTCATAATAAGAATTTCTCCTTTTTAAATATTCTATTAATTATTCTCCTGATAAATCAAGGATTTGAAATTTGATAATTTGCTTCAAATCCTTGTTCTATCAAGTTTTTTTAAATGCAGAGCACTTGACAAGCCCAGTGCTCTGCAGGCGTTAGATATAGTTAGAATTAGTTTTGTTTCATCTTTTCAAGATGACCGACCTTGTGACACGTCGGCTTCGTCATGAATCCATTTGTTGATCCAACAGATTTCTCTAGTTAGAACAAAAATGGATTGTTTATAGGCTATTATCGAACCACGGAGTTTCGTAAAAGTGTGGTACTTCCCATTTTTTTCCAGAAGCAAGAATACGAGCGACACCTTGCCCCTTTCCGTAGCTCCGCTTTGGCATATCCGCAAAACCAGACATAAGATATTTACGCTCGTCGGCTGAATCAGCAGCACCACCTAGCATAATAACAGCGTCAGAGCAGTTGACACGGGCTAATGAAGGCAAAAAACCTTCTTTTGTCGCAAATTGTGAAATAGCTATAATATGAATTCCAGCAGAACCACCAGTAGCAGATAGGCGGTTAATAGCAGTAGTCCAACGAGAAGTAATTTTAAGGCTTTTATCAACTTTATCGAGTGATTCCAGTGAGGCATTAAGGTTACCTAATTCATCGAAGAATAAGCCGATATCTTTCATATCTTCCATTTCAAGATATTTTTCTTTACCAGCTTCATTGATTTGAATTAGTCTATTATCCATGACCGTACACCAGTATTCAGCACGCTCTACTATTCTTATTGGGTCGGACTGGCCATTAAATTCTTTAACATATCTATCAAATTTGGCAGAATTATATTCTACAATCCAACCTTGTAACAACATTAGACGAGCCATATAACGACCAGCAAGCACTGATTTTCCTGCTCTAGTACGTGCGATTATGCTCAACATTGGAGTTATATCAGCCATCCAAACCAAGTTTTTAGACAGACGAATAGCATGCTTATTTTCACTGACAAACTCTTTTAAGGATTCTGTATTGTCTTTTACATGCAACCTTTGGGAAGTCAGCGTATCCTCGAAATAGAAAAGGATATAGCTATCGCCAGCTGTTAGTTCTGAATTTACAACGGCAAAACGTTGGTGCTTTCCAGCAAGTATCCCTGATACTCTTTGTTCGAATTTTTCACGATCGGCACGTTCCCAGTTAGCTATATTTTCAATAGCGATGTATCCATCTGATAACTCATTGTTTACCCATACGTGGAGTTCTGGCATTTCGTTGCCATAGCGTGTTGAATTAGATAATTTTAGTACATCAGTTATCTGTTTATCATTAAATAGTCGCTTCAATCTTTTAGATAGCCTATTTGCTTCGCTAGACATGGTTGGTATTGAAATAGTTGATACCTCTTCACGAAGTGACCAAGTATACACTAAACATAAGAAGCTAATGAAGTCTATAATAGCAAAGAATAGCAACGGATTAGTCAGATATGGTTTCAATAGTTCTATTGAATAGCTTATGTAGAGTAGCAATCCAGTCATAATAATTGTAACCGTAAAGGCTACCAGAGAGAGTTGATAGCCTTGAAGTTTACAATTAGATGTAGGTTTGATTCTACGATATCTACGCTTATGCATTACGCTGAACCACAGCTACTGAGTCAGCAGCATACCAACCAACACCATTAGTCGTTGCACCGCCACGTACGTTCTTGAATTGAAGAATTGTACCAAACTTTACATCAACCTTATTTGATGTTTTGATTGTATATTCTAGGTCGTTGTTTGTATCTACAATTGAATATTTGAACTTCCCATCAATTTCTTCAATTGAACCAATTGATACAACGTTTAAAATAGGGACAACATCAGCTGTATATTCATTACCAGTTTTCTCGCTAACCATTACTTTAGTTTGCGTTTTTTGTTTGAGAACCTCCTCAAGAGTTCGGTTCCAATTCGTTTTAGCCATTAGCACTACCTTCTTCCTGTCTTTCAAGGTTTGAAAAAATTTTTTCCAAACGAGCGATTAAGCAATATTCATTATCAATCCAACGAACCAACTCATTATTTGACATTCTGTCAATATTTGAGTCGTATGCGATAGATAGAGTTATGAACGAAACGACATCTTGTCCATACCAAAGATTTCTCAATTCAGTTGGTACATTTTCAAAATGCCAGTCATTACTAATACGTTGATAAGCTGTGTTTCCATAATTTATCAACCGATTAGCACGTAATTCACGAAGCTTTTGCTTCAAGTTTGTAATCATAATGATTACCTCCAAAGTATCTAGCTAGCTTGTTCTCCGCTAGCAAGAGATGATAACTAGAAATCGATTCTGATTCCTTTATGATTTAATTATATCGTGTTATTATTGAAAAATTCAGGAAAATAATATATAATTTTAACTGAAATTATCCGTTTTTTAGAAAGAGATATAATATGTTCAATAATTTAATTCAATACTATTTAAAGAGTGCACAACTAAGGATTAACAATCGTATACGTGCTATAAACGAAGAACGAACAATCTTAAGAGCTTCAGGGGATATTAGATATAAGGAATTAAGAGCTATTAGAAATACTCATTTATATAGTAATAAACCCAAGACTATTAAAGAAATTAGAGAAGGGAAATCAGAGATTTTAATTGATAAATTATCGGTTATAGTTGCCGAATCACTGAAAGATAACTTAAAATTAAAACCTGATTTTAATTCATATTCTTCTAATAAGAATGATGAAATCAATATGAAAAAGAGCAACCTTGAATTTGTTTCACTTCAGGAGTTGCTTTGGGGTTTTGATTTTGATTACACAGAAGTGGACAAGTTTAATTTCTTTCTGAACCTATTTTTGGATTTAGAGAGAGTTGATGAGTATTCTTTACTTGTTCGCGAGATACTGATAGATTATGTTCCATATGCAAGATATATTGCTTTGGAAAAAGCAGTGAGTGAAGACTATGAATTTGGATCAATGTTTGCTCCTGATTATAAAAATAACAATATTGATGTTTTTGCAGAATCAGTATTTGCTTTTTGCTCATCGAATGCTTCGCATGAAATGATGTCGAGATTTAGTAAATTCTTATTGACTCCATTTACATATGAGTCTAAAGATGAAAATGGAAGATATCTTAAAAAAACAGTAGTAGTTAATTTTCAAAATTTTGAACAGGCATTTAGTCAAGTTTTAAGTCACATACTTGAACCACTAGATGGTGTTGAAACATATCACTCTCTAGGAAAACGTGCATATGATATTATTATAGATGACTTTAAAATTGATTCAGATTTAATGTATTTTAGAATGAGCAGAAGTCCAGAATCTTATGGTTATTATCTAACTGCATCAGAAAAACCTGATATTGATGTTTTATCGGACTTGTTAGAAGCTAGCGAAATCTATATTGAAAAGTTAATGCATGCTCAACGGGATTTTTATGGGAATATTGAACAGTTATATTTTGAAAGTGATGTGTTTACGGTCAATGCTACTCAATATTTTTCAGAAGAAAGATTTTATAAGATGCTAGATGAAAAAAATCAGGAAATAATTGAAGAGGAGCTCAATAATTTGAGAATGATAGAATCGTACGAAGATGAGATGTAAAATATATTGATTGAAGAGTACATTGAAAAACAAAAAACAACTAAAGAATAAATGGTTGTTCATTTTTTGAGCTATCATCGACCTTTTTTACGGATAAATCGTTGAAAAAACACATTTTTTTATCAAAAAGATGATATAATGGTTTTATATTACGAATAATGAAGTAAGGAAGAAAATATGCAGGGAGGCCCACGCAAGGGAGCAGGAAGAAAACCAGTTTCTGATAAAAAACAGATGAAAAATATTTATCTAACTCAGAGTGAGATTGATGCAATTTATTCACTTGAGTTTGATGACTGTAAGAGTTTTAGTCAAAAATGCTCCGAGCTAATTAAAATAGGAATAGACACAAAAATGAACACTAAAAAGAAAACTACTTCAAATGATACAATTAAGTTTATCGACTTATTCGCAGGTATTGGAGGAATCCGTAAAGGATTTGAGGATAAGAACACAGAATGTGTTTTTAGTTCCGAATGGGATAGATATGCATCTAAAACTTATGAAGAGAATTATGGCGAAAAACCATATGGGGATATTACTCAAATCAATGAGAAAGATATTCCAGAGCACGACATTCTTTTAGCAGGTTTTCCATGTCAGCCCTTTAGCCATATTGGTAAGCGTGAAGGTTTTACTCATGAAACCCAAGGAACTTTGTTCTTTGATGTACTTCGTATCTTAAAAGAGAAAAAACCAAAAGCTTTCTTACTTGAGAATGTAAAAGGGCTTGTAACTCATGATAAAGGTAATACTTTAAAAGTGATTATGAAGGCTTTACAAGAAGAGTTAGGTTATTCAGTTTTTTATGAAATTCTCGATGCTCAACGATTTGGTTTACCGCAGAGAAGAGAAAGAATTATCATTGTTGGATTTAGACCTGACCTGGAAGTACATGATTTTAAGTTTCCGAAGGGAACTGATAAAAAAGTTCCAGTAGGTTCTATTTTAGAAGATAACCCTTCTGGATACCAAATTTCGAAACATTTACAAAAAACATATCTCTTCAAAAAAGATGATGGCAGACCACAAATTATTGATAAAACTAGCGTGATTCAGGTAAATACACTTGTTGCAAGCTACCACAAAATTCAGCGTTTGACAGGAACGTTTGTAAAAGGTGGAGAAACTGGGTTGAGACTTTATAGTGAACTAGAATGTAAACGACTAATGGGATTCCCAGATGATTTCAAAGTACCAGTTTCAAGAACTCAGATGTATAGACAGTTTGGTAACTCAGTAGCTGTGCCAGTAATTAAAGCTGTCGCTGATAAAATGAAAGTATACCTTTAATCAAAAAATAGCAGATCATGTATGAACTGCTATTTTTTATTATTAGTAAAACCTTTGATTTGTACTTTTTGACCTCGTTTTTTACTAGGGTATGTCCATTTAAACGGGGTTCCAAACTGTCCTTTAGATGAATATTTCTCTATATATTCATCAATATACAAATCCCTTGAAACAACCTCAAAATTTTTAGTATATAGAATTATATCAGCAACTTGAATCGGATTGTTAACTAATGGGCTGTTGACCCCAAACATAAAGAAGTTAACTAATTCTTTATTGTATTTGTGCATTTCATCAACTAATGTGTTATAGGCAATTTCATTATTTTCTTTCAATCCTTTAGCACTACCATATGCTTGAAATTCTTTGAGTGAATTAGCCAATGACGAAGAAGAAGCGAGATTAAGGGCAATAAGAATATCGTCTACAGCTCCCTCATGGACTGTTACGGTATCCGCAGAAGTATTTTTTACACTAATATTTTTAGTTATTTCTTCTTGTTCAGTAGTAATTGTAAAAGATACATCAGTTTTCGGATAACCACGATTACTTAATTTAGGTATTAAATTAGTTGCCACAATATCTAAAATAGTATCTTGTTCACGAATACCAGAAACTTTTAAGATTTGACTAAACCAATGATAAGTAGAAGATTTAATTGTTTGGCAATGTTTTGCGTGATTATTCCAGAGAAGGATATTGTTTTTGTCAGTCAGTAAGTCAACTATACTATCCTCAGCATTGTTTCCCAAAATATTAGCACTAATTCCTTGAGATAGATTTTCGGAAGCATGATTTAGTACGAAGTCTTTTAATTCAGAAAAAGTTAGTACATCATCTAAGAAAGATACATAAGTTTCGCTATGTATCTTATTTGAATAGTCGTTCTTATTTTTCAACTCTTTCTCGGTAATAGAATCTGGTACAACAACAAAGATTTTTGTGACATTCTTATCAACTAGTTTGATGTTTTGAGCAAAAAATTCATTCCCATATATTCTATCAGTTCTAATCGAGCTAGTCGGTTTAACTAACCAAGTTTCATTATCAAAATCATTGAAAGTAATTGCATAATCCATTTTAAATTGTTTTTCACAATTTTCATATCCAACTGAATAACCTTTTTTTACAGATACATTCAATTTGGGAATCTCTTGGATTTTTTGAAGCAATTCAGACAAAGTTAAATTTGAAGCAGAACCAGATAAAGATTTTTGCTGATTATCAACGTTAAAACTCATAATATTTTTACTCCATAATAGAAAAAAGAAGCTCATTTTAGAGCTTCTTTGGAGACACTTTGGAGACAATCCAAATGTATTTATCTCATTTTAACACTTTTTATAATAGGCAAAATGCTGTTAAATCAAGGATTCTTAGCCAAAGTTACTCTTATATATTATTCCCACTCAACTGTTGCTGGTGGTTTACTTGTGATATCGTAGACGATGCGGTTGACGTGGTCAACTTCGTTTACGATGCGGACAGAGATTTTTTGTAGGACTTCCCATGGTAGTTTTGCGAAATCAGCAGTCATTCCATCAACAGAAGTGATAGCACGGATAGCGATAGTGTAGTCGTATGTACGACCATCACCCATGACACCTACGGAGCGAACGCCAGTATTGACTGTGAAATATTGCCAAACATCGCGGTCAAGACCTGCTTTGGCAATTTCCTCACGCAAGATAGCATCAGATTCACGAACAGTTTGAAGTTTTTCTTCGGTAATTTCACCCATAACACGAATAGCAAGACCTGGTCCTGGGAATGGTTGGCGCCATACAACTTCCTCAGGCATACCAAGAGCAGTACCGAGGGCACGCACCTCATCCTTGAAGAGAGTGTTAAGCGGCTCAATCAACTTGAACTGCATATCTTCAGGAAGACCTCCAACGTTGTGGTGGGACTTGATGGTCTCAGCCGTATCGGTACCAGACTCGATGATATCAGTATAAAGAGTACCTTGCGCCAAGAACTCAACATCCGTCAACTTGCTCGCCTCATCGTCGAAGACGTAAACAAATTCATTACCAATGATTTTGCGTTTCTTCTCAGGGTCAGATACGCCAGCAAGTAGGTCTAGGAAACGCTTAGCAGCATCAACGCGAATGATATTTAGACCGAACTTGCCGCCCAACATCTCCATAACTTGATCACCTTCATTCTTACGTAGAAGACCGTGGTCAACGAAGATACAAGTCAATTGATCTCCGATAGCACGTTGAAGAAGGACACCAACAACTGATGAATCTACACCGCCTGACAAACCAAGCAAGACTTTCTTGTCGCCAACTGTTTGGCGGATTTTTTCGATCTCAGTTTCAATGAAGTTTTCCATGGTCCAGTCGCCCTTGGCTCCACAGATACCAAAAGCAAAGTTTTTCAAAATGTCATTGCCATATACCGAATGACGAACTTCTGGGTGGAATTGGATACCGTAGATACGGCGTTCAGTGTTTTCAATAGCTGCAAAAGGACAATCAGCAGATAGACCAACCAAGTGGAAACCTTCAGGAATTTCCGTTACGGCATCACCATGGCTCATAAGAACCAATTGCTCTTCAGGTGTGTTTGCAAATAAGGCTGATTCAGCTTTCAATTGGAGATTTGATTGACCATATTCACGGTTTCCAGCCTCGCCAGCAGGCACAACCTTACCACCTAACTTGTGCGTAATCAACTGCATACCGTAACAAATCCCTAGAACTGGGATACCCAATTCAAAGATTTCTGGATCTATATCAAAGGCATTCTCAGCGTAAACAGAGTTTGGACCACCAGAGAGAACGATACCAATCGGATTGATGGCACGAACTTCTTCAGCAGTAATCTTGTGATTTTTCAATTCAGAAAAGACACCAAACTCACGAATGCGGCGTGAGATGAGCTGATTGTACTGGCTACCATAATCCAATACAATAATTTTTTGGACATCTTGTTTTGTCATGTTTTTCCCTTTCGTTTTGAAAATAATTCAAATACTGTTACTTATTTTATCATAAAAACGAACATTTTCCAAACTATATTTGTCAAATATATGTTTTGCAAACTATGGTAGATTTTTGAAAAAACAGCGTTCGTTTTTTTCTGGTTTTTACTGATTTTGTTATAGGTAAATTCAGATGATTGTTTGTCTAGAAAGTTTTTGCAGATAAAAATCGGTCTAGATTGGTCAAATTTCGGATATTTTGATAAACTAGGAGTAAGAAAGGCTAATCAGATGAAAGCAGCATATATTACCATTCATGATAAACTAAAAGAACAGATTGACCAGGGAGTTTGGGCAGTTGGACAACGCTTACCCAGTGAGCGCGATTTGGCTGACGAGTTTGGCGTTTCACGGATGACCTTGCGCCAGGGCATTACCCTACTGGTCGAAGAAGGGGTACTTCAACGTAAGGTGGGTTCAGGAACCTATGTGGCAAGCACTCGGGTCCAAGAAAAGATGCGTGGAACAACCTCTTTTACTGAATTGGTACAACTCCAAGGGAAAATGCCGAGCAGTCAGTTGTTGTCTTATACTCGTACCAAACCCAATGAGAAAGAAGTTGAACAGCTTGCTTTAGGTAAGGGAGAATACGTTATTCGGATGGAGCGGGTTCGCTATGCTGATAATGTCCCTGTGGTATATGAGGTAGCCAGCATTCCGGAACGCTTGATTAAGAACGTTCCCAAGGAAGATGTGACCAATCATTTCTTCAAAACCCTTATTGATAATGGCTATCGGATCGGAACAAGTAAACAAACCATTTTTGCCAGACTGGCTAATGAGAAGGTTGCCAAATATTTAGAAATTTCGAAAAATCAAGCTATTCTAGCTTTAAGACAGGTTTCTTATCTGGAAGACGGTCAAGCCTTTGAGTATGTCAATAGCCAGTATGTTGGTGAACGATTCGAGTTTTATCTGGAGAATAATTAGTACATCTACGACTGATTGTATAACGTAATATAAATTATGTAAAAAACATCTGTTTGCTAAGTGTGAAGCAGATGTTTCTATTTATTTAAGACGGAATTTTTGATATAATAAAGTTTATGGAAATTGAAAAAACCAACCGAATGAACGCCTTATTTGAATTCTATGCTGCCTTACTAACAGACAAGCAAATGAACTACATTGAGCTGTATTATGCGGACGATTATAGCTTGGCTGAGATTGCTGAGGAATTTCAAGTTAGCCGTCAGGCGGTCTATGATAACATTAAACGAACAGAAAAATTACTGGAAGACTATGAGATGAAGCTACATATGTATTCAGATTATGTAGTGCGTAGTCAGATTTTCGATGAGATGCTGAATAAGTATCCTGAGGATGCTTATTTGAAGGAAAAAATCGCTATTCTAACCAGTATTGATAATAGAGAGTAAGAGGAGAAGAAAATGGCATTTGAAAGCTTAACAGAACGTTTGCAGAGTGTCTTTAAAAATCTGCGTCGTAAGGGAAAAATTTCAGAGAGTGATATTCAGGAAGCAACCAAGGAAATTCGCCTAGCCTTGCTAGAGGCTGACGTTGCTCTTCCAGTTGTAAAAGACTTTATCAAGAAGGTACGTGAACGTGCTATTGGTCATGAAGTCATTGAAACCCTGAACCCTGCTCAACAAATCATCAAAATCGTTGATGAAGAATTGACGGCTGTTTTGGGTTCTGAAACTTCAGAAATTATCAAATCACCAAAAATTCCAACTATCATTATGATGGCTGGTTTGCAGGGGGCTGGTAAAACGACCTTCACAGGTAAGTTGGCCAATAAACTCAAGCAGGAAGAAAATGCTCGTCCACTCTTGATTGCTGCCGATATTTATCGTCCAGCTGCCATTGACCAGTTGAAGACCCTTGGTCAACAAATTGATGTACCTGTATTCGAGTTGGGCAATCAAGTCCCTGCACTGGAGATTGTACGCCAAGGTTTAGAACAAGCCAAAGCTAATCATAATGACTATGTCTTGATTGATACGGCCGGTCGTTTGCAGATTGACCAAGCCCTTATGGCCGAATTGAGAGAAATCAAAGAGTTTGCTCAGCCAAACGAAATCCTCTTGGTCGTCGATGCTATGATTGGTCAGGAAGCTGCCAACGTTGCGCGTGAGTTCAATGATCAACTGGCTATCACTGGTGTGATTTTGACCAAGATTGACGGTGATACTCGTGGTGGTGCTGCCCTGTCTGTCCGCCACATCACTGGTCAGCCAATCAAATTCACCGGTACTGGTGAAAAAATCACCGACATCGAAACCTTCCATCCAGACCGTATGTCCTCTCGTATTCTGGGCATGGGTGACATGCTGACCTTGATTGAGAAGGCAAGCAAAGAGTACGACGAGAAGAAATCACTAGAACTCGCTGAAAAAATGCGTGAGAATACCTTTGATTTCAACGATTTCATTGCTCAGCTGGACCAAGTTCAGAATATGGGACCAATGGAAGACCTGCTGAAGATGATTCCAGGTATGGCTGGTAATCCGGCCCTTGCCAACTTGAAAGTTGACGAGCGTGAAATTGCACGAAAACGAGCTATCGTATCTTCTATGACACCAGCCGAACGAGAAAATCCTGATTTGTTGACACCGAGCCGTCGTCGTCGTATTGCTAACGGTTCTGGAAATAGCTTTGTCGAAGTCAATAAATTTATCAAGGATTTCAACCAAGCGAAAACCATGATGCAGGGTGTCATGTCCGGCGACATGAACAAAATGATGAAACAAATGGGAATCAACCCAAATAATCTTCCGAAGAATATGCCAAACATGAACGGCATGGATATGTCTGCTCTTGAAGATATGATGGGCGGTGCAGGAATGCCTGATATGAGCCAACTGATGGGAGGAGCTGGTATGCCAGACATGTCCCAAATGTTTGGAGGCGGTTTGAAAGGTAAAATTGGTGAATTTGCCATGAAACAAGCCATGAAGCGCCAAGCCAATAAAATCAAGAAAGCCAAAAAGAAGAGAAAATAATCTCTTCTTTTTACTTTTTAGTTCGAAGTGATAAAGTTGCAGCAATAGAAAATAGGAGTAGTATTGAAAACATGAGTGATTTTCGACCGCTAAAATTTCCGTTTTAACGGAAAAAAGATAGAATATCTATTTTATTAGACATTTTAGCTACTATCTCTTATAATAGAAATAAGCACTAATTAAAGGACACATCATGAACTATATCGCACTAATAGGAAATATTATCCATTCAAAACAGGTTTCCAACCGTTCGAATACTATAGAACGTCTAAAACAGCAGCTGAATAGTATCAATCATTCCTTCGCTCAGGACTTCGCATCACCATTTACCCTTACAAAGGGAGATGAATTTCAAGCCCTATGCAAGCCTAACCCGTATATTTTTTTGATGATTGACCAAATCCAACTAGCCTTTCGTGATGAGGTGGAGATTAGATTTGGAATTGGTTTGGGTGAGATTCTAACAGCTATAGATCCCAAGCTAAGTATTGGAGCAGATGGTCCAGCTTATTGGGAAGCACGCAAGGCTATTGACTTCATTCATGGCAACCATGACTATGGCACCAGCAAAATTGCATTTTCTTCTGAATACAAGCAAATCGACCGTGTCATCAATCCTTTACTTACTTCAAGTGATTTTATCAAAGCTACTTGGAATAGTTCACAAACAGACTTGTTTGAATTCTTAATCAGCAATACAATTTATCAAGAAGAATTTAAGCAAAAACCGATTGCTGAGAAAATGAAACTGAGCCAAAGCGCCTTTACAAAACGCTTAAAATCGAGTGGAATAAAACTATATTTCCGAAATCGAAAAACAGCTATGGATTTAATCCTGCAGCTCAGTCAAAGAAGTTAATATAGTTTACATAATTTATTTTTTGTAAACTTTCTTTAGAATTCTAATCGCAATACAATCTCGTCTTCATCATATTCGCCAGTTTCAACAAAGCCAAGTGATTGATACAAGGCTTTGGCTGGGGTGTTTTGGGATAAAATGCAGAGCTGGACAGCTGAAAATTTTCTTTCTGAGCGGAATTTTTCCAGTAACTGTGTCATAGCCTGACGACCCAAACCTTGTCGCTGATAATTCGCATCAATAAAGAATTCAGAGATGAGATAGGCTTGTCGTTCAGGAAAATCATGATATAAAATCAAGCCAATAGGACAATCTTGCTGGTAAATCAAATAAGCCTGGCTATCAAACATTCTATAAGCAAAGCCACGTGCCAAGGTCGTTACCTTATCGGCGACAAACTCCGCTTGGTCAGGAGAAACAAATAACGGAACTCGCCAATTATCAGGACTGACAGGAACAAAATCTAACATAAAACATCCTTTCGTATTTGTTTGTATTATATCATATTTTTTATTAACTAAATTTCCCTACAGACATCTTTCCGAAAAACTATAATTTTCTTGAAACTTATATAAGGTTATGCTATACTACTTATAGTCATAACTGAAAAATATTTTTCTCAAAAAATGTACCTTATTCTTGGAAAAACTGGATTTTCTAAGGGGTATTATTTTGTACTTTTCAAACTAGTAAACTAAAATCAGGAGAAAATGATGAGACGCGAGTTATTATTGGAAAAAATTGATCAGCTGAAAGAAATTATGCCTTGGTTTGTTCTAGAATATTATCAGTCAAAATTGTCTGTGCCTTACAGTTTCACAACCTTATATGAATACTTGAAAGAATACCGTCGTTTTTTTGAATGGTTACAGGATTCGGATTTGGTATCTGTGGAACGGATTGCTGACATTCCGTTGGATATTCTGGAACATTTGACCAAAAAAGATATGGAAGCCTTCATTCTTTATCTGCGGGAGCGTCCCTTACTGAACGCCAATACCACGCAGAATGGTGTGTCACAGACCACCATTAACCGTACCCTCTCGGCCCTTTCTAGTCTCTTCAAGTATTTAACCGAAGAAGTGGAAAATGAGCTGGGCGAGCCCTACTTCTACCGCAATGTCATGAAAAAGGTGTCTACTAAGAAGAAGAAGGAAACCTTGGCAGCGCGGGCAGAGAACATCAAGCAAAAGCTCTTTTTAGGCGATGAAACTATGGAGTTTTTGGACTATGTGGACAAGGAATACCAGGTCAATCTCTCCAAACGTGCCCTCTCCTCCTTCCAAAAAAATAAGGAACGGGACTTGGCGATTTTGGCACTTCTCTTGGCATCTGGTGTTCGTCTGTCTGAGGCGGTCAATCTGGACCTCCGTGATGTCAACCTCAAGATGATGATGATTGAGGTAACGCGTAAAGGTGGCAAGCGGGACTCAGTCAATGTGGCAGGATTTGCTAAGCCTTACTTAGAAGCCTACATGGGCATTCGCCAGCAACGCTACAAGGCTGAAAAAACGGATACGGCCTTTTTCCTGTCTGAGTACCGTGGTCTGCCTAATCGCATCGACGCTTCTTCTATTGAGAAAATGGTGGCCAAGTATTCTGCGGACTTCAAGATACGGGTGACCCCCCACAAACTCCGTCATACCTTGGCAACTCGTCTCTACGACGCCACTAAGTCGCAAGTTCTGGTCAGTCATCAACTGGGTCACGCCAATACCCAGGTTACTGACCTCTATACCCATATCGTCAACGATGAGCAAAAAAATGCTCTGGATAAATTATAACTTTACGTAACATTAATTATGTAAAATCACAAGAAATAGTAACAACCTGTATAAGTCAATGCTAAAAAACGTTCCAAAGTCAATCTCTGACTCTGGAACGTTTTTTCTAATGATTTTTCGTCATATGAGGAATTTCCCTATTCTTCATTGAAGATTAATCTTCGTTGCGACGACGCTTTCCTGCAATAGCAAGAGCTGCTACAAGCATAGCTACACCTAGCACACCGGTCGCAGATGAAGTTTCACCTGTGTTTGGCAATTGAGCTTTACCTGCTTTTGGAGTTGCTGGTTGTCCTGGTTTAGCAGGAGCTGATGGAACTGGAGTTCCTGGACGACCTGGCTCTGGAGTTGTAGGATTCGCAGGGATCTTACGATAGATATGAGTAGTATTACCATTCTCATCTGTAATTGTCTTACCTGTAAATTCGTAACCTGGAATTGACTTGTCTGGGGTTGTACCATCTTCTTGTGGGTTGATGATATTTCCATCTTCGTCAACGTGGTTGGTTACAACAGCTTTAACCTTACGGTAAACGTGAGTTACATTGCCATCTTCGTCAACAGTAGTCTTACCTGTAAACTCATAACCAGGGATTGATGTATTTGGCTTAGTACCATCTTCTTTTGGTGAGATGACATTACCTTCTTCATCAACGTGGTTAGTTACAACTGTTTTAGCTGGTGTTACAAGTTCATATACATAAGTTACAACTTTTGTACCAGCAGCCACGGCACCCTCTGCAGAGTCTGAACTTACCAAATGACCATCTTCTGTTGTTTGACCAATTGTAAAGTCACCAGCAAGTACACGTTTGTAAACCGAATCACCTTTAACAATATACAATGGATACTCATTGTCACCTTGTTTCGTATCATAAGATGTTCCGATTGTAGCACCTGCTGTATCTACTACAGATGATTTGAGTTCTACACCATTTGTATCAACGTAAGTGATGACAACGTTAATTTTCTTACGGTATACGTGGGTTGTATTGCCGTTTTCATCTGTAGTTATCTTACCTGTGAACTCGTAACCTGGGATTGACTTGTTAGGTGTTGTACCATCTTCTTGTGGTGCAATTGGGTTACCATTTTCGTCAACGTGCTTGGTTACAACTTTCTTAGCAGGTGTTACTTTACGGTATACGTAAGTTACTACAGTTTCACCTTCGACAACTTTACCATTTTCAGTACCGTCAACACGAACAAGTTCGTATTCTTCACCATTAAATGTGATTGTACCTGGCTTGTTATCGGTTGTATTGTATGGTGTATCTACATCTGATGATGGTGTATCTGTTACTGGAGTAGAGATAACTGTACCATCTTCAGTAACATAGTTCACGACTACTGTACCCTTAGGAGATACTTTACGGTAAACGTGGGTTGTATTGCCGTTTTCATCTGTAGTTGTCTTACCTGTGAACTCGTAACCTGGGATTGACTTGTTAGGTGTTGTACCATCTTCTTGTGGTGCAATTGGGTTACCATTTTCGTCAACGTGCTTGGTTACAACTTTCTTAGCAGGTGTTACTTTACGGTATACGTAAGTTACTACAGTTTCACCTTCGACAACTTTACCATTTTCAGTACCGTCAACACGAACAAGTTCGTATTCTTCACCATTAAATGTGATTGTACCTGGCTTGTTATCTGTTGTGTTGTATGGTGTATCTACATCTGATGATGGTGTATCTGTAACAGGTTTAGAGATAACTGTACCATCTTCAGTGATGTAGTTCACAACAACTGTACCTTTAGGTGTTACTTTACGGTAAACGTGAGTTACATTGCCGTCTTTGTCAACAGTAGTCTTACCTGTAAACTCATAACCTGAGATTGAGGTATTTGGCTTCGTACCATCTTCTTGTGGTGAAATAGACTTACCATTCTCATCAACGTGGTTAGTTACAGGAGATTTAACTGCGCTAGATACTTTACGGTATACGTAAGTTACTTGAGTTGTACCTTCAACAACAGAGCCATTTTCATTACCTTGTGTCAATACTGGAACAAGTTCATAGACAGAACCGTCAGCTGTAGTAATTGTAGTTGGTTTGTTATCTGTTGTATCGTAAGATGTACCTGTTGAAGTTGAGCTTGTGTCTTCTACTTGAGCAGCAATCACATTGCCTTCAGTGTCGATGTAGTTAACAACTACGTTACCCTTCACTTCTTCATATACGTAAGTCACTTGCTTGTCTTCGCCTGGAGTTACTGATCCATTTTCTTCACCAGTAGTCAAGCTTGGAACAAGTTTGTAAGTCTTACCATCTTCAGTAGTGATTGTAGATGGTTTGTTATCTTCAGTTGTATATGTCTTACCTGGTTCAGCGTTCTCTTCATCCTTAACTGGAGATTTGATTACTGTACCATTTGTAGTTACATAGTTAACTGTTACTGAACCTGCTGGCTCGTAGACGTAAGTTACTTCTGTAGTACCTTCTACAACTTTACCAGTTTCGCTATCGCCAGCTTTCACTTCTTTGTAGAAGTATGTAACACCATTGTGTGTGATAACAGCTGGTTTGTAGTCAGTTGTGTCGTAGGCAGTATCAAGAGCAGCGTCAGTCGTATCATTAACTGAAGTTGCAATTGTTTCACCGTTAGTGTTTACGTAGTTCACAACAACGCTACCGTTTGGATTTGGAGCTGGAGTGGTTACTTTTTGGTAAACGTAAGTTACTTGAGTTGTACCCTCAACAACTGAACCATTCTCATTGCCTTTAGTCAATACTGGAACAAGTTTGTACTCAGTACCATCTTCAGTAGTGATAGTTTCTGGCTTGTTATCTGTTGTATCGTAAGCTGTGCCTGTTGATGTAGATGCTGTATCTGTTACAGGGGCTTTGATTACATTACCTTCAGTGTCGATGTAGTTAACAACAACGTCACCTTTCACTTCTTCGTATACGTAAGTTACTTTCTTGTCTTCGCCTGAAGTTACTGATCCATTTTCTTCACCAGTAGTTGAGCTTGGAACAAGTTTGTATGTCTTACCATCTTCAGTAGTGATAGTAGTTGGCTTGTTGTCTTCAGTTGAGTATGTCTTACCTGGTTTAGCATTCTCTTCATCCTTAACTGGAGATTTGATTACTGTACCGTCAGTTGTTACATAGTTAACTGTTACAGAACCTGCTGGCTCGTAAACGTATTGAACAGTTGTAGTACCTTCAACAACAGTACCTTTCTCAGCAGCTGATGTATCTTTCACTTCTTTGTAGAAGTAAGTTACACCATCTTTAGTGATTGATGCTGGTTTGAAATCAAATGTTTCATAGACAGTTCCAGTAGTCGTTTCTGGTGTATCTACAACATCAGAAGCGATTTTCTTACCTGCAGTATTGTAGTACTCAACCACAACGTTACCTGTCTTAGCTGCTGGAGTTACTTTTTGGTAAACGTAAGTTACTTGAGTTGTACCCTCAACAACTGAACCATTCTCATTGCCTTTAGTCAATACTGGAACAAGTTTGTACTCAGTACCATCTTCAGTAGTGATAGTTTCTGGCTTGTTATCTGTTGTATCGTAAGCTGTACCTGTTGATGTAGATGCTGTATCTGTTACAGGGGCTTTGATAACATTACCTTCAGTGTCGACGTAGTTAACAACAACATTACCTTTCACTTCTTCGTAAACGTAAGTGATTTGCTTATCTTCACCTGAAGTAACTGTTCCAGTTTCTTCACCTGTGGTCTTGTTTGGAACAAGTTTGTATGTCTTACCGTCTTCAGTTGTGATGGTTGTTGGCTTGTTGTCCTCAGTTGAGTATGTCTTACCTGGCTCAGCGTTTTCTTCATCCTTAACAGGAGTCTTGATAGGTGTACCATCAGTAGTTACATAGTTAACTGTTACAGAACCAGCTTGCTCGTAAACGTAAGTGATTTCAGTCGTACCTTCTACAACTTTACCAGTTTCAGCAGCCGAAGTTGCGTCTACTTCTTTGTAGTAGTATACTGTGCCATCTTCTGCTGTGATCTTAGCTGGTTTGTTATCAGTTGTGTCGTAGGCTGTACCTGTTGAAGTTGTCTTCGTATCCACTACTTGTGAAGCAATGACTTTGCCATCAGTATTTACATAGTTAACAACAACATCGCCTTTAACTTCTTCGTAAACATAAGTTACTTGAGTCACACCTGGAACAACATCGCCTGTTTCAGAACCTTGAGTAAGTTTAGGAACAAGTTTGTATGTCTTGCCATCTTTAGTTGTGATTGTTTCTGGCTTGTTATCAGTTGTGTCGTATGGAGTACCTGTTGAAGTTTCTGGTGTATCTGTCTCAGGATCTTTGATAACAGTTCCGTCAGTCGTTACGTAGTTAACAACAACTGAACCTTTCACTTCTTTGTAGACGTAAGTTACTTCTGTTGTCTTACCTGCTTCAACTGTACCTTCTTCTGTACCGATTGTAGCTGTTGGGATCAACTCGTAAGTCTTACCATCTTCAGTTGTGATAGTTGTTGGTTTGTTATCTTCAGTTGAGTATGTCTTACCTGGTTCAGCGTTCTCTTCGTCCTTAACTGGAGATTTGATTACAGTACCATCTTCAGTGATGTAGTTAACAACAACGTTACCAGCTTTTTCGTAAACATACTGAACAGTTGTTGTAGTTTCTGCTACTTTACCAGTTGTTGGTGCAGAAGAATCTTTCACTTCTTTGTAGTAGTAAACTGTACCATCTTCAGTAGTAATTTTCTCTGGTTTGTGGTCTTCATCTGTGTTGTAGACAGTACCAACAGACTTGTCATCTTCATCCACAACAGTCTTAGCAATAACTTCACCATCTGTGTTGTAGTATTCTACAACAACGTCAGATTTAACTTCTTCGTAGATGTACGTTACTTCGATAGTCTTACCTGCTTCAACGTCACCAGTTTCGTTACCTTTAGTCGCAGTTGGAACAAGTTTGTAAACTTTGCCATCTGTAGTAGTAATCGTTTCTGGTTTGTTATCTTTTGTATCGTATGGACTACCTGGTTTTTGATTTGTTTCATCCTTAACTGGATCTTTGATGACTGTACCATCTGCCAATGTGTAGTTAACAACAACATTACCAGCTTTTTCGTAAACATAAGTAACTTCTGTTGTACCTTCTACAACCTTACCTGTTTCGTTTGAGCCAGCCTGAACTTCTTTGTAGTAGTACACATCACCAGTCGCATCTTCAACGATTTTCT
Organism: Streptococcus suis; assembly: GCF_024509555.1. GTDB lineage: Bacteria > Bacillota > Bacilli > Lactobacillales > Streptococcaceae > Streptococcus > Streptococcus suis_AD. The sequence goes on from NZ_JAMWEL010000020.1 coordinate 36,444, forward strand.
CTGGTTTGTTGTCTTTTGTATCGTAGTCTGTTCCTGTTGATGTTGTCTTTGTATCTACTACTTGGGTAGCAATTACTTTACCATCAGTATTTACGTAGTTAACAACAACATCACCTTTCACTTCTTCGTATACATATGTTACTTGAGTCACACCTGGAACAACATCGCCTGTTTCAGAACCTTGAGTAAGTTTAGGAACAAGTTTGTATGTCTTGCCATCTTTAGTTGTGATTGTTTCTGGCTTGTTATCAGTTGTGTCGTATGGAGTACCTGTTGAAGTTCCTGGTGTATCTGTCTCAGGATCTTTGATAACAGTTCCGTCAGTCGTTACGTAGTTAACAACAACTGAACCTTTCACTTCTTTGTAGACATAAGTTACTTCTGTTGTCTTACCTGCTTCAACTGTACCTTCTTCAGTACCGATTGTTGCTGCTGGGATCAACTCGTAAGTCTTACCATCTTTAGTTGTGATAGTTGTTGGCTTGTTATCAGTTGTGTTGTACTCAGTACCTGGTTTTTGATTTGTTTCATCGTTCACAGGATCTTTGATAACTGTACCATCTTCGGTGATGTAGTTAACAACAACGTTACCAGCTTTTTGGTAAACATAAGTAACTTCTGTTGTACCTTCTACAACCTTACCAGTCTCAGGAGCTGAACCTGCTTGTACTTCGTCTTGTGGTAAGATGTAGTATACATCACCAGTAGCATCTTCAACGATTTTCTCTGGCTTGTTGTCAGTTGTGTTGTAGTCTGTACCTGTTGAAGTTGTCTTAGTATCATCTACTTGTGAAGCAATAACTTTGCCATCAGTGTTTACATAGTTAACAACAACGTTACCTTTCACTTCTTTGTAGACATAAGTGACTTCTTTTGTTTTACCTGCTTCTACAGTTCCAGTTTCATCACCAACTGTAGATGCTGGAACCAACTCATAAGTTTTACCTTCATCAGTAGTAATTTTAGTTGGTTTCAAGTCAGTTGTATCGTATGTTGAACCTGGTTTACCATCTTTAGTATCATCAACTGTGCTTGCTGTTGTAGCACCAGTATTTGTTGTACCTGAGAGTGGTTTACCATCTTCAGTGATGTAGTTCACGACAACGTTACCAGCTTCTTGGTAGACATAAGTGACGTGACTTGTCCCTTCGACAACTTTACCTACTTCTGGTGCTGAACCATCTTTAACTTCATTTTCAGGTAAGATATAGTAAGTTTTACCTGTTTCGTCATTAACGATTTTGTTTGGCTTGGTATCTGTTGTGTCGTAGGCTGTACCTGTTTTAGTGATAACTTGGTCTGTTACATCGTCTGCAATTGTGTTGCCTTCTGTATCGACGTAATGTACGATAACATCACCTTCAACCAACTTGTAAACATAAGTAATTTCTTGTGTTTCACCCGCAACAACTTTACCAGTTTCGTTACCTTGTGTCGCTGCTGGAACGAGTTTATAGATTTTACCGTCTGCTTTTGTAATTGTTTCAGGTTTCAAATCTGTTGTGTCATAAGTTGTACCTGGTTTGCCGTTCTTCGTATCGTCAACTTCACTTTCAGTTGTTGTACCTGCATCAGTTACACCTGAAATTGGGTCCCCATTTTCATCAACATATTTAACAATAACACTACCAGCTTTTTCGTAAACGTAAGTTAACTCTTTTAGTGTATCTTGTGCTACAACACCTGTTTCAGCGTCAATCTTTTCAATCAAACGCTTCTCTGTATCAGTATTGCTTGAAGCAGGTTTAAGATTGGCTGTTGTTGTATCGATTTCTTTATAGTAGTAAACAGTACCATCTTCTGCTTTGAGACTTTCATAGCGAACAGGTTTTGTATCATACGCATCATCTGTATCCCCATGATCTACAACAACGTTCTTATCTGCAACCGTAGAACCATCTGCTGCTGTGAAGTTAGTGAGAGCAGTGCCATCTGATGTGATATAGTAAACATCAACACCACCTTTTTCTGCGTAGTAGTAATGCTGATTGTTCTCATTCGCAACCAACATGTTGAACATAGCGATGATGTTAGTTTGAACTCTAACTTCTCCATCTATACCTGGAATTTTAAATACTATAGGATTTCCTTTAGCATCTACCTCCGTCTTACTATAAAGCCATGTACCTAATGGAGTTGGTTCAGCTGGATACCAGTCAACCATTGGATCATTCAAGTTGGGACTAATTTTATATGCGATTGTTGTAGCACGCTTACTGTTTGTATAGTAATTTTTTACGGTATGATTCCATGTTGTCAAGCCAGTAACTGCATCTGGTCCATCATTGGCACTAAGCGGCTCTGCCTCAGTAGATACAAATGTCAATAAGAACTTATTATCATCTGTGTTGATCTCTGTAGCATAATTTGCTCGAAGTTCTGCCAAACGACTAGCTTGTTGGTCACTTGATAAACTAGTATCGGCCTTGACCGCATCAATTTCAGCAAGATATTTATCAATAATCGCAATACGACTTGAGAAATCTAATGCCTCTGCCCCACCATTTGTAACAAAATCTACAGCTGACATTGAATCGTAGTTTTTAAAGTTCTCAATAAAATCTGGATGATCAGGGTTTATCATAAAGTTTACAAATCGAGCGGTACCATCTTCTTTTGTAATATAAATAACCCTTACTGTCTTAGGTCCAGGGAAGTATTGAATTAGGGGCGTACCAACAGTATAGTTCGTTGAAACTGGCGTATCTTTAATTACTGGTGCCTCAATCAATTCATAATTTGCAAACTCTGCTGCATCAGAAATTGTAAAGGAATCACCAGAAACCAAAGCTAGATGGGTATAACTTGCAAGTAATTCTTCTGGACGTCGTTCAGTTTTTTTAACAAGATAGTCAGTAACCTGGGCTGGTAATATTGAGGGAGCCAAGCCAGTATAACTATTGTATGAAGAGGTATCAGATGTTAAAAGTGAATAGGCAACTTGACCCATCCCGTTACCACCTTGGCCAGATCTGATATTCACATATCTAACACTTGTTTGTTGGCCAGTCGAATCCGTAAATGGCATCGTAGTTAACGACATCTGGAAAGTGAAAGTTCCTAGGTTTTTCGGTCCATTTGCAATAGTCTGGAATCGATGACGAGCAGTATTTTCAGGAATTGCTACTTCTTCAATAAATCCATTTTGTTTACTTACCAAACGTGCGTATATTACGCCATCAGAGGCAGTACGATCCATTGAAAGGGTAATATAGTAATCCGTCCCGTAACGAAGATTATAAGAACCATCATTTGTTCCAGCTACACCTTTAGCTCCGTCATCTCCATCTCCTTCTTCGGATGACAAACTATAAATCAAGAACGTAATACGACCATCTGTAGGGTCAACAGCGTATCCAGCAGGAATACGTTGCTCTTGAGCTTTTGTCGAGGCTGTTATCGTTGCCGCATCTTTGTTGAGAACTTCTTCATTCTCTGTCCAGTAACCAGGTCTGTTAGTTGCATCGTTCAGATCAGTAACAGTTGTCAAAGCAATCTCAATAGCATCTGTTCCCAAGAACTTACGCAATTCAAGTACAAGTGCTTCAACGTTTGTACGGACAGCATCGATCTGAGCATTAACAGATTCAAGTGTTGCTGCTGAATCGTTCAAGACTGCAGTCGCTTCTGTTGCAGTTAATTTAGTCGCTGCAGCAGCTGCTTTCAATGCAGTGTTGTCACTATCCGATGCTGCTACAAGTCGCTCAGCTTCGTTTGCCAATACTTCTGCTTCTGAAGTTACTTGCTCAAGAACTACTTTTGCTTCTTCTACAGTAGCAGGTGTTTTTACTGTTTCAGTAACTGTTGCAGTTGCAGGTGTAGTTGCTTCTTCAGTCGCTGTTGTAGTTGGCTCAGATGTTGTTGCTGCTTTTTCTTCAGCTTTCTTCACAACTTTAACAGTGACAATGTTTTCACCATTTTCAGTTACTACTTGAGAAACTTTTGCTGCTTGGCCAGTTGCCAATTCGTAACCTAATGGCAATTCTGTAGCTACTTCTACAGTTGATGTAGCTGTTGCTTCAGTTGTAGTTACAGTTGTTGTCTTCACATCTGCTTTTACTACTGTACCATCTTCCAATACGTACTGAACGATGTAGTTGATTGTAGCAGTACGTTCTGTGCTCACTACTGTTTCTGTAGATGAGCTTGTTGCAGTTTCAGCAGCTGAAACTAATGTTTCAGTCGTTGACGCTACTGTTGCTTCAGTGACAACTGCTTCTGAACTTGCAGACGAATCTGTAGATGAAGCGATTGTTGCTGTTGTCGCTTCTGATGAAGCTACTGTTGCTTCGGCCTGTGCTACTTGTGCCCCTGCACCTAGAGCAAGTGACATACCAAGCAAGACGCTGGCTGCACCAAAGTGATATTTACGGATTGAGAAATGTTGTCTCATACCGTACCAATCGAAAGACTTTTTCTTTGTTTTTTGCATGTATACCTCCACAAAAATAAAAATCTAGTTCAAATAACATTCCAACTATCTGTGAAATCAAAATGTATAATTTTAAAAATAAAATCATAATTAATTTGTAACAAATTCGAAAAATCTTCATAGGGGAGAATTTTTTCTTATATTGCAAATTTTTTAAAAAATAATTTTGATGACAAATTAATTGATAATGCATTCGTTCTAGATACTATATGATATTAATTATATCAAGAATAGTATAGCATTCTCCCCCTATATTTTCAAGAATTTCGCATTATTTTCAATATATTTTTGAATATCTTTTGAAAATATAGTAACCGCCCAATAACAAGGTATCTATCCACTCACTCCTTCCTCCGGTATACTGTTATAAAAAACAAACTGGAGGATTTATTATGTCTCAGCCCATCGTCCCATTGACTATTCCCCAATCTCGCCG
>NZ_JAMWEL010000021.1 GCF_024509555.1 Streptococcus suis
GGTTTCAGGAACTTTGAAAATTTTAAAAAACGTATTTTGATTGCTTTGAACATAAAGAAAGAGAGAACGAACTTCGTCCTCTCTAGGTGTTAGCTTTTCATCTACCCACTACAGTTGACAAAGAGCCCAAAAAAAGAACTTAGTCTGAGACTAAATTCTGTTGATGTTATGCAGTTTTCTCAAAGTAACTTCTGGAAGGACGGGAACTAGAACTTACTTTGAGAATTTACCGAAAAAACACAGCCTTTCAGCTGTGTCATTCCTATGTTTTCTAATAGCCCATACCCATTCCATCCATACCTTGTGGCATAGCTGGAGCAGCTGGTTCTGGTTTGTTGGCAACAACTGCTTCCGTTGTCAATATCAAGCTGGCTACAGAAGCTGCGTTTTGAAGGGCCGAACGAGTCACCTTAACAGGGTCAATAATTCCAGCCTCAATCATATTCACCCACTCACCTGTTGCAGCATTAAAGCCTGTTCCAAGCTCAGAATTCTTCAATTTATCAATGATAACTGAACCTTCATAGCCTGCGTTATAGGCAATCTGACGTACTGGCTCTTCCAAGGCACGAAGGACAATATTCCGTCCTGTTTCATCATCGCCTGTCAACTCCAATTTCGCTACGCTATCGATTACATTGACAAGGGCTGTACCACCACCGGCAACGATCCCTTCTTCAACTGCGGCACGTGTTGCGTTGAGGGCATCTTCGATACGGAGTTTCATTTCTTTCAACTCAGTCTCAGTAGCGGCACCGACTTTGATAACTGCGACACCACCAGACAATTTTGCCAAACGCTCTTGTAATTTTTCACGGTCAAACTCTGAAGTCGTCACTTCAATCTGTGACTTAATCACTGATACACGGTTGGCAATCGCTTCTGGATTTCCAGCACCTTCAACAATGGTTGTACCATCCTTGTCGACCACCACCTTGGCAGCCTGACCAAGGGCTTCAATGGTCGCATCTTTCAAGTCCAAACCAAGGTCTTCTGTAATGACTGTACCACCTGTCAAGATCGCGATATCTTCCAACATGGCTTTACGACGGTCACCAAATCCTGGCGCCTTAACAGCAACAACGTTGAACGTACCACGAATCTTGTTGAGAACAAGGGTAGGAAGTGCTTCACCATCCACATCGTCAGCAATAATCAAAAGCGGACGGTTGGTCTGAAGAATGCTTTCCAAGAGTGGTAAAATGTCTTGGATATGAGAAATTTTCTTATCGGTAATCAAGATGAATGGATTTTCAAGTTCTGCCACCATCTTTTCATTATCTGTTACCATGTATTGTGACAGATAACCACGGTCAAATTGCATGCCTTCTACCACATCCAGCTCAGTTTCCATACCGCGAGATTCTTCGATAGTGATAACGCCGTCTGTTCCCACGCGCTCCATAGCCTCAGAAATGTACTCACCAACTTTTTCAGAGCGCGAAGACACGGCTGCGACTTGAGCAATTTCAGCTTTATTGGATACAGGACTTGCTTGTGCTTTCAAGGCTTCAACCGCCGTCGCAACCGCGGCTTCAATACCACGACGAATTCCGATTGGGTTGGCACCTGCAGTTACGTTTTTCAAGCCTTCACGAACAATAGCTTGGGTCAATACAGTTGCAGTTGTTGTACCGTCACCGGCGATGTCATTGGTTTTTGATGCCACTTCAGATACCAACTTGGCACCCATATTTTCAAAATGGTCTTCCAACTCAATTTCTTTAGCAATGGTTACACCATCATTTGTAATGAGTGGTGAGCCATAAGCTTTTTCCAAGACAACATTGCGACCTTTTGGACCCAAGGTTACTTTGACTGTATCAGCCAAAATATCAACACCACGGACCATGCTTTCACGTGCATCTGCTGCAAATTTAATTTCTTTTGCCATTTTCCTACCTCTTATTCTACAATTGCCAAAATGTCTGCTTCACGGATGATGTGAACGGTTTGGTCTCCGTCTTTAACTTCCAATCCTGCGTGAGCATCAATCAAAACAGAATCTCCAACTGCCACCGCTGGGGCAACCAAGTCACCATTCAAGGTTCGAATCCCTTGTCCGATCGCTAGGACACTTGCTTCTTTTGTCTTTTCTTGGCTTGCACCTGCTAGGACAAAGCCACCAACTGTTTGTTCTTTTTCTTTAATTTTCACGACGATACGATCGCCCAATGGTTTCAACATGGTATTACCTCCTGGTCTTTTTAGCACTCTATACCTATGAGTGCTAATTCACATTTCCTATTGTATCACTTGGTCAAAAATAGTCAAGAGAATTCTATTTTAATTTTCCTAAAATCCGTCGCAAGACTGAGGAAATAAAAAACTGTTAATTATAGTAAAAACTATGCTATACTATTATTAAAAAGTTAAGGGGTATTCATGAAATTTTTTAGAGATTTAAAAACAGATTACCTCGAAAGTCGATTTTCAGCCTACGAAAGTTTTGCAGAATGGTTTTTAAAACGTAAATTAGGCTTTTGGGGCAAAATCATTTTCGCCTATCTACTCTGGCTAGTCTGGTTACTTCTCTTTTCCCACCCTCATTACATCATCTTTTTCTTTTATGTTGTCATCCTATTGTCACTGATTGTTATGCTAGTAGAATGGTGGAAATATAGAAAATAAGTAGCAAAAAACACCAACTTTCGTCGGTGTTTTAAGGAGATATGAAAAATATTTAGGATTGAATATAGTATAACCTACTTTTCAATATTCTCCATCGGTCTTGGGACCGATATTGCTTTAAAACGGTAATTCCTCCTCTTCCAAAACCAAGTCAGCTAGATCATCGCCAGCATTATTTTCACGCATAGCACGTTGAGCACGACTTTCAAGCAATTGGAATGATTGGCCTAGAATCTCTGTCACATAGTGGTTGCTGCCGTCTTTTTCATATTTTCGCATTCGCAACTCACCGTCAATAGAAATCAGACTACCCTTGCTACCATAGGAGACAAGTGTCTCCGCCAGTTTGCCCCAGAAAATAACATTAAGAAAATCTGCTTCACGCTCACCGTTTTCCGTCTTAAAACGGCGGTTGACTGCGATAGTGACACGGGTCAGATTTTTCCCGTTAGGTGTTTGAGTGAGTTCGGGTTGGGCCGTCAAGCGACCGATTAAAATAACTTTATTATACATTTTATATCCTCCTACTTATTTATTCGTAGAAGGATTAGAAAAGGAACGAAAATTATGAAAGAATTTTTGATGGAAAAGATACAGACCTCCCAACCATATACCAATGCCGAACTGGCTTGGTTGCTGGAAAACATCAGTCATCCTGATCCTGCTATACGCGACGAACTGGTCTATGCTAGTTTTTGCCATATCTTTTTGAAGGGCTTGATTACAAGAGAACAAGCACAGTCGCTACTGCAATTCTCTCAAGAAACCAAGCCATTTTCCCTAGAAGGCTCCACACTAAAGCGAAGTTTTACTTGCTTGCTCTACTGTCTGTTGCTGTCTGTCGATAATGAGCCAGAGTCTATTTATCATGCATTTTTAAGCGCTAACGACCGTGAGCTACTCTTCCAGCAGGCCTTGGATTATTTGGCGATTGAAAAATGACTGGTCTGGTTATGATGAAAAACTGGGCTGGATCCACACAGCTGCCCACGGAGCAGATTTTCTTCTGGCCACAAGCTGTCATGATCAATTTCCCGCTGAAAAAAGCAAAGAAGTCTGGCAAACTATTGTCACTTGTCTAACTAAACAAAGTAAAGTTTTCTCAGCTGGCGAGGAAATCCGTCTGGCACAAATCCCTGTCTACCTCCTGCTGAATGAAAAAGTAACCAGCCAAGAGTTGACGGAATGGATTAGCAGGCTGGACTTTCAAAATCAAGAACCAGTAGACTACTTCCGGTGGCTCAATCTCCAGCATTTCCTATCCAGTCTCTACTTCCAACTTAGGTCACATCAAGCATCGACCGAAGAAATCGAACAGGCTATTGTAGGAAAAATTGAACCAGCATAAAAGAATTGGCCACCTGACCAATTCTTCTTTTTCTATCCCTTCCAGTGTTTAGCTGGATCAAAGGCATCTCCGACCACTGCGGAGTCGTCTAATTCGATAATACCACGGACTTGCGGTGCGTTTGGCAGAGCCAATTCACGCGGACTGCACATCATACCAAAGCTATCTTCTCCACGTAGTTTCCCTGGGAAAATCAGGCTACCGCTCGGCATCATTGCCCCCGGAAGAGCCACAATGGTTTTCAATCCTTGGGCAGCATTTGGTGCTCCAGCTACGATTTGCACCGTTTTGTCACCGACATTGACCTGGCAAATATTGAGGTGGTCGCTGTCTGGATGAGGAACAAGTTCCACAATCTGACCGACTACGAACTTTGGAGCATTGTCGTTAACCAAGCTTTCAGTAAAACCTTCCTTAGCCAATTCAGCATTCAAGGTTGCAACTTGCTCGTCTGTCATGAAAACCTGACCATTTCCAGTAAGTTCAATCAAGCTAGACACTTCAAAGATATTCCATGCCACTGTCTTTCCTGTCTCTTCTAGAAAAACACGGGCCACCTTGCCCTTGCGTTCAAACTGGACAGCATGTCCCTTGTCCTCCGCAACAATCACCATAAGAACATCGCCGACCTGTTCCTTATTATATGTAAAAATCATTTCTTTTTCATTTCTCCTTTATGCAAATAGACCGGTCAAGCCTTTCCAAAGATTTTCAAAGAAGGCACCGATTTTTTCTAAAATCCCTGAATCTTGTAGATTCTTATAGGCTTCTGAAATTTGTTGCTCCGCCTGTTGCTTGAACTGGTTGAGCTGGGCAGCTACCTCAGCCGAATCAATAGCAGAGGTTTCCTGATAAGCTTTGGCAAATGTGACTAGCTTAGAAATTTCATCTGCTGTGATGACATTTTCCAAACCGTTTTGGGCCAAAACATCATTGATGATGGTATTGATGTCAGCCTCTGAAGCCACCTGGCCATTGGATTGCTTGTAATCCGCAAGAGTTGTCTTGATTTCTGCTACTGCCTTATCCAAAGCAGAGCTGTCAAATTGTTCATCACCAGCATGAGCTGTCGCTACTTCATTAACAGTAGTTAGTTCTTGTTGGGCCACTTCTGTCCGAGCCGGATCAACTGTTTCACCATTAGCTGCGAGAGCCTTGTAAACACCTGTCAGAGCGGACTCTCCCGTCACCTGAATGGGTGCTGCAACGTCAATCAAGACGTCTGTTGCACCGGCAGTAATGGCCGCATTGGCATACTGGGTCTTTGTAATCAAGGTGATATTCTGTGGCGTCTTAATATCCACCACAACCCCTTTTCCTGCATCCTGCTTTTGCACCAAGACAGATGAATAGAGGGAGGCTGTATCCGCTCCAGATGTACCTAAATATTGGTCCATATCCGCGCCAACAACCACCTGACGACTGACATTATTGATATCCGAAATACCAAATAGATTGTTAACCTCTGTCGCCTGTGCATCTGACAAACCGCCACCGTAGACCAGTGTTGGCTTGCCCCATTTTTCATTGATGACATCTGTTTGAATCTCAGCCTGCACCAAGGGAGCGAGACTCAAACTCAATCCCAGCACCACGGGTGCTAGCAGAATTTTTCCAAGTGATTTCTTCATGTTGTATTCCTTTCTTTTGGGAAATGGGAGTGGGAAAGAACTCGACCATCCATAGAAGAGTTCGTTTTCCCACCCCCGCACAGTTGATTAGGTCAGATTTGGAGTGTAAAACACGAACAAATCTGCCAATCAACCACTGCGCTGAGATGTTGACACAAACCCTGAGAAATGGCGCTGGACTTTTTGCCCAGCCTAGATTTACCTACCCAATCCAGCTAAGAAGTTCATGATTTCTTCCTTGGTCTTGCGATTCTTATCGACAAAGCGACCGATTTCCTGACCATTTTCCAAAACAACCAGACTTGGAATGCCTAAAATAGCCCATTCTTGTGCTAAAGGCATAAAATCATCTCGATCCAGTTGCACAAAACGGAAATCTGGAAAAGCCTCTTCGATAGCTGGCAAATGCGGTTTGATATAGTGGCAATCTCCACACCAAGTCGTCACAAATAGAAAAACGGTTGGCTTGCCATCTTCAATCAAGGCAGCCACTTCTTCAAGATTTGTTGGAAAAATCATCTTTCTTCCTCCCTGTATTGAATAGAACCTTGGGCATTTTCAAATAGAAATACCTGTCCTGCCTCCATCACAACCCCTCCGATAAGAGTTGTCTGAGTAGAAGCTATTTCATCCACATAGACCGTGGCAATCTCTCCTAAATCAGCGAAAAAGTCACGCACCTCCTGCAAGGCCTGTGCTTTTTTACGGTCTTCTTGGATTTTACGGTAAAATTGAGCACTAGCGGTGAGCACACCTGCCCCCAATAATCCTGCTAGCAAGGCTGTCTTTTTCTTTTTCATGTTGACTATTTTATCATATTTCCCCGGATTTTTCCCAAAAATGCCATTGGACTTGTGACAGTTGAGAATATCCTTTTGACATAATAGTAGGACAAGTCTAACTGTTCGTGATAAAATAGTAGTAATCATGTCATGGAGGAAGAAGAATGACTCTTTTTGAAAAAATTAAAGAAGTTACAGAATTGCAAAGCTTACCGGGATTTGAAGGACAGGTTCGCAACCACATCCGCCAGAAAATTACGCCACATGTAGACCGCATTGAAACAGATGGGCTAGGTGGAATTTTTGGCTTCAAGGATACGGCTGTTGAAAATTCTCCTCGTATCCTAGTAGCTGCCCATATGGATGAGGTTGGCTTTATGATTAGCCAAATCAAGCCAGACGGTACTTTCCGTGTTGTCGAGCTAGGTGGCTGGAATCCTCTGGTTGTTTCTAGCCAAGCCTTCACTCTTCAGTTGCAGGACGGCCGTACCATTCCAGCCATCTCAGGTTCAGTACCACCTCACCTTTCACGGGGGGCTAACGCTCCTGGCATGCCTGCCATTGCTGATATTATTTTCGATGCTGGTTTTGCCAATTATGACGAAGCTTGGGCGTTCGGCGTTCGTCCGGGGGATGTCCTCGTTCCCAAAAATGAAACAATTCTAACAGCCAACGGAAAAAATATTATTTCTAAGGCTTGGGATAACCGCTTCGGCGTCCTTATGGTAACTGAATTACTGGAAAACCTATCCGGTCAAGCATTGCCAAATCAGTTGATTGCTGGGGCCAATGTGCAAGAAGAGGTTGGTCTACGTGGCGCTCATGCCTCTACAACCAAGTTCAATCCAGACATTTTCCTCGCTGTTGATTGCTCGCCAGCTGGAGATATTTACGGCGACCAAGGAAAAATCGGGGATGGTACCCTACTTCGTTTCTATGACCCAGGTCATATCATGTTAAAAAACATGAAAGACTTCCTCCTCACAACTGCCGAAGAAGCAGGTGTCAAATTCCAATACTACTGTGGTAAAGGTGGAACAGATGCCGGTGCAGCCCACTTGAAAAACCATGGTGTGCCATCAACGACAATCGGTGTCTGCGCTCGCTACATCCATTCACATCAAACTCTCTACAGCATGGATGACTTCTTAGAGGCCCAAGCCTTCTTGCAGGCTATTGTTAAAAAACTAGACCGCTCAACGGTTGATTTGATTAAAAACTATTAAAACAAAAGACTTTGCTGGGTTGAATGCCCGGCAAAGCCTTTTTTCTATACAAGTTCTTCTAAAATGTACTTCCTCACATAGGTAATGAAATATAGCGAGCCTGTAATCAGGTAGAGTTTTTTGGGATTGTCCAAATCCGCCCGCTCCAACCACTCTTGATAGGTCTGAACTCGTTCATAACCTGACGGATAATCTTCTAACTGTACCGCTCTGAAATCGTCAAAAGTCGTAACGCTAACAGGTCCAAATTGGCTAAGCTGGGACAACATCTGGTCCACAGGCTTGGTATTGATGGCTGCAAAGAGAATTTCAATATCTCTGTCAACATACTTTTCTTCCAAGAGCTGGGTCAGGACAGCGATACTTTCATTATTGTGGGCACCGTCAATCATGAGATTAGGTCTAATCAACTCTAAGCGGCCCGGCCAGATGGCTTGGGACAAGCCCTGGCTGATGGTTTCATTGGTAATCTTTGGAAAAGCAGGGCTGATGAGCTGAGCTGTTGTCACTGCCAAGGCTGCGTTGACCTCCTGGTGACGGCCCTGCATCTGTAGCCTCAAATCCTCAACTCGGCCGAGAGGGCTTGAAACTGCAAAGCCTGCTCTGCTATTTTCCAAAAGAATCTCCCGCCCTACCGCATAGGTCGGACTCTGAAGCTGACTGGCGTGATCCTCAAATACTGCCACCACTTCTGGCTGGTCGGTCGCATAGAGGAGGGGAACCCGCTCACGCAAGACAGCAACCTTGTGACGGGCTATGGCTGCATGAGTCTCTCCCAAAAAAGCCTGATGATCCAAGCCGATGGAGGGACAAACCACCGCCAAGGGAGCAAGAACGTTAGTAGCATCCTGCAAACCGCCCATGCCCGCCTCCACCAAGAGAATATCGGGGCGTTGGTAGTGGGCGAAATAGACGAACATGGCCACAACGACAATTTCAAACTCCGATATAGCATCCAGTCCAGCCGTCTGGTCCAAGTCCTCAATCAAGGGTTGCAAGTCTGTCACAATCCTCGCAAAATCCTCCTCTGAAATCATCTCTTGCTCAAAGACAATCTGCTCTCGAAAATCAATGATAGACGGTGAAGTAAAGCGACCAACTCTGTAGCCCGAAGACTGCAAGATAGACTGTAAGGCGTTGAGGGTCGAGCCCTTGCCATTTGTACCAACAAAGTGAATAGTCGGCACTTGAAGCTGGGGATTGTCCAAGCGTTCCAAGAGCCAGCTGACACGTGCAACGCCATTTTCTAAATCTGATGCAGGACGACTAGATAGCCACCGGCGAGTTTCTTGATAATTCATGATTCCCTCTCTACAAAAGCAGCAACAGGGGGATGACCTGTTGCTTGATACTGTTTTATTTAATGCCCATTAACTTGGCCAATTCAGGTATTTTTTGTAAACTTGGCAAGACAAGCATGGTCACGACAATGCGTAATGGAATTTCAAAAATAGCTTTTATGAAACGACTGCTATACAGGGCAATCCAAGGTGTTCCAAAATGGAAATGGAGGGCAATCGGTGTCATGATAAAGGAAATTACAACCTGAATCAAGACAACAACCCCTGCAACATAGAGCCAATCAGCCTTGTTCTTGGTGTCTAGCGGTTTTCGATAGAAGAACCAGCCATAGATAAAAGCCGATACCGCCTCAATCAATATAAAACTAAAAAGCATGCTCTGTCCACTAAACAAGACAAAGACTGGGTCTGAAATCGCCGCAAATACAGCAGCCCAAACAGGACCGGCAATAGCTCCCAAAATAGTATTGGGAATGAAGGTAAACTGGACCTGCAAGGTATCTGAAAGACGAATAGAGAAATAGTTCTCCACAATCATGACCAAGGCAAGGGTCACAGCAATAGCAGCCAACAGCTGCACCGTTAATTTTGGAATTTTCTTTTCCATAAAAATGCTCCTTTTTCAAAAAATGGAGCTGTCGTGTGTATTCGACAGCGGATGCAATGGTTTACCGCACTACTCTCAGCCTGGCCCCAATGTTTCTACTCTAGGAGACATTAGATACAAGTAAAGATCAGCTTCGTTATGTGGCAACATCCCATCCACATACACTTAACGCAAACCACCTACTCTGTGCAAATTTCTTTGCTAGTCTATTTTACCATACCAAGGTCAGTTTGACCAATTGCCAAAATCTATTACTCCTAACAGTTACTGACTATAAGAAAAACTGGCAGGGTTACTGCCAATTTCCTTCTATTTATTTCAAGCGTTCAACTTCACGCGCAATAACCAATTCTTCATCCGTTGGAATAACCAAGACACGAACTTTTGATTCTGGCGTTGAAATGTCACCATAGTTGCCAAATACATTTTTTGCTGGGTCCAACTCAATACCAAACCAAGACAAACCTGCAATGACATCATTTCGCATTGCAGCAGCATTCTCACCCATTCCTGCTGTAAAGATGATGGCGTCAGCACCATTTAAAACCGCAAGATACTGACCGATAAACTTCTTAATACGGTCAATGAAAATATTGTAGGCCAATACTGCATCTGGATTGTGAGATTGGATGCCTGCTTCAATATCGCGCATATCACTTGAAAGACCAGATACACCAAACAAGCCTGACTGTTTATTCAACATGTTAACAACGTCTGCAGCATCTTTCAACTCTTCAACATTTGCAATCAGATAAGGAATGATAGCAGGATCAATATCCCCTGAACGAGTTCCCATCATCGGACCAGCCAGAGGTGTGAAGCCCATTGACGTATCCACAGATTTACCATGATAGTTAGCAGTGATGGATACACCATTTCCAATATGAGCCGTAATTAATTTCAATTCTTCAATTGGACGACCCAAAACTTTTGCTGCCTCATGCGCTACATAGAAGTGGCTTGTCCCATGAGCACCATACTTACGAACTTTATAGTCTGTATAATATTTTTTTGGAATCGGATAGAGATAAGCGTGTTTTGGCATTGTTGTATGGAAAGCAGTGTCAAAAACAGCTACATTCAATACTTCTGGCAATACTTCTTCAAATGCGCGCATCGCCGCCACGTGTGCTGGGTTATGAAGTGGTGCCAAGGCACTCAACTCTTCAATTTGCTCAACCTCTTTTGGTCCAATAACAGCTGATTCTTTGAAAATCTCTCCACCTGCAACAACACGGTGTCCAACACCTGTAATTTCTTCATAAGTTGCAATAATATTGTGTTTGAGCAAATCTTCTAAAAGAATTTTAACCGCAACTGTATGATTAGGAATGTCTAATACTTCGGTATCTTTCTTCCCATCATATTTAACTGTAGAAATAGAATCATTTAAGCCGATACGCTCGATAATACCCGCTGCTAAAACTGTTTCTTCTGGCATTTGATAAAGTTGCCATTTTAAACTAGAACTACCTGCATTAATTGCAATTGTTTTTGACATAATGTTCCCCTTTTAAAGCGTTTTCCTAATCAGTATAACAGATTTTTACTTAAATTGCATTTTCTTGCTTCCAATTTTTGAAATTGACCATGAACTTCTGAATCGCTTCTGGTTCTTGTAAACTCTGCAAGGGATAGACAAATGGTGCCAATTGTCTTGCAGCTTTCTTTTGTAAGACAAAAATTGACTTGGCCATGGCCGATTTTCCAAAAAGACTCGGTGGCAGGGCAATCATGGCAACGATATTAGCTTGCTCCTGTAACCAACCTTTCAACAAATCACTCTGCGGACTGGTCAATAAATCATTCGGAGCCAATAAAATAGCAAAGCCATCCTTTTCCAAATATTTGAGGGACTGTTCCATCAGTAAATGGTGGGCGTAGGTATGTTCTGTCTGGCTAGCCACCTGATAACGACTGGCAATCTGGTCATCTGGATAGTACCCGATTGGCAAATCCGCAAGAATGATTTTGCTTTCCTTCAAAATCTGCGGACGTACCGCATCGCCCTGGGCAAAAGAAATCTCTGCCAGCATAACATCTGCCATGCTGGCTGACAAATCAATCAAGAGATCATCTACTTCAATCCCAAGATAGTCCAAGTCTTTCTGGCTGGCATTTAGGATAGTCTGAGCCAAGTTCCCTGTTCCCGATCCAATCTCCAAGACTGTTACTTTAGGAGTAGATACTAGTTGATCTACCAAGAATGATAATATAAAACCTATGGAATCTGGTGTAAACTGGTGATTGTACTGCATAGGCTCTGTCTGATTGGCCTTGATCAGTAGGAATTGAAAGGCACGACGCCATTCTTCCTTGGTCAAGTGCAAGTCGTGTAAGGTTTGATTGTTGCGGACAATCAAGTCCGTCTCATGCTGACCAGCTACGTAAGCTGCATTTTGCTCAATCATGGCATCATAGATATTGGTTCCCAGCTGGTTTTGAATAGTCTGTACATTTTCTAATAGCAGGTCGTAGGCCTGTTCAATCTTCTCAAAATTCATACTCCTATCTTATCAAATTTTCACAGACTTTGCACCAAAAAGGAGAGTAATTTACACTACTCTCCTCCTAATGATTTGTTGACCGGAAATTGATAGCTGTACTTCCCTCCCTTCCCTAATGCTACGATAATCGTTACTTGCTTATTTTTGACATGATAACTAGCCTGACCCTCTTGAAAAGTGACCGTTCCCTTATCTTCTATTGGTTTGCTTTCCACATTTTGAGTAGACGATGTATCAACTGATTTTGTAGCTGGTTCTGTCCTAGTGATAGTTGTTTCTTGTACCTCCCCTTCTTCCTTATTACTGGTCGTTCCACTACTAGCGACTGTTTCATTTTTCTTCTTTTCGTCTGTTTGATGGGCCTCCTTCTTGGCAATTACTTCACGCTCTCGCAACTCCTCTCCAACCTGGTCCAAGACCATCTGAGCCATGATGTAGGCTGTCGCTTCTTGCTTAGCAACTTGAGCTATTTGACTTTCGGCTTCTTGACGATGGAGATAAAACTGAAGCAAAAGACTAAAAACCGCCAGCATCAAAAGGGCATAGAGCAGGATGCCAGCCTTAACTTTTTTCTTTAAAAGCATAGATAAAGGTCCGCTCCTCTCCGTTTTTAAAGCTAAAGTCGATGCGCACCAGTTGGTTTTCTTGGGAAATGGCTGCGCTATCCACCTGATAGAGCATGGGCTGGTAGCCCTGTCCTCTGTCATTGGTTTTCCGAAAATCATCCGACCGTGACTTGCCAAAGGCTAATGCTTGTCCATCCTTATTGACATAGACCTTGCCATTTTCAACTTTGACCAAGTCCGACTGGTCCCACTCCGACCGCAATTGACTAGAGAAGACCAGCCATTCCTTTTGAACGGTCTGACCTTGGTAATGCGCTTCTTGGACCAACAGTTTTGACAAGCCTTCAAAGACCATAAGACTTCCTGATAGGATGGCTAAGGCTACCAAGCATTCCAAGAGAGTAAAAGCAGGAATTTTACTTTTTAACAACCGATAGAACCTCCTTTCCCTCGTGGAAAACAATCATCTTATCTACTGTTCGTTGAACCTGAACTGTAACACCGTTTAAGGCTAGGTCATCTTGCTCGGTCTGCACGGCCATCTGAGCCAGATTGAGAATCTCCTGTTGTTCCAATTCCCAAGCCTGTCGCCTGCGACCAGCATTCACCGCTGACAAAATCAAGCTGCAAATGGTTACCAGGGTCGCAAGGGCAACCAGACTTTCTAGCAAAATATAAGCCTTATTCTTCTGTTTTCTTATAGCGACCACTCCCTATATATAATTGATACGTGACTATTTTTTGACTAAGCCGAAAACGAATCTTGGCCAAAGACGAATTTCCGCCATTTTCTTCAAGTGTGATGGTCTTCCCTTCCAACACTTCTATATTTCTGGGCACCTCTACAGCCTGATAACCATTTGTAACCTCCTGTCCACCGATAGCAAGGTTCACTTTTTGGTGGGAACTGGCTGCCAACTTCTGACTGTCTTTATAGATAGCCTCAAATTCCCAGAGAAAAATCTCTTCCTGGACAGACTGAAAGACCATTTGTACCGTTCCTGATAAGGAAACAGCTAAAAAACTGACAACAAACAAGGTCAACAGGCTTTCAAACAAGGTAAAAGCCTTATTGGTTTGCTTTAAGTGCTTTGTATTCATTGTAGGATTGTGCTTGTTTTTCAGTAATATAACCTGCCTGTTGCAAGTCTGCCACCGTTGCTTCCTTGTCATGTGCCAGTTCATAAAGCTCCATCTGGCTCTCCACTACCTTAACAACCGCAGCATCCCCTTTCTTCTGGACAGCATCCTTTTGCTGGCTCAAATTTGGCACAAAAAGGAGCAAGAGCAGGCTAATGATCCCCAAAACGACTAACATTTCCACCAAAGTGAAAGCTTTCTTTTTCAATTTCAATAAATTTTTCATTTTACAACTCCATATTTTGATAAATCGGCAGCAACATGGCTGCGTAGATGAGAACGACCATTAAGGCCACAAAGAGAAAGACCAGCGGTTGAATCAGCTGCATGGCTCTATTGACCCGAGAGAAAAAATCCTCCCAACATTCAGCCGCATAAACTGCCAATTCGCTCCCCAACTTGGACTTGACCTGACCATACTCGACAATCAAACTCAGCTCCCGCTTAAAAAAGGCGTAGGTCTTGATGTGTTCGTCAAAACTACGACCATTTGAGAGCGACCGCTCCAGGTCCTGGCCAATCTCCCGAAAGAGCTGCGACTGTTGCTCCTGCATCAAGCCCACAATCTGCGGCAGGTCCAAACCTTGCCCAATCAAACTCCCCCACTCCCTGGCGTAATAGGCCGTCAGGTAGGTTTGGATCAGTTTTCCGAAAAATGGCAGAGCTGCTAAGCGGGAAAAGACTTTGATTTTGTTGGTTTTGCGAAACCAAACCAGACCAGCTAAGACCACCACCAAACTCAGACCAGATAGGGATAAAAAGATAGTCGGTAGATGATTAATTAGCACGGTCGCTGCATTACCTTCCTCCAACTGGGGCAGAAGATAGTTTTTCAAGCCTAGCATAATCAAGAGCAGAAAACCTAGTAAGATAATCGGATAGGTCGCCACCTCAATCAGTTTTTTACGAACCTTGCTGACATTTTCCAGATAGGACTGGATATGGCTCAAACTCAGGCTGGTATTGCCATGAACTTCTGCCAGAGCCACCTGTGTGACCACCGCATCTGAAAAACGCAAATCTGCTAGCAAACTTGAAAAAGGTTTGCCTGCTAACAGCCCATCTGACAAGACCTGGGTGTAGGGATCTGTCAGAAGCTGACTACGTTTGAGAAAATCAACAATCTCCCCCAGATGAAAACCACTAGCAAAAAGATTATTGAAAAGCTCAATGACCTTACGCTGGCGAACCAAGGGCAATTTTTTCTGTTTCTGCCTGCCGAAGACTGATATGTCCTGCTGCAAAAAGGCGATCAATTTGCGCATTCCACTGGTCTGCGGAATGGTTTTGGTAATTTCCCTTTGCAAAATCCACTACACCTCCTCCCCCAATCAAACGTTGATAGGCAATGCCTTGAAGGGCATTATTTAATTCCTCAGGGCTGATGCCTAGTTCTAACATACGGGCATAGACACCTGAAATAGACCTTGCATGAACTGTTGAGAAAACGGTAGCTCCCGTCAGGCTGGCTCGAATGACTGCTCGAGCGGTTTCCGCATCCCGAATTTCACCGATGATGAGCAAGTCTGGTCGATGGCGGAGGGACAGTTTGATCAGATTGTCGTAGGTGGCTCCGATAGCTTCATTGAGCTGGAGTTGCAGCATGTCCTCCTGTTTGATTTCGACAGGATCCTCGATGGTCAAAATCTGCTTGTCTGGGAATTTCAGCCTGGCAAGATGGTACATAAGCGTGGTCTTACCAGAGCCGACTGGACCCGAAAAAAGGTAGAGCCCTCGTCCCTTGATTTCTTCTGCAAGCCGCTCAGCCGCCTCAAACCAGAACTTGAGTTCCTTGTCATTGTCATAGAGCAGGCGGATGACCAGACTTTCCTTGCCACGATAATCGCCGACAGTTGATAAGCGAAGCGAAATCTCTCCGTTCCCATAATCATAGTCACAGGAGCCCTGCTGACTACGGCGTTTTTCACCAACATTTAAACCTGCTAAAAACTTGAAATGGCTGATAATGGCTGTTACTTCCTCCTCAGCCACGTCTTGCACAAACTCCCGTTCATCCATGATGCGATGGTAGACTTGGTAACACTTACCTCGAGGAACCAGATAGATGTCACTGACCCTATCTGCCACCGCCTCTTCAATCATCTTTCTTGCTTTTTCTTGAATCATAAAACCTCCTCACCCTATCTATTCGCAAGGAAATTTGATTTTCCATACTTTTTTGTTAAAATAATAAAAAAGCTTGGAGGTTCTTATGAAAAGATTAAAAAAAGGCGACCACATACGCGTAGTCAGTCCCTCTTCATCTATTGAAAGAATTGGTGGTTTTGAAGCCAATCTTGCCGCCAAGGAAAAATTGGAAGAACTGGGCTTCAAACTCTCTTTCTCAGAACATTATTTTGAAAACGATATTTTCGATTCGGCTCCGATTGCCAGTCGTGTTGCGGACTTGGAAGCAGCCTTTGCGGATGAGTCGGTCGATGCCATTCTGACAACCATTGGCGGTTTCAACTCTAACGAACTGCTACCTTATCTGGATTTTGACCTAATCGCCTGCCATCCGAAAATGTTCTGCGGCTATTCGGATACGACTGCCCTGCTCAATGCCATCTACGCCAAGACAGGCATGCCAACCTACATGGGTCCAGCTTATTCAAGCTTTAAAATGGTGCAAGCCCAACAGTATCAAACAGAAGCCTGGCTCAAGGCTGTGACACAAGATTCCTATGAACTGACCCCGAGTCCAGAATGGTCTAGCGATGCCTGGTACCTACCAGACGCCCCTCGCACCTTTTACCCAACAGAGTGGAAAATCTACAATCCAGGCAAGGCCTCTGGTATTGCCATCGGCGGAAACATTTCAACCCTCAACCTACTGACTGGGACAGAGTTTGCTCCCAGACCAGACAACTATATTCTTTTTTTAGAAGAGGCGGAAGACGACGATTATCTCATTATCTCTCGTCATTTGACAGCTCTTCTACAAGCTTACCCCAATCCACAGGCTCTTGTCCTGGGTCGTTTTCCTAAGGAAACCAAGATGACCGAGGAGATTTTACTGGCGATTTTGGACAAGCACCCTATTCTCAAAAAAGTTCCTGTTCTCTATGATTTGGACTTTGCCCATACCCAGCCTCTGTTTACCATTACCATCGGTGGACAGCTAGAACTTGATGCCGAAGCCTTTTCTATCAGATTCAGCTAAAAAGGACCTGTTGGGGTCCTGATTCGCCATCTGGTTTTCAAGCTCATGAAAAATGGTCTCAGCGCCATTACTCACTCTCTAATTTCTTGGCTCGTGAACAAAGGACCCGTTGGGTCCTTTATTTTCTATTCATTTACACAATTAGTTTGTTTTAATTTACAAGGACGTAGGCGGGGTTGTGTAGACTGCTTGATAAATCCAGCAGGTAAATTTTCTCTCGCTTCTACCAACATCAGCGAATGATACCGCTGCAAATATTCATCGCATTCCTCACACCAATGCTGGTCTGATTCGTCCCAAAAGGCTACCATTGTGCCATTTTTACTCTGCTTTTTAGGGAATTTTTCGGACAACCGTACCCATTCCTTCTGAAATGCTTTTAAGGCATCTTCATAACGGTCAAAGGCTACCTTACTAACAATATCTTCTTCCCAACCATCTAAAAACCACCAGGGCTCAAAATCTCCACACATTTTAATAACTTGATACATAACACATACTTCCTTTTTCGTACACATTATACCGAATTCGTCTGATTTAAGAAAACATTCTGCTTGTTAATTCCTTATCAAGTTATGTGAGCGCTTTATTTCTGAACACAAGAAAACACATCCCTCAGAAAGAGATGTGTCTAAAATCTTATTCAGTTACAGCTTCAAGCTCTGCTTCTGCTGCAAGTTCTTCAGCAACGGTGTCTTCAATGATTTCAACTTCATTGATAGCTTGTGGTTCAAGATTACGGTAGCGGGCCATACCTGTACCTGCTGGGATAATCTTACCAATAATAACGTTTTCTTTAAGACCAAGAAGGTTATCACGTTTACCACGAATGGCTGCATCTGTAAGGACACGTGTTGTTTCCTGGAAGGATGCGGCAGACAAGAATGAGTTGGTTTCAAGGGAAGCCTTAGTGATACCCATAAGAACTGGACGAGCTGTTGCCGGAATACCACCTGCAATAACCACGTCAGCATTGGCATCTGTAAAGTCTGTGATATCCATGAGGGTACCCATGAGGAGATCTGTGTCACCTGGATCCATGACACGAACTTTACGAAGCATTTGACGAACCATTACCTCGATGTGCTTGTCGCCGATTTCTACACCCTGGCTACGGTAAACTTTTTGAACTTCAGAAAGAAGGTAAGTTTCAACAGCCAAGACATCACGGACTTCGAGCAAGCGTTTTGGTTGGATAGAACCTTCGGTAAGGGCTGCTCCACGCGCAACTTGGTCACCCACTTCAACCTTCATACGGGCTGTAAATGGTACCACGTATTCACCTTCACCAGTCACACCTTTAACAAAGACTTTCTTAGTACGAGTAGAGGCATCTTCTTCAATGGCGATAACTTCACCTTTAACCTCTGTGATAACCGCTTCCCCTTTCGGATTGCGGGCTTCAAAGATCTCTTGGACACGAGGAAGACCCTGCGTGATATCGCTATTTGAGGCTACACCACCCGTGTGGAAGGTACGCATTGTAAGCTGTGTACCAGGTTCACCAATTGATTGGGCTGCAATTGTACCAACTGCTTCACCCACTTCAACCGCATCACCTGTTGCCAAGTTGATACCGTAACAATGACGGCAGACACCGTGACGAGTGTTACATGTAAATACGCTACGGATAGTTACTTGTTCAACACCTGCATTGACAATTTCACGGGCAATATCTTCAGTAATCAATTGGTTTGGACCAATGATGACTGCACCCGTTTCAGGATGTTTAACAGTTTTCTTAGTATAACGACCTTGCAAACGCTCTTCAAGTGGCTCGATCATTTCCTTGCCATCTGTGATAGAACGGATGTCAAGACCACGGTCAGTTCCACAGTCGTCTTCACGGATAATAACGTCTTGGGCAACGTCAACCAAACGACGAGTCAAGTAACCTGAGTCGGCTGTCTTCAAGGCCGTATCCGTCATACCCTTACGGGCACCGTGAGTTGAGAAGAACATTTCCAATACCGAAAGACCTTCACGGAAGTTAGACAAGATCGGCAATTCCATGATACGTCCGTTCGGAGCTGACATCAGACCACGCATACCGGCCAACTGGGAGAAGTTGGAAATGTTACCACGGGCACCAGAGTCCATCATCATAACGATAGGGTTCTTCGGATCTTGTTTTTCAACCAGGCGTTTTTCCAATTTTTCCTTAGCTGAACGCCATTCATCTGTAACAGCTGCATAACGCTCATCGTCAGTAATCATACCACGACGGAATTGTTTCTTGATTTGTTCTACACGTTCGTGAGATTCTTCGATGATTTCAGCCTTGTTGTCGATGACCGGAATATCGGCAATACCCACTGTCAAACCAGCAAGTGTTGAGTGATAGTAACCCAAGTCTTTCAAACGGTCAAGGAGGGCTGATGTTTCAGTTGTACGGAAACGCTTGAAGATTTCAGCGATGATGTTACCAAGATTTTTCTTCTTGAATGGTGGGTTGATTGGCAATTCTGCAATAGCAACCTTGATATCTGAACCTGGTTCCAAGAAGTATTTATCAGGAGTTCCTTCTGTCAAGTTAGCGTTGTTTGGCTCTTGTAAGTAAGGAAGTCCTTCAGGCATAATCGCGTTAAACAAGATTTTTCCGACAGTTGTCATCATAATCTTGTGTTTTTGGTTGTCTTTCCAAGGTTTATCGAGGCTATCTGTTGCGATACCTACACGAGTATGCAAGTGAACATAGCCATTGCGGTGTGCCATAACAGCTTCATCCGCATCCTTGAAGACCATACCTTCACCTTCACGACCAGCATCTTCCATGGTCAAGTAGTAGTTACCCAAAACCATATCCTGAGACGGTGTTACAACTGGTTTACCATCTTTAGGGTTAAGGATGTGTTCTGCCGCGAGCATAAGGATACGTGCTTCTGCTTGAGCTTCTTCTGACAATGGAACGTGAATGGCCATCTGGTCACCGTCGAAGTCGGCGTTATAGGCTTCACAGACAAGCGGGTGTAAGCGAAGAGCCTTACCGTCGATCAGAACTGGCTCAAAAGCCTGGATCCCCAAACGGTGAAGGGTAGGTGCGCGGTTCAAAAGAACTGGGTGTTCTTTGATCACTTCTTCCAAGATATCCCAGATACGATCATCCCCACGTTCAATCAAACGTTTTGCAGCTTTGACGTTACCAGCAATATCACGGGCAACGATTTCGCGCATGACAAACGGTTTGAAGAGCTCGATAGCCATTTCGCGGGGCACACCACATTGGTACATTTTAAGCGTTGGACCAACGGCGATAACAGAACGGCCAGAGAAGTCAACACGCTTACCAAGCAAGTTTTGACGGAAACGTCCTTGCTTACCTTTAAGCATGTGGCTGAGTGATTTGAGCGGACGGCTACCTGGTCCTGTGATTGGACGACCACGGCGACCGTTGTCAATCAAAGCATCTACAGCTTCTTGGAGCATCCGTTTTTCGTTTTGTACGATGATACCTGGAGCGTTCAGTTCCAAGAGACGAGCCAAACGGTTGTTACGGTTGATAACACGGCGGTAGAGTTCGTTCAAGTCAGACGCCGCAAAACGGCCACCATCCAACTGAACCATCGGACGCAAATCTGGTGGAATAACTGGAAGGATATTGAGAATCATCCACTCGGGCTTGTTACCAGATTTATAGAAAGCATCCAATACATCCAAGCGACGAACTGCTTTAATGCGTTTTTGACCAGAAGCTGTTTTCAATTCTTCTTTCAAAGCTGCGATTTCTTTTGGAAGATCAACTTGCTTCAAGAGGTCTTGAATGGCTTCTGCACCCATTTTGGCAACGAATGAACCATAGCCATATTCACGCAAACGCTCACGATATTCACGCTCTGTCATGATAGACTTGTGCTCAAGCGGTGTATCTTTTGGATCGATGACCACATAAGCTGCGAAGTAAATAACTTCTTCAAGCGCACGTGGGCTCATATCCAAGGTCAGGCCCATACGACTTGGAATGCCTTTGAAATACCAAATGTGTGAAATGGGTGCTTTCAACTCAATGTGTCCCATACGTTCACGACGGACTTTTGCACGAGTTACTTCCACACCACAGCGGTCACAAGTGATCCCTTTATAACGGATACGCTTGTATTTACCACATGAACACTCCCAGTCTTTTGTTGGACCAAAGATGACTTCGTCAAAAAGTCCATCACGTTCTGGTTTGAGTGTACGATAGTTGATTGTTTCAGGTTTTTTAACCTCACCGTAAGACCATGAACGAACCTTACTTGGTGAAGCTAACGTGATTTGCATACTTTTAAATCGATTTACGTCAACCACTAATAATCCCTTTCTTTTCTTGTGAGAGGCTGGATTTCCACACCTCAAATTCTTGAATTATCTACATAAGGTAGGAGGAATAACCATTTCATTACTCTTCCATAAATCAAACGGATAAAGTCAGCCAGTCCTTGTCCTAATTATCACTAGAACAAGGACCAACTTGTTCCATCCATTCTAATTATTCTTTGCCTTCTGCTTCTTCTGCTGCAAAGGCTGCGGCTGCGTCAGCTGCGGCTTTTGCACGTGCTTTTTCAAGATCATCTACGTGGATGATGTCATCATCTTCACCTTCATCAAGGTCACGCAATTCTACTTCATTGTTGTCTTCATCAAGGACACGCATATCCAAACCAAGTGATTGCAATTCTTTGACAAGAACGCGGAAGGATTCTGGAACACCTGGTTTTGGAATTGGTTTACCTTTGGTGATGGCTTCATAGGCTTTCAGACGGCCTGTCACATCATCTGACTTATAAGTCAAGATTTCTTGAAGGACGTTTGAAGCACCGTAGGCTTCAAGGGCCCAAACCTCCATCTCACCGAAACGCTGACCACCAAACTGAGCCTTACCTCCGAGTGGCTGTTGGGTAACGAGTGAGTATGGTCCGACTGAACGGGCGTGAAGCTTATCATCAACCATGTGGTGAAGCTTGATCATGTACATGACACCGACAGACACACGGTTATCAAATGGCTCACCTGTACGTCCATCGTAAAGAATGGTCTTGGCATCTGAATCCATACCTGCTTCTTTAACAGTTGACCAGAGGTCTTCTGAACTTGCACCATCGAAAACTGGTGTTGCAATATGGATACCCAAGTTGCGAGCCGCCATACCCAAGTGAAGTTCCATAACCTGACCGATGTTCATACGTGATGGCACCCCAAGTGGGTTCAACATGATGTCAACTGGCGTTCCGTCTGGAAGATATGGCATATCCTCAACAGGTACAATACGTGAAACGACACCCTTGTTACCGTGACGACCGGCCATCTTATCTCCGACCTTGATCTTACGTTTTTGAGCGATGTAAACACGAACCAACATGTTAACACCTGATTGCAATTCATCACCGTTGGCACGGGTAAAGATTTTCACATCACGAACGACACCATCGGCACCGTGAGGTACACGAAGAGATGTATCACGAACTTCACGTGACTTATCACCGAAGATAGCGTGCAAGAGACGTTCTTCAGCAGAAAGATCTTTTTCACCTTTTGGAGTGACTTTACCAACAAGAATGTCGCCTTCTTTAACTTCGGCACCAATACGGATAATACCCATTTCGTCCAAGTTGCGAAGAGCATCTTCACCAACGTTTGGAATTTCGCGAGTGATTTCTTCAGGGCCTAACTTAGTATCGCGGGTTTCTGATTCGTATTCTTCCAAATGAACAGATGTATAGACATCGTCTTTCACAAGGCGTTCAGACATGATAACCGCATCCTCGAAGTTGTAACCTTCCCAGGTCATGTAGGCAACGATAGGGTTTTGACCAAGAGCCATTTCCCCACGTTCCATAGAAGGACCATCTGCGATAAAATCACCTTTTTCTACAACATCACCCAATTTAACAAGGGTACGTTGGTTGTAGGCTGTACCTGAGTTTGAACGACGGAATTTCTGAATGCTGTAAACATCCAAGGAGCCATCTTCACGACGAACCTCAACTTTTTCTGCATCCGCGTAAACAACCTTACCATCGTGTTGAGCAATAACTGCCGCACCTGAGTCATGGGCAGCCTGATATTCCATACCAGTACCAACGTAAGGTGCTTTTGGATCAATCAATGGAACAGCCTGACGTTGCATGTTGGCACCCATGAGGGCACGGTTGGAGTCATCGTTTTCCAAGAAAGGAATACACGCTGTCGCAACGGCAACTACCTGTTTTGGAGAAACATCCATGAAGTCTGCTGAATCAGCTGGGAATTCCTGGTTGTTACCTTGGTGACGACCCATAACAATCTTGTCGATGAAACGGTTGTTTTCATCAAGTGGCGATGTAGATTGAGCCACGATGTAAGCATCTTCTTCATCGGCAGTCAACCAAACAATTTCGTTTGTAACTGTACCAGTTGCACGGTCAATCTTACGGTATGGTGTTTGAATGAAACCATACTTGTTGAGGTGACCATAAGAAGACAAGTTATTGATCAAACCGATGTTAGGTCCTTCAGGCGTTTCAATCGGACACATACGACCATAATGAGTGTAGTGAACGTCTCGAACCTCATAGCCAGCACGGTCACGAGTCAAACCACCCGGTCCCAAGGCTGACAAACGGCGTTTGTGAGACAACTCAGAAAGTGGGTTGTGTTGGTCCATGAACTGTGACAACTGAGATGAACCAAAGAATTCTTTGATTGCGGCTGTAACAGGACGGATATTGATGATTTGTTGTGGCGTCAATACTTCATTGTCTTGAACAGACATACGCTCACGCAAGTTACGTTCCATACGGGTCAAACCGATACGTACTTGATTGGCAAGCAATTCACCAACGGCACGAATACGACGGTTACCCAAGTGGTCAATATCATCTACACGACCAAGTCCTTCAGCCAAGTTGAGGAAGTAGCTCATCTCAGCCAAGATATCTGCTGGTGTAACAATACGCACATTTTCAGCTGGATTGGCATTACCAATCACAGTGACTACACGTTCTGGATCCTTAGGAGCTACAATCTTGAATTTCTGCAAGAGAACTGGCTCAAGAAGAACAGCGTTGTCATTTGGAATGTATTCTACCAAGTTGAGCTCATCGAATTGTGCTTCTACTTTTTCAAGCACATCACGGCTCAAGACAGTACCAGCTTCCAAGACGATTTCGCCTGTCTCACCGTTAATCACATGCTCAGCAAGTGTTTGGTTGAGCAAACGAGTACGGAGATTGAGTTTCTTATTGATCTTGTAACGACCAACAGGTGCCAAGTCGTAGCGACGAGGGTCAAAGAAACGAGCTGTCAAAAGGCTACGAGAACTTTCAGCTGTCTTTGGTTCACCTGGACGAAGACGCTCATAGATTTCCTTGAGGGCTTCATCTGTACGAGAATCCGCTGGATTTTTATGAATATCTTTCTCAATAGTGTTGCGGACCAATTCGCTATCACCAAAGATATCGAAGATTTCATCATCACCTGAGAAACCAAGCGCACGTACTAGCGTTGTGAACGGAATCTTACGCGTACGGTCAATACGAGTGTAGGCAATGTCTTTTGAATCTGTTTCCAATTCCAACCAAGCTCCACGGTTAGGGATAACCGTTGAACCATAACCTACTTTACCGTTCTTATCTACTTTATCATTGAAGTAGACACCTGGTGAACGAACCAACTGAGAAACGATGATACGCTCTGCACCGTTGATGATGAAGGTACCCATTTCAGTCATGATTGGAAACTCACCGAAGAAAACTTCCTGAGTTTTAATCTCACCAGTTTCCTTATTCACAAGACGGAAAGTTACATAAATTGGAGCTGAGTAGTTAGCATCGTGTGCACGCGCCTCTTCCAAAGTATATTTTGGTTGCTTCAACTCATAACCCACAAATTCCAATTCCATGGTATCTGTAAAGTTTGAAACTGGAAGTACATCTTCAAAGACCTCTTTCAAACCATAATCAAGAAAATCTTTAAATGAATCCGTTTGGATTTCAATCAAATTTGGTAAATCAAGAACTTCCTTGATTCTTGAAAAACTACGACGGGTACGGTGCTTACCGTACTGAACTTCATGTCCTGCCAAAAGTTTTCTCCTTTGTAATAAGATACGAGACCGTGAAAACCAAAGTGAAAATAAGCGGTAAGTCCGAAATCTTTGATTTCGTTGACGCACCCTCGTCAGAACGACTAGGACTTTCTTGACGAATAGTCGAAGAAAGGCCAGGCGTTTACGACGTTGAGTGTGACAAACCAAAGTAAACATTTCATACACTTTTTCACACAGGTTTTAGGTCGAGTTCAATTATAAACAGCCATCAAATGACCAACACTTGCCCTTTTTCTGAATATTTAGAATTTTTAAGAATAAGTAACAATTCTCAATATAATCCCTCATAGACACAAAAAGAGCAGCTAAATCTTCCTTATAAAAAGTTTGATTTAACTGCTGCAAGTCTTATTTGGACAATATTTCAAACAAGACACACGACAAATTATTTATAAAATTATATCACAATGCTCACAAAAATACAAGACTAATCATCATTATTTTGATTACTTGTCGTAGTTTGGGTTTCTGATTGACTTTGCCCAGATGAACTAGCACTTGTTCGACGGCTAGAGCTACTTGATGTTGTTTGTTGTGTTCCAAATACAGTACTCCATGCCTGAGCACGATCACTATCTGTGCCTCCTATCATGAAATTATAACTTGTCACAGGAGCGCCATTCTTAGCCCAGTAACTTGTCGTAGTCGCACCACCAACCGTTACTTGACGACCATTTACCTGCACAGTTCCTGCACGCTGACCTGTTGAAGTCACAACAGTAGAAGATATCACACTGCTATCTAATTCAAATCGACCAGTAAACAATTCCGGTGCCACCTGATAAATGGAATTAGATAAATAAGCAACATAGTGAGAATTATTGTTGTAACCAGCCATAACACTCATACCTGTGTTGTCATCATGTCCAGCCCAAGTTCCTAAGGTAATCTGCGGAGTAGACAACATCAACCACGCATCTGCTGCATCGCTACTAGTTCCGGTTTTACCTACGATGTCAGTTCCAGCCATAATCTGTGGATTTATTGACTGTATACGACTTGCATAACTAGTTGTTAAGCCGGAAGAAATAACTCCCTTCAAGAGTTGCATCATAATACTTGAAGTTGCTTTAGAATAAACCTGAACCGGTGCAGCCGTATGCTGATAGATGACCGTCCCGTCTGGAGTTGTAATATTTTCGACAATATAGTGTTTATTGTAAACTCCTCCATTTGCCAATGTCTGATAGGCATTCGTATTGGTTGCAACAGAAATATCAACACCCCCGCCAAGCGGAACGCTCTCAATATCATACATAGGAATATGGTAATTCATTTTCTCCATATACCCTTGAACATCCACACCCGATTGTTGCAATAACTTATAGGTCCAAAAAGCTGGGATATTCACAGATCGATTAAGGGCTGTCTGCAGGTCCATTTTCCCTGTCCCTCTGCTATTAACGTGCATAATCTGTTCTCCACTTGAGAAGGTAGTTGGATAATCAGATAATATACTTGCTGACCCCATCAATCCTTGATCAATAGCAATACTATAAGCCAAAATAGGTTTTATAGTAGAAGCCGGCGAACGCAATGTATTAAAAGCATGGTTATTTTGATTAAGAGAATAATCCCTACCACCAACAAAGCCTAAGACAGCCCCCGTCTTATTATCTAGAAGAACTGAACCTGTCTCAACTAAACCATTCCCCTCATCAAGTAAGTAACCATAGTTAGCCACTGCAACTTGCATAGCTTCATGGATCGCCTTATTGACTGTACTTTTAATTGTATAGCCACCTTGACTTAACTCTTGTTTGGCTAGCTCTTCATAAGCCTGTCTGGTCTCATCATTTTTCAAGTCACTTTCAGACACCTTGTCACGAGCAACAATGTAGTCAAACATAACTTGCTCTGCCTCTTCCATGACCTCATAATACAAATAATCCTTTGTATCGCCTGAAACTGGGGCTGGAGCTAAGAAATCTTGAGTAATGTCATAATTTTTGTAGGTTTCGTACTCTTCCTTGGTTAAGAAAGCTGCTCGATACATATTAAACAATACTGACTGATAACGTTCCAGACCGTAAACCATATTTTCTGGAGACTTCAATGTACCGTCTGAAGCATACGGAGAATAGATAATTGGACTCTGAGGTAAGCCAGCAATAAAAGCTGCCTGTGGAACGGTCACATCTTTAGCATTCTTCCCAAAAATACCTAGTGCTGCCTCTTCTACTCCAGCAATATTTAATCCTTGATTATTTCTGCCAAATGGAGAAACATTGAGATAGGTTGTCAGTATGTCATCCTTGCTCATATTACGCTCTAAGGCAAGTGCGGAAACAATTTCATTCGCTTTTCGAGTAAAGGTTGGTGCATCTCCAACGTACTGTTGCTTGATTAACTGCTGAGTTAAAGTAGATCCACCACTTGAGGAACCTAAGCCAACAGACCCCAAGGCTGCACGAAGAACCGCCTTAGGCACAACCCCATTATGACTTTCAAATGTCTCATCTTCCGTAGCAATAACTGCCTGTTTCAGATATTCTGAAATACCGTCTCTTTCAATGGGAGTACGTAACAAGTCCGAAGACACTTCAGATACCAAACTACCATCCGAGTATACAACTTGTGAAATACTACTCACTTCTGAAACTTTTTTTAGCAACTCTTCTGTATTTGGAACTTCAACCTTATCAAATAGACTAGTCACATAACCAATTCCAGCACCAGCTCCAAAAAGCCCAAATAGTAACAACATTAAAGCAACTGAATTTAGTAACAACTTTATTGTACGTAATAAAACACCAATAATCTCCCTAGGGACTATTAAAGATTTCTCTAATTTTCTTTTTTGCTTATCTGATTTAGTCGGCATAGTAACTCCTTATCTTTCCATTATACCAAATTTTGTTTATTTTCCACAATTTCATGGTATAATAAGGGAGAATTTTTATTGGTTAGATGTGGTTTTTATCGCATCATATAAGGAGAAACGCATGAACATTTTTGAAGAACTAAAAGCTCGCGGCTTGGTCTTTCAAACGACAGACGAAGAAGCCTTGGTAAAAGCATTGACAGAAGGGCAAGTATCTTACTACACAGGATACGATCCAACAGCAGATAGTTTACACTTGGGGCACTTGGTTGCTATCTTAACTAGCCGTCGCTTGCAGTTGGCAGGCCACAAGCCTTACGCCCTAGTTGGCGGTGCAACTGGTCTGATTGGCGACCCTTCCTTCAAGGATGCGGAGCGCAGCTTGCAAACCAAAGATACCGTGGACGGTTGGGTAACAAAAATCCAAGGTCAGCTCTCTCGCTTCTTGGATTTTGAAAATGGTGATAATAAGGCTGAAATGGTCAACAACTACGACTGGTTCTCAGGCATCAGCTTTATTGACTTCCTTCGTGATGTTGGTAAATACTACACGGTCAACTACATGATGAGTAAAGACTCTGTGAAAAAACGGATTGAAACAGGGATTTCCTACACCGAGTTTGCCTACCAAATCATGCAGGGCTATGACTTCTACGAACTCAATGACAAGCACAATGTAACCCTGCAAATCGGTGGTTCTGACCAGTGGGGCAACATGACTGCCGGTACTGAATTGCTCCGCCGCAAGGCTGACAAGTCTGGTCACGTCATGACTGTACCACTTATCACCGACTCGACAGGTAAGAAATTCGGCAAATCGGAAGGCAACGCCGTTTGGTTGGATGCCGACAAGACTTCCCCTTATGAAATGTACCAATTCTGGCTCAATGTCATGGACGATGATGCCGTTCGTTTCTTGAAAATCTTCACTTTCTTGTCATTGGATGAGATTGCTGAAATCGAGAAACAATTTGACGCAGCTCGTCATGAACGCTTGGCTCAGAAAATTTTGGCTAAGGAAGTGGTGACATTGGTACACGGTGAAGAAGCCTATAACCAAGCCCTTAACATCACCGAGCAATTGTTCGCAGGCAATATCAAAAACCTGTCCGCAAAAGAGCTCAAGCAGGGCCTCAGCAACGTTCCAAACTACGCTGTACAGGCTGAAGACAACCTTAACATCGTTGAACTCTTGGTTACCTCTGGTATTGTCAATTCAAAACGCCAGGCTCGTGAGGACGTATCAAATGGTGCCATCTATGTCAATGGTGAGCGTGTGCAAGACTTGGAGTATAGCCTTTCTGACAGCGACAAGATTGACGGCGAGCTGACCGTTATCCGCCGCGGGAAGAAAAAATATTCTGTTTTGACTTATTAGTGTTTTTCATGGAAATCCTATGTGATTTCCTTTTGCTCTATCAAAAGGAGGTAACTATGACCTGTATTTTTTGCCACCAACTCAAAGAAGAAGATATTCTCTACCAGACAGAGCATTTCAAGATAGTCTGGGACATTGACCCTATTCAAACTGGGCATCTGTTGATTATCAGTAAAGACCACTATGACACACTCAGTCAAGTCCCACCTACTGTTCGCTATGAGCTTTCGGACTTGGAAGTCTTTTTGACTGAAAAACTCTGTCAGGAATTAGCGATTGACGGTGTGACCATGGCTTGTAATGACCGCCTGTTTGATGCTGGCACCCATTTCCATGTCCACCTGATTCCACGCTTTCAATCAGACGGCTTCTGGGACCAAATTTCACTTGCACAAGTACAATTAGACCTGACTCATTTTCTCAAAGCATTATAAAAAGCAGCCCGACGGCTGCTTTTTCGCTTATATCAATTCTTCCACTTCATAGATTGTATCATCCAGCACCTCTTGGTACCGTTCCAAGTCATAGGCTACAGAGGTTTCCACCTCCGCCAACTGCCCTTCCAGCTGGATTTTCACCTCTTCCACCCCATCCAAGTCCAAGAGGTGATTGGTCACATGCTTGACACAGTTTTGACAAGACAGGTTTTTTAACTTCAAGATTTGTTTCATCGTAGTTCTCCTTTTTTATGATGCCCGCAGGTACATTGTCCCGCCAAGCACTGACAAGCGATTTGCTCAGGTGCAGTCCTTTGCAGCTGAGAAATTTTGCTAGCTAGATTTTCTAGGCTTTTTTGGGAAAATATCCCTGTGTCTAGCAGTTTTTCAACCAGTCTCCCCTGTTTTGTGGAACATATGGTAGCTAGTAAGAGCTCCACCTGCCCCTGCAAATGTTCTGCTTCACTGATCAGCGGATAATAGTGATACTTGCTAGTTTCCTTAGCCATTCTCAAATAATTTTTCTTCCGCAGCCGCCCCAAGAGTGTCTTAATGGTCGTCGCCTGCCAATCAAAACCCTCCTGCAAGGCCTGAATAATTTCCTGGGAAGTCGCACCAGGATGGGCCCACAGAACCCGCATGACCTGCCACTCCGCAGCAGAAATTGTCTGCTCCACACATTCACCTCCAATCACATTTCTACAATCAGTTTACATTTGTAGTCAAAAAATGTCAAGAAGAAAGACCGAGCAAGATACTCGGTCGATTTTCCTATGTTAGTGAGCCAGCATTTCCTGACCAATTTCCAAACCAGTCAAACCAACTGGATAGTAGGTCGGCCAGTTTTCCAATTCTTCCAAGAGTTTTTCTTGGCTCTCTCCACCAAAATAGATATGGAAATGGCCTGTCTTAACAGGTGCGATATTGTGGTCGCTGAATTGTACATACTTGTAGTCACCAGCATCGGCATCCGTTGCTTCAAATAAGAAACGAACCCCACGGTTACTTTTTTTATAAGTCAAAATTTCATAACCCACGTACTTATAGGTATACTTGTAAGACTTGTCTCCCACTACAAACTCCATGGTATTGTCAGTAATGTTGATTTGATCAACGTCTGTCTTGTAACCTGTGTCGTAGTATGCCCTATACTCTTCAGCTGTCATGCCTCCTTTGAGCTTAGCCTTGTAGTCCCAGACTTGGTCCAGCGTACCGTCTAGCAAGTAAGGATACACAGACTGCCACTCCCCGACATAATCTGACAAAGTGCGGTCTTTAACAGCAGAATCTTCAAAATAACCATTGTAAACCGTCTGAGCCGTCTCAGCACCCTCTTCTGGCAAGATTTCCACTCCTGCTTGGCTGGTTGTTTTTTCCAAAGCCGCCAAGTTTGCTTCCATGATGGAAATATAATCCTCACCACTATCCATAGCTTCTGTCGTTACACTCTCAAGCGTATCCAAAACGTCCAGTTCCACGCCAGTTTCTTTTGCCAAGGTTTCTGCCACTGCTGAAGAAGCATTTTCTTCAAAGTAGATGTACTTGATGCCATAGGTCTTGATGTATTCAGCCAATTCTGCCAAGCGAGTTGCCGTAGGCTCTTGGTCTGCAGAGACACCGGTGATGGATACTTGGTGCAAACCATAATCCAAAGCCAAATAAGCAAAGGCAGTGTGCTGGGTAACAAAGTATTTTTGCTTAGCAGCTGACAAGGTTTCTGTGTATTGAGAATGCAGAGCTTCTAGCTTTTCAATATAGGCTGCTGCATTTTCTTCAAAAGCAGCTTTTTTCTCAGGATACTGGGCAATCAAACCATCCCGAATGGTTTCTACCAAGGTAATGGAACGCTCTGGTGACAACCATACATGTGGGTCATATGCATGGTTATGTTCTTCCCCTTCAGCATGGTCATGTTCTTCTTCCTCGCTACCAGGCAAGAGCAACATTCCCTCCGTCGCCTTGATGACACCAACCGCTTCAGTATCAATACTGTCTAAAACATCTGGCACCCAAGTCTCCATATTTTCATTTTCATAGACAAAGGTATCCGCTTCTTGAATAACGGCAATGTCCTTGGCAGATGGCTCAAAGTCATGAACTTCTGTTCCCGCCTCAATCAACAAATCAACTGTGCCTTCCTCGCCTACTACCTGCTTGGTAAACTCATAAACAGGATAAAAGGTGGTCACGATGTTCAACTCATCATTTTGAGAAGCTGTGCTATTACCACAGGCAGACAAGGCGAAGAATGATAATCCCAAACCTAAAAGAGCTAATTTTTTCATAATTCCTCCTATTTTTTAAACTTGGCTACTAAATTCACCAATAAGAAAATACTAATAAAAATCAAGGTGATGCTGGCACTTGCAGGTGTTTCAGCATAGTAAGATGTCAACAAACCAGTGACCATTCCAAAGAAACCAATCGACATTCCGATCACAATCACCGACTTAAAATTTTTCCCTAGACGAAGCGCAATGGCTGCAGGCAAGACCATGATGGTCGATACCAAGAGGGCACCAGCCGCAGGAATCATCAGGGCAATGGCGACACCTGTCACCACATTAAAAGCAATAGACATGGCACGTACTGGTAATCCGTCAACAAAAGCCGTATCCTCGTCAAAAGTCAAGATATACATAGGACGCAGAAAGAGAAGGGTCAACAAGATAACCGCAACTGCAATGCCAAACAAAGCCCAGACCTGTTCCTGGCTAATAGTGACAATCGATCCAAATAGATATTGATCTAAACTCAAACTCGACTTACCGCCAGACTTATTCATAACAATAAGGGAAATAGCCAGACCTGTTGACATCAAAATAGCTGTACCGATTTCCATAAAGTTTTTATAGATCGTCCGCAAGTACTCAAGAAAGACTGCTGCCACAATCACAACAAGTAAGGTTGACACAGTTGGAGAAATCCCCAAAACCAAACCAAACGCCACACCTGCTAAGGAAACGTGACTAAGGGTATCTGACATCAAACTCTGTCTTCTGAGAATGAGAAAAACACCCAGGATTGGCGAAAACAAACTCATGGCAATAATTGCCAAAAAAGCCCGCTGCATGAAATCATACTGGAAAATAGACAGATCAAACATGGCCTACCTCCGATTCTAATTCCGCATCATGAACATTGAAACAGCGCCAAGGAGAAGCCTGATCACGAACCAAATGAATATTGCGATCTGCATACCGACTCAACTCATCAGGATCATGAGTAATCATCAAAACAGCCTTTCCATGCATCTTAGCAGAATGGTGCATAAGGCGGTAAAAATCGTCCTTGGTCCCACTATCCATTCCAGTGGTTGGCTCATCTAAGATGAAAATATCCGGATCAGATGCAAACATCCGAGCAATAACAGCCCGTTGCTTTTGTCCACCGCTCAGTGAACCCAGTTTTTTATCTCGATGATCCCACATACCAACCGATTCCAAACTCTTCTTCACATGTTCCTCATCGTGAGCTGTCAACCGTCTAAACCAACCCTGCCTTGGGTAACGCCCCGAACGAACAAATTCCAAAACAGTACTTGGAAAACCAGCATTAAAGCTAGCAATCTGCTGTGGAAGATAGGCCATCCGCAATTTCTTACCCGAAATACTCTTATCAGAAATCACAACAGAGCCAGACAAGGGTTTCAAAATTCCCAGCGTCGCACGAATCAAAGTCGACTTTGCTGCTCCATTCTCCCCAGTAAGTGTTACAAATTCTCCACTATCCAAGTGATAATAAATGTGCTCTAAGACCGGTTCTTGTTCATATGAAAAAGACAAGTCTTCAACAGTGATATATCTCATTACTTTTTAATTTTCCCAACTAAATCAGTCAAAAAACGACCAATAATCTCTTGTTCCTCTTGGCTATATGCAGCCAATACTTCGTCATAAGTAGCAATAGTCAATTCATGATGATGCGCATGTTCTAAAGCAATTGGCTTGGCCTTATCAGTCAACTGATACCGAATGATACGTGCATCCTTTTCATCCCGCATCCCCATCAACATATCTTTTGCCAACAAAGATTTAACAGCCTTGGTAATAGCAGCCTGGCTAACCCCTAATTCCTTAGCAATCTCAGAACTAGTATATGACTTATTCTCAATCAACATCAAGATATGTTCCTGTGTATTAGTCAGCGTTTCTTGACTCTGGCAAGCCCCAACCAAAATTTCCAAATGATTTTCAGAACTCAGGATAATCTCCTGTAATTTGAGTTCTATAAAATGTGCAAGCTTACTCATAGATGTTTCCTTAATCGATTAATTGTTAACTTGTTAAGTATATCATAAAATCCAAAATTGTCAAATTATGATAGACTTTTTTCAAGTAACTCTATCATACAAAAGTGATAATATCTTTATTAGGTCGAATTTGAATATGTCCAGTATATTATACTGATGAGGGAAAAAAATTAATACTATACAAAAAACAAAAATAGATATCTCGTGCCCATCGCCTATTAACTATTGACTTTAAATCAGTGTCATGTAAACTTTGAATGATTACTTTCAGACTATCCATCACCTCTTCCAAGGTCTTTAGTGCTAAATCATTGAAATCACAATTACGAATTTCCACCCAAACATATTCATTTAGATTCATATCTGTTGTACAAAGAGGTATGCAAACAAACTCAATATTTGTCGGTATTTCTAAGTCTTCGATTTATGCCAAATGTTATTGTCCATCACCAAAACAATGTAGTTATCAGAGTATTCTAAGGATAAGTGCTTCAAAAACTCCTTCATACAATCTGAATTAGAAGCGACAGCAATCAAAAAAACATACTAAGATTAGTAGTGAGGAAATCTCCGACGGGAGAAAGTATTCACTACTTTTTCTTTATGATAAAGTAAAGGTGTCTTGTCTAAAGGATAAAGACAAGGTTTTGAATGCCCTAGAATTGCCTTATTTCAACGCCAAACTGGAAGCTACCAATAATCTCATCAAAGTCATTAAGAGAAATGCCTTTAGTTTCAGGAACTTTGAAAACTTTAAAAAACGGCTCTATAAGACTGTAGTGGGTAAATCCACTGTAGAGATTATGGAGCCTTTTTGAGTGTAGAAAAAAAGTCCCATATGACCTATAATGAAAAGCGACAAAACAACTCATTAGAAAGGGTTCATATGGAACAA
The DNA here is from genome assembly GCF_024509555.1 of Streptococcus suis. Classification (GTDB taxonomy): domain Bacteria; phylum Bacillota; class Bacilli; order Lactobacillales; family Streptococcaceae; genus Streptococcus; species Streptococcus suis_AD. The sequence goes on from NZ_JAMWEL010000021.1 coordinate 34,754, forward strand.
CTTTATCATGCAACAGAACTAATCGGAATCAAAGACAAAAACATCAAAATTCTCTTTGTTTTGAAACATCTGACCCATCTGGAAATTCGGGAAAAGCTAGATTACGAAAGTCCTGGTTGTTCTCATTGTCAAGGAAAATGTATCAAGCACGATTTTCAAAAGTCGTCAAAAATCCCTATTTTAGATTGTCAGGGGTTTCCAACCTTCCTCCTGCTTAAAAAACGCCGGTTTCAGTGCAAATCTTGCAAAAAAGTGACCGTAGCTGAGACAGCTCTAGTCAAGAAAAACTGTCAGATTTCCCAACCTATTTGGGAGAAAGTTACACAACTCCATACAGAAAATATGACCAATATAGCCATCGCTAGGAGACTACATGTCTCTGTGTCGGTCGTCCAGAGGAAACTGGTTCAGTTTCAATTTGAGCATGATTTTATGAAATTACCAAAAGTCTTAAGCTGGGATGAATTTAGTCGAAATAAGGGAAAACTAGCCTTTATTGCTCAGGATTTTGAGACAAGACGGATTGTGACCATTCTAGAAGACAACCGCCAAGTCACCTTCAAGAACTATTTCTACAAGTATCCTAGGGATGTCAGAGAGACTGTCAAGGTCGTAACCATGCTTTGGCTACAAAATAGCTAGTCCCTTCGCTTTCCTATCTCTAGACTCAGGCTGAAACAGTCTATTCCCAGACTGTTTCACTCCCAAAGGCTAAAATTGTCCTTGATAGATTTCACATTATCCAACACCTGAGCCGTGCTATGAACCGTATCCGTATTCAAATTATGAATCATTTCGTTAGAAAATCTCAAGAATACAGTTTCCAGAATCGCTACTGGAACTTCGCTCTCCTATTTCTAGGCTCAGGCTAAATCAGTCCACTGGACTGATTTACTCCAAAAAGATAGCCGTAAACTGTCACTGAATCACTTCTATACCCGCAATTTTGGGCAAACATTAACACCGAGAGAGGTTGTCCAGAAGACATTGGATTTCTCAGATGAATTGAAATTCTATTATGAACTCTTCCATTTCCAAGAGAAGAACTCGAACTATTTCTTCAAGATTCTAAAGAACAACATGAACATAGTCAATTCTGCCTTTAAGACTTTTCTAAAGTATAAAACTTATATCACAAACGCCATTGAGCTTCCCTATTCCAACGCTCAACTGGAAGTGACCAATAAACTCATCAAGGACATCAAGAGGCAGGCTTTCGGGTTTAGGAACTTTAAAACTAAGATTTACATTGCTTTGAATATTGAAAAAGAGAGAACGAATTTCGTTCTCTCTAGGTGTTAGCTTTTCGTCTACCCACTACAGTTGACAAAGAGCCTTTTAAACTATACCGGCGGCCGGGGTCGAACCGGCACGTCCTTGCGGACACTGGATTTTGAGTCCAGCGCGTCTGCCAATTCCGCCACGCCGGCTTATAGTTAAACTGGGGTAGCTGGATTCGAACCAACGCATGAGGGAGTCAAAGTCCCTTGCCTTACCGCTTGGCGATACCCCAATATAAAATAGGCGAGTGAGGGGAATCGAACCCCCGAATGTCAGAGCCACAATCTGATGTGTTAACCACTTCACCACACCCGCCATCAACACGGGCAGTAGGAATTGAACCCACACTGAAGGTTTTGGAGACCTTAGTTCTACCTTTAAACTATGCCCGTAAAGGTATGGAGAGAGAGGGATTCGAACCCCCGAACCCGAAGGAGCGGATTTACAGTCCGCCGCGTTTAGCCTCTTCGCTATCTCTCCAAAATATTAAGTTAATGGCGCGAGACGGAATCGAACCGCCGACACATGGAGCTTCAATCCATTGCTCTACCAACTGAGCTACCGAGCCATATTGCGGGAGCAGGATTTGAACCTACGACCTTCGGGTTATGAGCCCGACGAGCTACCTAGCTGCTCCATCCCGCGCTAATCAAAAGGAGGATGTGGGATTCGAACCCACGCACGCTTTTACACGCCTGACGGTTTTCAAGACCGTTCCCTTCAGCCGGACTTGGGTAATCCTCCAAAAATAGTCCGTACGGGATTCGAACCCGTGTTACCGCCGTGAAAAGGCGGTGTCTTAACCCCTTGACCAACGGACCATATTAAAGATTTCTCTTTACTCCGCCAACAGGGCTCGAACCTGTGACATCATGATTAACAGTCATGCGCTCTACCAACTGAGCTATGGCGGAATCTTGCTAAGCGACTACCGTATCTCACAGGGGGCAACCCCCAACTACTTCAGGCGTTCTAGGGCTTAACTTCTGTGTTCGGCATGGGAACAGGTGTATCTCCTAGGCTATCGTCACTTAACTAATGAGT
>NZ_JAMWEL010000022.1 GCF_024509555.1 Streptococcus suis
AACCAGATGTGACGGACACAGATGATGACAACGACGGTATCCCAGATGAGCAAGACAATAATCCTAAGACAGCTAAGGAAACAACTGTAACAGCTGACGGTTCAACAGTCGTTGCTGGTAAGGAAATCACTCCAATCCCAGTAACCGTTGATTCAGACGCTAAGAACCCAACAGTTGAAGTTACAGGCTTGCCAGAAGGTCTAAGCTACAACCCAGCTACGAACCAAATCGAAGGAACACCAAGCGGTAAGGAATTGCCAGAAGGTCAAGATACAGTAGACGTTCCAGCAACCATCACTGTAACCGACGGTTCAGGTAAACCAGTAACTAAGGACATCACAATCACTGTTCAACGTGACACTGATGGCGATGGTATCCCAGATGTGACAGACCCAGATGATGACAACGATGGTATTCCAGATGAGACTGATAAAGAACCTAAGACACCGAATACAGACTCTGCTGTAACCCCAGCAACTGTAGTTGAAGGTCAACCAGTTGAAAATACTAAGGTTGTCACACCAGAATCACCAAATTCAGTGATTACACCATCAGAACCAGTTAACGGCGTATCAGTAGATAGCAACGGTAACTTGACAGGTACACCAGACATTACAGATTGGAAAGACGACGAGGAAGCTCGTACAGTTAACATTCCAGTAACTGTAACAACAGACGGTGTTGAGAAAGTTGTTAATGTTCCAGTCACTATCCAACGTGATACAGATGGCGATGGTCAACCAGATGTGACGGACACAGATGATGACAACGACGGTATCCCAGATGCTGATGAGAAGAAAGACGGTACCGATCCTAAGAACCCAGATACAGACGGCGACGGCGTAACAGATGGTGACGAGAAGAAAGACGGTACCGATCCTAAGAACCCAGATACAGACGGCGACGGCGTAACTGATGGTGACGAGAAGAAAGACGGTACCGATCCTAAGAACCCAGATACAGACGGCGACGGTGTAACTGATGGTGACGAGAAGAAAGATGGTACCGATCCTAAGACCCCAGATACAGACGGTGACGGCGTAACAGATGGTGACGAGAAGAAAGACGGTACTGATCCTAAGACCCCAGATACAGACGGCGACGGCGTAACTGATGGTGACGAGAAGAAAGACGGTACTGATCCTAAGACCCCAGATACAGACGGCGACGGCGTAACTGATGGTGACGAGAAGAAAGATGGTACTGATCCTAAGACCCCAGATACAGACGGCGACGGTGTAACTGATGGTGACGAGAAGAAAGATGGTACAGATCCTAAGACCCCAGATACAGACGGCGACGGCGTAACTGATGGTGACGAGAAGAAAGACGGTACTGATCCTAAGACCCCAGATACAGACGGTGACGGCGTAACTGATGGTGACGAGAAGAAAGATGGTACCGATCCTAAGACCCCAGATACAGACGGCGACGGCGTAACTGATGGTGACGAGAAGAAAGACGGTACTGATCCTAAGACCCCAGATACAGACGGCGACGGTGTAACTGATGGTGACGAGAAGAAAGACGGTACCGATCCTAAGACCCCAGATACAGACGGCGACGGTGTAACAGACGGTCAAGAGAAGACTGACGGTACAGATCCTAAAGTGAACAATACCAATGTTACTAACAGTTCAAAATCATCAAGAACTCAGTCACATTTGCCAAATACTGGTGAAGAGTCTTCATCAGTGGCAGGTGCAATTAGTGCAACAATGTTACTTGGTGCGTTTGCAATTACTGCGAAACGACGCCGTAAGGAAGATTAATCAATTTTTTGGATATATATTCAGTGGAATAATTCCATAAATAGATGAAAAGGAAAGGGCAACCTTTCCTTTTTTGTCCCAATTTGTAAAATTAAGCTAGACAGAAAAAGCCATCTATGTTAGGTTCAGATAAACTACCACATTTTTCTGAAAGGAACTAACATAAATGACCTATACCCATGAACCACAAATGAACTCGTAATGATAGAGGCTTACTACAAAGAAGGTATAAAAGTTACAGATATCATGATAGCTCTTGGAAGATTAAAGCAGACCGTCTATCATGTTATCAACTTTCTCAAAGATGGACATTCTGCCTATGACTATTATGAACACTATAAAGCCAATAAGAAACGCTGTGGTCGGAGAAAAACAAGCCTTTCGCAGAGATTTACGGGAAAGAGCTGAACTCTATTCTGATTTTCATACAGAGTTCGGACACCTAGAAGGAGATACCATTGTTGGCGAGAAACACAAAAGTGCGAGCATTACCTTAGTAGAACGACTTTCAAAAGCCATCATTACAATGAAAACTAAGGGACGAAAAGCAAGTGATATTGAGGAAGCCATCAATCAATGGCTTTCACGAGTTCCCAGTCATCTCTTTAAGTCGATTACTTTTGATTGTGGGAAAGAATTTTCCAATTGGAAGTCGATTTCGAATGCACATGACATTGACATTTTCTTTGCCGATCTAGGTTGTCCCGGTCAACGAGGTCTCAATGAACACTCGAATGGTTTACTAAGACGAAACGGATTGCCTAAACAGATGGACTTTGCCGATATTTCTCAGCAGTTTTTATCAGTTATAGCTGATAAGAGGAATAAGATTCCTAGAAAATCTTTGAATTATCAAACACCCTACCAAGTTTTTCTGAGTTGCTTGAAAAAGTCTAGCTTAATTTGACAATTTAGGTTGTATATGATCCTTTATTCTTCTGTTTAAATATAGAGGTAATGCCGCTGATCCTTAGGAGATTATTGAAATCTGCAATATGTTTATTATCACAATGTATGAATAAATAAATCAAAAGATTTATACTCAATGAAAATCGAAAAGGTACCTAGGTCACGATGCCGAAGATAGATCCGTAATTCAACTTGGTAAGTTGACAACAGATAATTATGATTTTCGAAGAGTATTAATGTATTTTGTTTGTACCAATACAAGAAATTTGAGAATAAAAATAACCCCAACTTTAGATTTTTACTCTAAATGTTAGGGTTACATTCAAATTCTAAGAGGTTGTTCGAAAGAGGATAAGAACAACCTCTTAAATAATGATATATCAAGTACATCTAGCTCATCAAAAAATCTTGAATTCACGTTTCTGAAAAGCTAGAAAATTAGAAGCAGCCTGCTTTTCGAGTTATTATTTAATCCTAGGACAGTCACTGGACTATACTACTACCTGAACTCCCGATTTCTAGTTTGAAAGTTAATGCATTTGACTATTATCAGTAAAGAATCTCTAGTCTATTTTGTTCTTTTTAAGCAAGTTAAAGCCTGTCAACACGAGCCCAAGTAGGCCAAGGAAGCTCATATAAATAGCAGATTCTTGTCCTGTATTTGGTAATTGAGCAGTAGATGAATCCTGCGATGAAGCTTCCACCGCTTTCTCAGTCAAAGATGATGAATTGCTTGATTCGATTTCTTGTGTAAGCGGAGGTTGATTTGTTGCCTTTAACTGAATAAGATTTGGTGTAGGAAGTGGGACTTTGAGTTTTGGAAGTTTGTTCACTATACCCTGAGGTTGTAATCCAGTACCTGAATTTGACACTTCCGTATGTTCAGGCGGTGTCTGCTCTTCTGTAGTTGGCTTCGTTGGTGTTTCTGACGGCTCTTTTGGCTCTTCTGTAGTAGCAGTCGCAACTCCGTCCAGAGCTTCCTGAGCTACTTTGAGAGCAGCCAAAGCTTGATCTACAGCTGCTTGACTAGCACTTGCATCTGCTAAAACTAGTTGAGCGGCCTCAAGGGCTTGGTCATAAGTTGCTTTTTGTACTTCAGAAGCATTGAGATATTTGGCATCAGTTGTTTTTAAGACTGATGAAACAGCAACTAGATTGCGTAGGGAAACATAATCTGTCGCTTGACCATCAAGGGCAGCTTGGGCTGCTTTCAAACTTTCCACTGCTTGATTGACTACCGCTTGGCTGGCAGTAGCATCTGCCAAGACAATTTGTACCGCCTGAAGTGCTCGCTCATAGGCTTCCCGAGATGCTAGAGAACCATTGATATAGTGGCTATCAGTAGTTTTGACAAGATCGGAAGCTGCGATCAGTTCTGCCAAATCTGTCCGATCTGTCGCTTGACCATCAAGGGCAGCTTGGGTTGCTTTCAAACTTTCCACTGCTTGATTGACTACCGCTTGGCTAGCAGTAGGATCTGCCAAGACAATTTGTGCCGCCTGAAGTGCTCGCTCATAGGCTTCCCGAGATGCTAGAGAACCATTGATATAGTGGCTATCAGTAGTTTTGACAAGATCGGAAGCTGTAATCAGTTCTGCCAACTCTGTCCGGTCTGTCGCTTGACCATCAAGGGCAGCTTGGGCTGCTTTCAAACTTTCCACTGCTTGATTGACTACCGCTTGGCTAGCAGTAACATCTGCCAAGACAATTTGTACTGCCTGAAGCGCTTGCTCATAGGCTTCCAGAGATGCTAGAGAACCATTGATATAGTGGCTATCAGTAGTTTTGACAAGATCTGAACCTGAAATCAGTTCTGCCAACTCTGTCCGATCCGTCGCTTGACCATCAAGGGCAATTCGTGCTTGCTCTAAACTTACCATAGCTTGATTCACAGTTACCTGTGTGACATTTTCAGTTGCTAATACCAGTTGGGCTGCACGGAGCAAGGTATCGTAGGCTGCTTGTTTGGTTGCATCAGCATTATAATAGACCGATTCCTTACGTACTTCATCATAACGATTCACTTCTGCAAGCAAGGCACTTGTGTCTGTTGGAAGACCATTGAGGGCATCTTTAGCTGCTTGAAGGCTAGCAAGTGCAGCATCAACTTCCGCCTGGCTATGTTTTGCAGCCACAATAGCTTCTGCACTAGCCAAGGCTATCTTATAAGCTTCTTGTTTGGCTACATCAGCATTGTAGTAAGCCACTGTCGCCTCAATACCTCGAAGGAAAGCAATATTGCTCAACAATTCTGTCTTGTTAATCAGGGTCAAGGTCTTGACATTTCGCTTATCATCGATGACAGAAACAGCCAAATCTTCTAAGAATTCATAACCTGCCGGAAGAGTTGCCGCAAGAGTGTAATCACCGACTGGGACAAATTTTCCATAATCAGTCGTTGAGTACTTAGCATTTGGAAGGACAATGATCTGACCATTTTCTGTTACCAAGGTGACTGTTGTACCTGCTGGGAGGGCTTTATCAACATCAACCAAGAGACTGGCCTTATCACGCAAGGTCACGTAGAAGTCCACAGTTGCTGTACTATTTTCCTCTGTAATTTCAACTGTCACACTGGTTTCTCCTGCTAGAGTTGACCATTCTGTATCGTAGAGGAAGAGATCAAATGTATAGGTACCAAAAGGCAATTTCAGAATGCTATCATTTTCTGCATAACGTGGTAATTCTGTTACAACCTTACCTGAAGCATCTTTGACAGAGTAAGTGTATAGGATTGAAGCTGGTGAATTGGTTGCTTGATCAAGGAGGTTGACTGTTACCAATCCAAGATCATTGCCAATACTAATTAAGTCTGCAACTTTAGCAGAAACCAGGTTGCCTGCGTAGTCTTCAACTGTGTAATAGAAGTTAGCAATATCTGCTAAGTCTAGTGGCAGAGTGAAGGAGCCGTCTGCATTCTGTGCAACAAATACCTTATTATCTGTTACTACAACCTGACCATTCTCATCTAGGTCAATCGCCATGGTCAATCCTGCATCATTGGTTGCAAGGTAGAATACTTGCTCTCTAAAAATGCCTGAAGGACCATTTTCAATCGCTTGACGTGGATCGAATACTTGACTTGTTTCATCGTAGGTAGCGGTTGTGATAACTGGAGCCTGACGGTCGATGACAACATCAAATACCATGGTTTGTACATCTGCACCTGGGACATCTGAATAGTAGGTGAGGACGTATTGATAGTTTCCATCTGCCAAATCGTTGCCTTCTTGATCTGTACCTGCCCACTCTGTTGGATACACTACTGTTGACTTAGGATTCTTAGGATTTCCACTGAAGAAGTTCTTATCGCCATAATTCGGTTCGCTAGTCCAAAGTGGTTTGGTACGCTCTGTATCATCAGCGGCGTAGACACTGGCTACAAGCTCTGAATAATTCCGCAAGAATACACCCTTGAAGGCAAGAGAATCTTGGTTGTTATCGCCGTTTGGTGACAGAGCTAAGTGAGGTTTTCCATTTTCATCCAATTCTAGTATAAAATTACCTGCTTCATTTTTATAGGTACCCAAGGTTTTAATAGCAAGATCAGTACGTTTGTCCGTTGAATAAATCACTTCTGAACTGCTGGTTACAAGGCCTGTATAGTGGTGGCTGATATCCACTGTCAATGGTTCCTCCGCAACTGGCTCAAAGTAGAAACCACCTTGACCATCCGCGATTAAGTTGTAGATAGGCTCTTCCACAACAGCAAGATTCTGAAAGGCTCCTCTGAAGCCAACATAAGGAATGCTGACAACATCAACACCGTCAACTGTATCTGTGAAACGAACAAATCCTTCTAAGTAGTAACCATTTGGCATTTGCTCTGTCAGTTCTTGGGCAAAGGCAGTCGCATCTAGGGAAATCATCAGAGTGGTGGAGCTGTTTGCTTTAACGGTCACTGTCTGGCCTGCGGTTTCTTCCAAGAGACGTGGTGTTAAGCTAAAGTAGCCGTCTGCTACTGTATCTGTATTCAAATCAGTTACATAGCTAAAGGTCTTGTCTTGGTTAGTGATATTGTGCAAGGTCACTTCAAAACTGAAAGCATCAGCTACATTTCCAAGTGTAATGCTACTATAGCCGTCCGCACCTGTCAGGTAAACACCACTTGAAATAGCGGCTGCCGTATCAATGATACCTGCTCCCTGCTGTCTAGGCGATGTATAGGCTTGCGTATCTGTATTGTAGTGAGCTTTTGCTGTAGACATAAGCAAGTGTTTCACCAAAGCTTCAATTTCTTGCTGGCTCTTTTCTGGGTAAGTCTGCAAAAGGTATTGTTTCACCAAGACAGCTGCTCCTGCTACGTGAGGGGCTGCCATACTGGTTCCGTTCATACTACCATACTCATTGTCATTGATAGCAGCGTAAATAGATCCACCTGGTGCAGCAAGGTCTGGTTTCAATTCACCGTCAGCTGATAGACCCCAACTTGAGAAGTCTGAAAGGACGCCTGCAGCAGGGTTTGGCTGTTTATCCGATTCATTGTTAAATTGAATTTGGTAGCTATTGGTTGCCAATGCTTCACCGAATTCATAAGGAATAAAAATAGATGGAATGGCAATGGCTGTATCATCAAGGGACATGCTGACATTTGCTTCACCTGGTCGGCTGTTATAAATAACTACCCCAGCCGCTCCTGCGGCAGTCGCATTGGCAATCTTTTCAGAGAAGGTAATTGATCCACGTTTGATGAGGGCTAACTTACCTGTTAAATCTAGGTCTGTGAAATCCTCAACCTGTCCAAGTCCTGCAAATACATAGTCATAGGCCTTACCAATCTCAAACTTAACAGGGCTCTTTTCTGGGTTATTAAAGGAACTCTTACCATAGTTCAAGTCTGCATTATTTTCAAGTCCAATAATATTGACGACTTGACTGCTAACAGTCGTGTTATTGTAGGAAGCAACAGAGATGGCATCACGCGCAGTTGAAGGATTCCCTACCAGACCATAGTCTGGATTTTCAACTGTTGGATTAGAATGACCTGAACCGAAAGTACCGTCATTACCAGCCGCAATGACAACTGTCACGCCAGCCTTACGAGCGGCTGCAATGGCTGCATCAACTGTAGAATCCATGTTAACAACAGATCCGTTGGCACCACCTAAGCTGAGGTTAATGCTATCAGCTCCCAATTTTACAGCATCTTCAATTGCTTTCACATAAAGTGCTGGACCTGTGGTTGACTTGAGGTCAGAAAAGACACGCATGAACATCACTTGGGCTTCTGGTGCCACACCGTAAATCAACTCACCACCATTTGGCACTGTAGGATTACCAGCTGCAATACTGGTTACGTGCATACCGTGTGAGCTTTTATCCTCTTCTTTCAGAACAGTATTGACATCTACATAGTTGTATCCGAAAATGACCTTGTCACTGAACCATTCTCCATAGGTAATGCCTGCGGCAGTTTTAGCTGCTTCGAGCTGTTCTTGACTAGTATACTTTGCCTTACTGATGTCTGTTAGTTGCAAAACATCATGCTCAACATCCAAACCAGAATCGATAATAGCTACAACAGTACCTTCTCCCTTATAGCCACTATCCCAAACTTTTGGAACGGTAATAATCGTATTACTATCAATGTTTTGTGGTGTTTCACTTGAAGAGGTTGCGACTACGGTTACAACTGATTCTTCTGCCGGTTTCTCTGTCGAAGAGACTGCTTCCGTTACAGTGTCAGCTGAGTCAGTTGCAGTTGCTGCTTGTCCTGTAGCTGCAGTCTCATTTACTTCAACAATTTCAGTTGCCGCCGGGGTTTCCTCCACTTCAACAATTTCAGCTTTTTCAGCTGCAGTGGATGTCGCGACTTCACCGCTTGTTCCTTCTGCGATTGTTTCAGTAGCTAGTGTTTCTGTAGTTTCAACTACTACTTCAGCGGCCACTACTGTCGGAGTTTCTGCTGTGGTTTGGACAGTTGTGCTAGATTGAACAGTCGTTTCTGCTCCTACTGGGCTGGTTTGTCCTTGCTCAGCTGCATAAACAGTGCTTGGACCTCCCAACAAAAAAACTGCTCCCAAAAGAACGGACACAGCCCCTATTTTGTACTTGCGAAGTGAGAATCTTTCTTGCTTTTTCATTATAACTCCTCCTATATTTCTCCTTCATTATTGGATAAACCAATATGTTTATTTAATCATAAAATAAATGCTATTTCAAGTAAATTCTGAAAATTCAATCATTGATTCAAACTATAACTATGTATAGTTATAGTTTATAACGAATTTATCTGTTAATGAACTTCAAAAATGCATAAACGGAACAGACTGATTTCTTGGTATAGTCAAATTTATGTTCATGAGATTTAATTAAAATTAAGCTAGACAGAAAAAGCCATCTATGTTAGGTTCAGATAAACTACCACATTTTTCTGAAAGGAACTAACATAAATGACCTATACCCATGAACCACAAATGAACTCGTAATGATAGAGGCTTACTACAAAGAAGGTATAAAAGTTACAGATATCATGATAGCTCTTGGAAGATTAAAGCAGACCGTCTATCATGTTATCAACTTTCTCAAAGATGGACATTCTGCCTATGACTATTATGAACACTATAAAGCCAATAAGAAACGCTGTGGTCGGAGAAAAACAAGCCTTTCGCAGAGATTTACGGGAAAGAGCTGAACTCTATTCTGATTTTCATACAGAGTTCGGACACCTAGAAGGAGATACCATTGTTGGCGAGAAACACAAAAGTGCGAGCATTACCTTAGTAGAACGACTTTCAAAAGCCATCATTACAATGAAAACTAAGGGACGAAAAGCAAGTGATATTGAGGAAGCCATCAATCAATGGCTTTCACGAGTTCCCAGTCATCTCTTTAAGTCGATTACTTTTGATTGTGGGAAAGAATTTTCCAATTGGAAGTCGATTTCGAATGCACATGACATTGACATTTTCTTTGCCGATCTAGGTTGTCCCGGTCAACGAGGTCTCAATGAACACTCGAATGGTTTACTAAGACGAAACGGATTGCCTAAACAGATGGACTTTGCCGATATTTCTCAGCAGTTTTTATCAGTTATAGCTGATAAGAGGAATAAGATTCCTAGAAAATCTTTGAATTATCAAACACCCTACCAAGTTTTTCTGAGTTGCTTGAAAAAGTCTAGCTTAATTTGACAATTTGGGTTTAATATGTTTTGAATACTTAAGCACTCTGACCATAATCGACTACATTTTGACAACATTCATAAACTTTTTGACAAAAATTATTATTTTTTTGACAAAGATACTTGTCAAAAAGAAAAAGAAGTGTTACAATAATATCAAGATAAAGAGATGAAAACGAATTCATCAGGTAAATAAACAGAAAGCAGGAAGCAAATATGAAAAACAATAGCAATAAAAAAGGAATTTTGATTACAGGAACAGGTGTTGTTCGTAGAGTAGAGGTGATTGTTGCCATAATCTTCATCCATAGTCTCGTTCAAACGATTTTCTTTGGTCAAGAGATGGACACCTTGTCGCTCTTGATGATGATGTGGTCTATATGGATTTTGGAAATCTCTCTCAGTAAAGATAAGGAGAAAAAGAATGAACAAGACAGTTAAAAATGGAATGAAAGTTTTTCTACTTTTCTTCGTACTCTTTTTGATCAATATTCTGGTTTTCAAAGTTCTAGCCTTACTAGGATTTGACCTTAGTTTGAACGAAGAGAGTTATTTAATTCCACCTTTGATGGCGACACTGTTGCTCTATTTAAAACATGTTAATCCCAAGAAAAAGTGACAAAAGCTAGGGAAAGATAGGAGAAAACTTATGAAACGACACATTTTGTCTGATATGGCAGCAATTATTATTGCAGGAGCCTGTATTGTCGGATTATTGATTGGAGTGGCTCTAGGACTATATAGTTTAGTCTAGCTTGTAGGTAAATGAAGGAGAAGAAACATGGAAACTAAAAAGAAGTTATATGAAGTCAATATCATGGAAAATAAGAAGTTTGTCTGGGGATTAAATATTCTTGCCGTGGCACTCATTCTTCCATTTGCCTTCGTATTTGGAATGATAGGCAGTTGGTTGATAGCTAACAGTTCACAAAAATTGGAATTGACCTCTTCTGAGCTAGGATGGGGGTTGCTCCTGTATTTTCTTTTAATAGTTGTACATGAAGCGATTCACGGTCTCTTTTTCAAGATTTTTTGTCCTGAAAATCCTGTCAAATACGGGTTTAAATGGAAATCGGGCATGGCCTATGCTACCAGTCCAGGTTCCCTCTACAATCGGATGCAAATGCTGGTGATTTCCCTAGCACCATTTGTTGTGATTAGTTTGGGCTTGACCATGTTAGCAGGATTTGGGATGATGAATACCACTCTTTACTTCATGCTGGCAACTATGCATGCGGCCTCTTGTGCAGGCGATTTCTACTATGCCTATCTCTTATTGGTCAAGTTTGCTAAGGAAAATATAGCTGTCGAAGACACAGAAACAGGCTTGATTATCTACCAAGTCTAGAAAGGAAAACTCATGGAATATGTCTTAAAAAATCGGCTCAAGGAGTTGAGGGCACGGGATAGTCTCAACCAGACAGAGTTGGCAAAGTTAGCAGAAGTATCACGGCAGACTATTAGCTTGATTGAGCGAGGAGAATATACGCCCTCGGTGGTCATTGCCATGCGAATTGCTCAAATTTTTAATGAAAATGTGGAGAATGTTTTTCAATTAGTGGAGGTAGAAGAATGAAACAAGGGAAACAATTAACGACTGGTAAGCGAATTATCTTTTTCATCTTAGTCAGTTTAGTGCTACAAGTAGCTTTATTTGTAGCTGGCTTCTTCATGGGTGTTTTTGAGGGGGCAGGATTTGATATCAATACACTTTTGTTCGCAACAAGAACATTTATGGTGGCAAGTTTCATTGGATTTGCCTATCTTATGTACAAGAGTTTTACGACCTTCAAGCGTTATCAAGAAAGTGAAGAAGATGATGATGTTCTTGATCAGCTTTACAAGACAACCTTTCGAAGTTTGGAATACGGTACGATTCTATACAATATTTTTGGAGGTTTGGTTTTGGCAAATATGATACTAGGTGTTAATATTTCAGCGGATTATTATACAATCGAACTCTTTGATATTGCAGCTGTTATCGTTCTTCTTCCTGCTCAGATTGGAATCTTCAAGGTGACACAGGTAGTTCGTCAATACAAATTGTCAGCCTTTCCTACACCAAGCGAAATTAAAGATTATATTTATGCACTAGATGAGGGGGAACGACAAGCTAATTTTGAACAAAGTTATCTAATTGTTCACAACTTGAACCAATGGGTCTTACCACTTTTATACCTTTTGATTATGGTGGTAACGCACATTACCCAGACACAACAGCTGTTGGCACTCTTGATTGTTGCTTTTCTTCATATTTACATCAATATTCTCAATGTACAAATGATACGGAAATATTTTAAATAGACTATAGAGGTAATAGCTATGAAAAAGGAAAATCTACACATTCGAGCAATTCGTTATTTCTATGATATTGTTGGTGAGTTAGACGAGGTGTCTTATGCGGCCTTGACCAATTTCGGCAACAATATGTATATGCTCTTTATAACAGTGACACTGGTGAGCTTCCTAGTTAGCTTTGCGCTGGGAGAAGATGTCATGGGAATCAGCCTTTTCTTGACATTGGTATATTCTCAGGTCAAGCAAGAGGCCATTATAAAACGGCTGGGCTTGGATAAATTGTTTGTTGCCAAGGCTGATGTAAAAATGGCTCGGAAGAAAATGATGAAACGAACTCTGTATCAAACCCTACAGATTGCCGTTTTGAGTTTGCTGGTTAGTATTGGCCTCTGGCAGTTACAAATTCCACAGGAAAGTGGAACATCTGCAGCAGAGTATTTCCAGTTTGTCACTCCCATGACAGTTGTTCTTCTGAGCTTAGTAGGATTTGTTAGTTTCTACTTTGCCAATCGTAAGAAAATCACATTCATTTAATGTAAATGGAGGTATCAACAATGAAAGTCTTTAAGAAAATTTATCTTGCTTCATTTATCGGTCTTGGCTTGTACGCAGTTGGCTATGTTTTCGGAGAATGGCTGGCTACTGGGCAGATTGATTTGTCAAATCTGAATATCCTTCTGCCGATGGTTTTGGGCTTGCCTGCTCTGCTATTGTTCGAAAAAGATGCTAAGAACTAATTGAGTGATATAAAGGAGATTGCTATGAATAGACTTGGAAATGTCAAAGATTGGAATGTGGTAAAAAACTGGAAATTTCTCTTAGTGGGATTGGTTGTCGTTGCACTGAATGTATTGACCCAGATGGCCATGTCTGCCCTACCAAATTTTGATGGGACTAACCTACTGATTGCCGCAGCGCTCATATTGCTTGCAGTGGTGGTCGGTCTTGTTTTGACCAGTAAAATTGGTCTATGGAAGAGCGAGCAGAAGTGGGGGATGGGTGCGAATGTTGGTTTTGTAGCCCTCACCTTTATCGTTATGTTTGGTTTGAAAATAATTGGTGGGCAATTGATTATGCTGGAAGAGGGATATGGTCAAACGACTGCCAATCAGGAAATCATCAATAATTCAGGCTTGCCAACCTTAGTTTTGTTTCTCTTTACAGTTTTCTTTGCTCCAGTTTTGGAGGAACTGCTTTTTAGAGGGATTCTTATGGGGAGAGTATTTGGTAAGGATTCGATTGTAGGATTATTGCTATCGAGTTTTCTATTTGGGCTCATTCACAATCCGACCAATATCGGATCTTGGGTTGTCTACGGAGGTATGGGGCTAGTCCTTGGACTCGCCTATCGTATTTCTGGCAAATATACCAACGCACTTATTCTTCACATGGTCAATAATTTCCTGAGTGTCTTGCTCATGTTACTCTTGCAGAGTATAGGTTTCATTTAGAAAGGAAATGAGATGGAGATTTTTCAATGGATAGCCTTTGCTTATCTATTATTCAGCTACCTGTCAGATAGGAAAAAGGTGAAACAGTTACAAAGCAAGGTAAACAAACTACAAAAAGGTCTAAAAGGAGAAAATCAGATGTCCGTTTTATTGAAAGAATTAGTCGGAAGTAAAGCCAAAATCCGTTTCGATGAGGAATTTATGACCATTTACGAATACAGCATTTTAGCTGTAGATGAGGATTGGGTTAAAATTTCTCGTGAATTAGCGAATGGGGAGCTTGAAACCAAGTTGGTACGAGTCGATAACATTGTTGATGTGACTGTTTTAGAATAAGGAGGGATACATCATGAAGAAATTTTTTAAACATTCTGGTTTATTATTAGCCTATTACATTGCCTATCAATTCGGATCCCAGTTCCTCCAGATACCATGGGCTACTGAGCAGGTAGAGGGTATTCCAGCTAGTGCGGTAGAAGGTTTATATTGGTTTGGACTGATTGTGGGGCTGCCCTTGTTAATTGGTTTTTCCTACCTTCTTTGGAAAGTCTTGTACCCGAGAAAAACAATGGAGCTGACGCTAGATAAGCCTTGGCTAAAACAGATTGCCTATCCGCTGTTAGCCTATCTTGCATTCTTCATTCTCCAATTTCTCCTACCAGTTCCTGAATCAGATAATCAGAAAAATGCAGTTGCCTTTATCCAGTCTGCACCTATTCACTCCTTTTTCCTGGTGGTCATTTTTGCAGGTATCTTTGAAGAATTGATTTTCCGTGGTTTCATGGCAACCTATTTCTTCCCTAAATTATCCGATGTAAAATCTGTCTTGCTCTACGGCCTCGTTTCAGGAACCTTGTTTAGTTTTGTGCATGGTCCAGCAACCCTTCCACAATTTTTGATTTATTTCACAATGGGAGTAATCTTTGCATGGATTTATTTGGTTAAGCAAGATATCCGCTATCCAATGGCCCTACACATGCTCAACAATGGCATTTCCTATTTGATGATTGTATTTTTAGTATAAAAAATAAGCAGCTCGGATTGAACTGCTTTTTTTGATTATAAACCGTAAAGATAATCATCGTCCTGCATGGCTTCAACTTCACCGAGTAGATATCCGTTACCGACTTGGGAGAAGAAGTCGTGGTTAGATGTACCGGTTGAAATACCGTTCATGATGATTGGGTTGACATCATCTGCTGAATCTGGGAAGAGTGGATCCTGACCCAAGTTCATGAGGGCCTTGTTGGCATTGTAACGAAGGAAAGTTAAGACTTCCTCAGTCCAGCCAACTGCATCATAGAGGGAGCGTGTGTAGCCTTCTTCATTTTCATAAAGTTGGTAGAGAAGGTCGTACATCCAGTCGCGGAGTTTATCTTGTTCTTCCTCGGACAATTCATTGAAACCAAGTTGGAACTTGTAGCCAATGTAGGTACCGTGCACAGACTCGTCACGGATGATTAGCTTGATGATTTCCGCAACGTTGGCCAGTTTGTTGTTACCAAGGTAGTAGAGTGGCGTGAAGAAACCAGAGTAGAAGAGGAAGGTTTCTAGGAATACGCTGGCAACTTTCTTTTCAAGTGGGGTACCAGTTTCGTAGATTTCGTTGATAATCTTTGCCTTGCGTTGCAAATATTCGTTGTTGTTGGTCCATTCAAAGATATCTTCAATCTCAGACTTGGTGTTCAATGTTGAGAAGATAGAAGAGTAAGATTTGGCGTGAACAGACTCCATGAATTGAATGTTGTTGTAAACAGCTTCTTCGTGAGGTGTACGAATATCGTTGCGAAGAGCTTGGACACCTGTTTCAGATTGAAGGGTATCCAGGAGGGTTAGTCCACCGAAGACCTTACCAACCAGGTCTTTTTCGTCAGCAGTCAGTTTACGCCAGTCATCCAAGTCATTTGATAAGGGGATACGTGTATCGAGCCAGAATTGCTCTGTTAACTTTTCCCAAGTTGACTTGTCGATAACATCCTCAATGGCGTTCCAGTTTATGGCTTTGTAGTAGGTTTCCATCATATTCTCTTTCTTTTTCTTATACTTCAAATATTATATCACAAATAGATAGTAGCCTGTAAAAAAATCCCCTAAAAGGGATCTTTAATCGATTGCTTATTAGTTGCTTCACATCGTGAATGACAGTGTCGTAAGGTAGCTAGCTAATCCGTATATAGCGGTTAGCGTAGCTTGGCTAGTTGGATTGCCAACAGCTAAGCTTGTGAAAGTTACGATCTGAGAAAAGTCGTTCGAACTTAACGACTTTTCGAGGTAGTAAGCCACTTAGGTACTGACCAAATAGTCAGTACCGTTCATTCATTAGATGCCTTAGTATCAATGAATGTTAGTGTCTTAAATCACACAACTCTCACATTGGTTTGCGCCGACTTCTTCGCCGTCGTCTGTGAAGGTGCGGACGTAGTAGATAGATTTGACACCCTTATTGAAGGCGTAGTTACGAAGAATAGAGAGGTCACGTGTGGTTTGTTTGTTCTCTTTTTTCCATTCATAGAGTTCTTTTGGAAGCTCACTGCGGAGGAAGAGAGTGAGGGACAAACCTTGGTCGACGTGTTCTGTTGCAGCAGCGTAGACATCAATGACCTTGCGCATATCCATATCGTAGGCAGATTTATAGAATGGAATGGTTTCTGTTGCCAAGCCAGCTGCTGGATAGTAGATTTTACCGATTTTCTTCTCTTGGCGTTCTTCAATCCGTTGTGTGATTGGGTGAATTGAAGCAGAAACGTCGTTGATATAAGAGATAGAACCGTTAGGTGCAACAGCCAAACGGTTTTGGTGATAGAGTCCGTCAGCTTTTACTTTTTCGCAGAGGTCCGCCCAATCTTGTCCACTTGGAATGAAAATGCCTTCAAAAAGTTCTTTAACACGGTTAGATTGTGGTTGGTAGTCACCCGTCACATACTTGTCGAAATAGCTACCGTCTGCGTATTTTGATTTTTCAAAGTTATGGAAAGTAGCCTTGCGTTCGCGGGCAATGTTATTTGATTCTACCAAGGTCCAGTAGTTGAGGAGCATGAAGTAGATGTTGGTAAATTCTACGGCTGTTTTTGAACCGTAGTCAATCAGGTTCTGAGCCAAGTAAGAGTGAAGTCCCATAGCACCAAGACCGATAGAATGAGCTTGCTCATTTCCAGCTTCGATAGACGGTACCGCAGAAATGTGCGAATGGTCTGTCACGTAGGTCAAGGCACGAGTCATGGTACGGACAGAACGTCCAAAATCAGGCGATTTCATCAAGTTGACAATATTGGTTGAGCCAAGGTTACATGATACATCTGTCCCCATGGTCAAGTATTCTTGAGAATCATTGATGACGCTTGGCGTTTGAACTTGAAGAATTTCTGAACAGAGGTTAGACATGATAATCTTGCCGTCAACAGGATTGCTACGGTTGGCTGTATCGATGTTGATAACATAAGGATAGCCAGATTCCTGTTGAAGTTTAGAAATTTCAGTTTCTAGGTCACGTGCCTTGATTTTTGTCTTACGAATGCGTGGGTTTGCCACCAATTCGTCGTATTTTTCCGTAATATCAAGGTAGCTGTAAGGCACACCGTACTCTAATTCAACAGAGTAAGGGCTGAAGAGGTACATGTCTTCATTCTTGCGTGCTAGTTCGTAGAATTTATCTGGGATCGTAATCCCTAGCGACAAGGTCTTCACGCGAACTTTCTCATCGGCATTTTCCTTCTTAGTCGAAAGAAAGGCGATAATGTCTGGGTGGAAGACATCCAGATAGACTACCCCAGCTCCTTGGCGTTGTCCAAGTTGGTTAGAGTAGGAGAAGCTGTCCTCGAAGAGTTTCATAACAGGAACGACACCAGAAGCAGCCCCCTCGTAGCCCTTGATTGGAGCACCTGCCTCACGCAGGTTGCTGAGGGAGATACCGACACCACCACCGATACGGGACAATTGCAGAGCAGAGTTGATAGAACGTCCAATAGCATTCATATCGTCTGTGACTTGAATGAGGAAACAAGACACTAACTCACCACGACGGGCACGGCCTGCGTTGAGGAAGGAAGGAGTAGCAGGCTGGTAACGCAAATGAATCATTTCGTTGGCCAAATTGAGTGCCAATTCTTCATTGCCCTCTGCAAAATACAAGGCGTTGAAGAGAACACGGTCTTCCATGCTTTCCAAGTAGTAGGCACCGTCGTTGGTTTTAAGGGCATACTGGTTATAGAACTTGTAGGCTGCCATGAAAGACTTGAAGCGGAAGTTTTGGTCCTGTAAGAATTGATGGATTTTAATGATAAATTCTGGGCTATACTGATCCAAAAATTCTTTTTCAAGATAATTTTCTTCTACTAAATAAGCAATCTTGTCCAAAATGGAATCAAATTGTTTGGTATTTGGGATAACATTTTCCTTGAAGAAGGCCTTAACAGCTTCTTGGTCCTTATGGAGAGGAATTTGTCCATTGACAGGACGGTTGATTTCGTTATTCAAACGGAAGTAGGACACATCGCCTAATTCTTTCAAACTCATAATCGCAATCTCTTTCTATAGATAAAATGAAAAATGGAACAAAGACAAAGGTGTATTCGTTCCGATAGAGCTCTTGTTAGACAAGGGCTTTTAGTTTGCTTGGTTGGAAACCTGAGAAGCTTTCTGTTTCTGTTTCGATGACAGGAGCAGATGAAAAACCAAGGCTTTTCACATGTTCGATGTATTCTGGTTGCTCATCTAGGTTGATTTCAGTATAGGCCACATTGTGTTGGTCAAGAAATTTCTTGCTCATTTTGCATTGTACACAATCGTTTTTAGAATAAATTGTTACCACTTTATTTCTCCTTTGTTGATTAAATTCACCAATCTAGGATACTAGATTTTGGGGTCAAAGTCAAGATAGAAGATTAACTTTGGCACAAAATATAGTGTGTTAAAAAACGAACAAACACCATATATAGTACAAAAATGTATACGAAATAAACAATTGAATACTAGAATTGTAAATCTAGCGAAATGCAAATTATATAGAAAAATCGAAGTAAACTACAGCTACAGATTAGTTACTTTAAAGATTAGGATTTTGCGTTAGTTTGTGAAGAGTTAGTGTTTGAATACCATTCATTGATATCGTTAAAACAGTTACAAGTTAAAAAATACTTCTCATATTTTTTAATTTTCAAATGATTTATTATATTAAAGGGTTGTTTATGTCATGAAATATTACACGCGAAGTAATCTATATATTGAATAAATATTGCGCTTTGTACTATACTATTACATAATGTTAAAAGAGGTTAAATGTTATGGAAACATCATACAAAGAACGCTTACATCACCAAGGGGAAGTGTACAGTTACTATGCATTGAAATCGGTTGCGGATAAAAATGGAGTGGATATTCATACACTTCCATACACGATTCGTATTTTATTGGAAAGTCTTTTAAGGAAAGAAGATGGTGTTGATGTTACGAAAAATCACATTGATGCATTGTCTAACTATCAGGCTTCTTCTCCCAAGGGGGAGGTTCCTTTCAAACCTAGTCGAGTAATCCTGCAAGATTTTACGGGTGTGCCTGTGGTGGTGGACTTGGCGTCTATGCGTGATGCAGTTGTAAAGTCTGGAGGACGGCCTGAGCTGATTAATCCAGAAATTCCAGTAGACTTGGTTATTGATCACTCGGTTCAAGTAGACGTTTTTGGGACAGAAAATGCCCTGGAAAAGAATGTTGCTTTGGAATTTGAACGCAATAACGAGCGCTATGAGTTTTTAAAGTGGGCAGAGCAGTCTTTTGATAATTATCGGGCTGTCCCGCCAGCGACAGGGATAATTCACCAAGTCAACATTGAGTTTCTGAGTGATGTTGTTATCAATAAGGATGGTTTGCTCTATCCTGATTCCATGTTTGGAACAGATAGTCATACAACCATGATAAATGGGATTGGAGTTCTAGGTTGGGGTGTCGGTGGTATAGAGGCAGAAGCCGCTATGTTGGGTGAAGCTTCTTATTTCCCAATTCCCGAGGTTATTGGGGTCCGGTTATCAGGTCAATTACCAAAGGTTGCAACCGCAACTGACTTGGCTTTAAAAGTGACGCAACTCCTTCGTCAAGAAAAGGTTGTTGGTAAATTCGTCGAATTTTTTGGCTCTGGTTTGTCATCGCTCGCCTTGGCGGATCGGGCTACTGTTGCCAATATGGCTCCGGAATATGGTGCAACCTGTGGCTATTTCCCAATTGATGACGAGACGCTTCATTACATGAGGTTGACCAATCGTTCTGAAGAACATATCGCCTTGACTGAAGCCTATGCCAAGGAAAATCATCTGTTTTATCATCCTGAACAATTTCCGACTTACACCAAAGTCCTTGATTTGGATTTATCCACTGTTGTACCATCTATATCGGGACCCAAACGTCCTCAAGATTTGATTGCATTAACGGAAGCTAAGGCAGAGTTTCAAGCTAGTATAACGCGAGAAATGGGGGTTAGGGGGTTCGGTATGGATGTAGCAGAGCTGGATAAACAAGCACTTGTAACCTACCCTGATGGTGAACATACGATCAAAACAGGACATGTAGCTATTGCTGCGATTACTTCCTGTACTAATACTTCCAATCCATACGTTCTTCTGGCAGCTGGTTTGTTAGCTAAGAAGGCGGTGGAAAAAGGCTTATCCGTTGATAAAACAGTAAAAACCTCTCTAGCACCAGGTTCAAAAGTAGTAACAGGTTATTTAAAGAAATCAGGTTTACAAGACTATTTAGATCAATTAGGTTTTAACCTTGTCGGATATGGTTGTACGACCTGTATCGGTAATTCGGGTGATTTACCAGCCCAAGTTGCTGAAGCCATCAAAGAAGAAGATTTGTTGGTTTCAGCTGTTTTATCTGGAAACCGTAATTTTGAAGGGCGAATCAATCCACTTGTTAAAGCCAATTTCTTGGCCAGTCCACCTTTGGTGGTTGCTTACGCTATAGCTGGGAATATGACTGTAGACTTATCAAGCGAACCTTTGGGATATGACAAAAATAATCAACCAGTCTATCTTGCAGATATCATGCCAAGCCGTGAAGAAGTGGATACTTATATTGAAAAATACGTGACACGAGATCTCTATAAAGAAGAATACCAATCGGTCTTTACAGATAGTCAAGCCTGGAATGCTATTGAAACCAAGACGGATATGAATTACAGTTGGGATTCATCATCGACCTACATTCAAAATCCACCATATTTTGAAAATATGCAGGCTGATTTATCTATTAAACCGCTTGAAAACTTGGCAGTTTTGGCAAAATTCGGTGATTCTGTGACGACAGACCATATTTCGCCTGCGGGAAATATTGCCCGTCTTAGTCCAGCGGCTCAATATCTGGAAGAAAAGGGAATTGCTTATGTTGATTTTAACTCTTATGGAAGCCGTCGAGGTAACCATGAGGTCATGATGCGTGGAACTTTTGCTAATATTCGTATCAAGAATGAATTGGCCGATGGGAAAATCGGTGGCTGGACTAAGTATAAGGGTGATATTTTATCAATTTATGATGCGGCTATGAAGTATCGTGAGTCTGGTATTGGTAGTATTGTCATAGCTGGTAAGGATTATGGCATGGGATCCAGTCGAGATTGGGCAGCAAAAGGGGCTAACTTGCTAGGTGTCAAAGCCGTTTTAGCAGAATCCTTTGAGCGGATTCACCGGTCAAATTTGGTCATGATGGGGGTTTTGCCGCTTCAATTTTTAGAAGGGCAAACAGCAGATAGTCTCGGCCTGACTGGCTATGAAAGCTATTCAATTGAGTTACCAGAAGATGTTGGAATTGGGCAAATCGTTACCGTTAAAGCGGTTTCGCCAGAAATTACAAAAGAATTCCAAGCCTTGGTTCGATTTGATGCAGAAGCTGATATTCGCTATTATCGACACGGCGGTATTTTACCGATGGTTGTCAGAAAGAAACTAGGAGGTCATATTTGATGGAAACAAATGGTTTAAAAGATGCAATTGCTTGTGATACGAGAATTTGTGCAATTGAAAATGATCGTTTATCCTATGCTGGTTACGACATTTCTGAATTAATGGATAACAATGCTTCATTTGAGGAAGTGATTTACCTCCTGTGGAATTTACATTTACCAACTCAGATTGAATTAAACTATTTTGAGAAAAAACTTCGTGAGGAATATGCTATTTCAGATGCAGTTGAACAATGTATTTTAATCCAATCTCGAAGACATCTACATCCTATGAGTGTGCTGAGGTCAACAGTCTCCTTGTTAGGGGTTTACAATGTTCATGCTGAGGACAACTCCTTAGAGTCTCTGTATGAACAATCTATTCAAATTATGGCTAAAGTTCCTACAATTATTGCGACATTTGCTCGATTACGAAAAGGGCTAGTTCCTATTGAACCAAGAACTGATTTAGGATTTGCAGCCAACTTCTTATATATGTTAAATGGGGAGGAACCGACAGAATTACAGGTCAAGGCATTTAACAAAGCCCTGGTTTTGCATGCAGATCATGAATTAAATGCCTCTACCTTTGCGGCGCGTGTGACTGCCTCAACCTTGACGGACTTGTATTCTTGTGTGACAACGGCCATTGGAACCTTAAAAGGTTCCTTGCATGGTGGTGCCAATGAACGGGTATTCGATATGCTGTTGGCTATTCGGGAA
The DNA here is from genome assembly GCF_024509555.1 of Streptococcus suis. GTDB lineage: Bacteria > Bacillota > Bacilli > Lactobacillales > Streptococcaceae > Streptococcus > Streptococcus suis_AD. The sequence continues at coordinate 22,204 of NZ_JAMWEL010000022.1, forward strand.
AGTGGAGATGCAGAAGGATATTTGCAGGAAAAACTGGATTCAAAAGAAAAAATCATGGGCTTTGGTCACCGTGTTTATAAAACGGTGGATCCTCGTCAACATTATTTAAAGGAAATGGCGCGTGATTTGACATTGGGAACTGATAGTGAAGTATTTTACACTCTATCAGAAGAGGTTGAACACTTTATCAAACACAAGAAAGGTTTGATTCCCAATGTGGATTTCTATTCTGCAACTGTTTACTATGTTCTAGGAATTGACAGTGATATTTTTACTTTGATTTTTGCTATGAGTCGTATGGCTGGTTGGATTGCCCATGTGCAAGAACAACGGAAAAATAATAAGTTAATTCGGCCACGTTCATCATATGTAGGTAGTAGAGACTTGGCTTATATATCAATAGGGAAGAGGTAAATATGACAGAAAAGATTTTGATGAAAGATGGCAAACTAACTGTACCGAGTCACCCAATTATTCCCTATATCGAGGGGGATGGAATTGGAAAAGATATTTGGCCAGCAGCACAAAAAGTTATTGATGCGGCGATTGAAAAAGCATATGATGGACAACGTTCGATTGAATGGCTTGAAGTTCTAGCCGGTGAAAAGGCTTATGATATAACAGGGACTTCCTTGCCGGATGCAACATTGGAGATTATTCGTGACCACCTGATTGCAATAAAAGGGCCATTAGGGACACCGGTTGGAAAGGGGCACCGCTCACTCAATGTTGCTTTGCGTCAAGAGTTGGATCTATTTGCCTGTGTGCGACCAATTCGCTATTTCGAAGGAGTTCCCAGTCCCTTGAAACATCCGGAAAAGACCAATATGACCATTTTTCGTGAAAATACAGAGGATATTTATGCAGGTATTGAATGGGAAGCAGGAACAGAAAAGATTAAGGAAGTGATTGCCTTTCTTCAGGAAACGATGGGCGTAAATAAAATCCGTTTTCCAGAAACCTCCAGCATTGGTATCAAACCAATTTCGATTGAAGGAAGTAAGAGACTGATTCGCTCTGCAATTGATTATACCTTGAAACATCAGTTGAGAACCGTGACATTAGTACACAAAGGAAATATTCAAAAGTTTACAGAAGGTGGCTTTCGGAAATGGGGTTATGAACTGGCTCAAGAAGAATATAGTAAAGAACTCGCTAATGGTAGTTTGATTGTCAACGATATCATCGCCGATAATTTCTTGCAGCAAATCTTGTTGGCACCTGAAGCATTTGATGTGGTCGCCTTAACCAACTTAAATGGCGACTATGCATCGGATGCCCTGGCAGCACAGGTAGGAGGTATCGGTATCTCTCCAGGTGCCAATATCAACTACCAAACAGGACATGCCATCTTTGAAGCAACGCATGGCACAGCGCCTGATATTGCAGGAAAAAATCTAGCAAATCCAAGTTCTCTCCTTCTCTCAGCTTGTATGATGTTAGAATATATTGGGTGGAATGAGGCGTCCGAGTTAATTGTCAAAGCACTTGAAACGGCCTTTTCACAACAAAAAGTAACCGGTGATTTCGCGAAATACCTGGATGTCGCTAGTTTAACAACTGATGAGTTTGCTGAAATATTAACAGAAAATATATCCATATGAAATAGTTGTTCCAAATTTTAAAAATGCGGGAAATCCTGAAAGAAACGCAAAAAATTCTTGAAAATGATTTCAAGAAGTGGTATAATGCTTTTTGTAAGGGTTATCACAAATAACCCACAATTTTGTAAAAATAAAGGAGAATCCAAATATGGCTTCAAAAGACTTCCACATTGTGGCAGAAACAGGTATCCACGCACGTCCAGCAACTTTGCTTGTTCAAACAGCTAGCAAATTCGCTTCAGATATCACTTTGAACTACAAAGAAAAATCTGTAAACCTTAAATCTATCATGGGTGTTATGAGCCTTGGTGTTGGTCAAGGTGCTGATGTAACTATCTCAGCTGAAGGTGCTGATGCTGACGATGCAATCGCAGCTATCACTGAAACAATGGAAAAAGAAGGATTGGCATAAGAAAATGACAGAAATGCTTAAAGGAATTGCAGCATCGGATGGTGTTGCCGTTGCTAAGGCATATCTACTCGTTCAGCCAGATTTGTCCTTCGAAACTGTTACAGTTGAAGACACAAATGCAGAAGAAGCTCGTTTGGATGCTGCTCTTGCAGCATCACAAAACGAGCTTTCTCTTATTCGAGAGAACGCAGTAGCTAGCCTTGGTGAAGAAGCCGCAGCCGTATTTGACGCACATTTGATGGTTCTCTCTGACCCAGAAATGATTGGTCAGATCAAGGAAACTATTCGTGCTAAGAAAACAAATGCTGAAACAGGTTTGAAAGAAGTAACGGATATGTTCATCGCTATTTTTGAAGGTATGGAAGATAACCCATACATGCAAGAGCGTGCAGCAGATATCCGCGACGTTGCAAAACGTGTATTGGCACACTTACTTGGCGTTCGTTTGCCAAACCCTGCGACAATTGATGAAGAGTCAATCGTTATCGCACACGACTTGACACCTTCAGATACAGCACAATTGAACAAACAGTTTGTAAAAGCCTTTGTAACAAACATCGGTGGTCGTACAAGCCACTCAGCTATCATGGCTCGTACACTCGAAATTGCTGCTGTTTTGGGTACAAATAACATTACTGAGATCGTTAAAGATGGTGATGTCCTTGCTGTTAACGGTATCACAGGTGAGGTTGTTATCAACCCTTCTGAAGAAGTGATTGCAGAATTTAAAGCAGCTGGTGAAGCCTATGCTAAACAAAAAGCTGAGTGGGCACTCTTGAAAGATGCTCAAACAGTGACAGCTGACGGCAAACACTTCGAATTGGCAGCAAACATCGGTACACCAAAAGACGTTGAAGGTGTAAATGATAACGGTGCAGAGGCAGTTGGTCTTTACCGTACAGAGTTCTTGTACATGGACTCACAAGATTTCCCTACTGAAGATGAGCAGTACGAAGCTTACAAGGCTGTTCTTGAAGGTATGGACGACAAGCCTGTCGTGGTTCGTACAATGGATATCGGTGGTGATAAGGAACTTCCTTACTTCGACCTTCCACACGAAATGAACCCATTCCTTGGTTTCCGTGCCCTTCGTATCTCTATTTCTGAGACTGGTAACCAAATGTTCCGTACTCAGTTGCGTGCCCTTCTTCGTTCATCTGTACATGGTAAACTTCGTATCATGTTCCCAATGGTTGCCTTGTTGACTGAATTCCGTGCAGCAAAAGCAATCCTTGAAGAAGAAAAAGCAAACTTGTTGGCTGAAGGTGTAGCAGTTGCAGATGATATCCAAGTGGGTATCATGATTGAAATCCCTGCAGCAGCTATGATTGCAGACCAATTTGCTAAAGAAGTTGACTTCTTCTCAATTGGTACAAATGACTTGATCCAGTACACTATGGCAGCAGACCGTATGAACGAACAAGTTTCATACCTCTACCAACCATACAACCCATCAATCCTTCGCTTGATCAACAATGTGATCAAGGCTGCTCACGCAGAAGGCAAATGGGCTGGTATGTGTGGTGAGATGGCTGGTGACCAACAAGCTGTTCCACTTCTTGTCGGAATGGGCTTGGATGAGTTTTCTATGAGTGCAACATCTGTCCTTCGTACACGTAGCCTCATGAAGACACTTGATTCAGCTAAAATGGAAGAATATGCTCAACGTGCCTTGACAGAATGTGCAACGGCAGAAGAAGTTCTTGAACTTCAAAAAGAGTATGTTGATTTCAACTAATTTAAGAATAATAATCTTTTGAAATAATGTTGAATACTATTTTCTATTTTTGGGAGGACTATTATGAGTAGATATGCGATGTGTCCAGACTGTGGGCATCGTTTAAGTAGAGTTAAAGATAGTTTTGGCTATTGGGACGAAGAAACGTATATTTGTAACTATTGTTCTGATGAAAATGAGTATAACGAATATGATGAAGAATCGCTAAGTGTTTTTGAAGCAGCTGATATTTGGTTCTCAAATGGCAAAGATGAAGAATTTATGTTCGGTTTTACTGAAGACGAACTAGAGGAAGCATTATAATTTAAAATTAGAAAGAGTATTTTTATATATTTCTTTATTGAAGATAAATTTAAAGTTTGGAGTAGATAAACTGCTTCAAACTTTTTTGTATGCTCCAGCATTGAGTACTATATATTTTTTGAGATATACGGCTTAAAATACTTTGAAGACTGAAATTAATTTGGAAGAAAATTTGAAATTTTCTGAAAATTATTACAAAATCTATATCGATGTGTTACAATTATCACATTATACTTAAAGGAGGAAGAAATGAAGGCGTATAATAATTATATTAACGGTTCTTGGGTTGGATCAGAAAAATCAATCGCGATTCACTCACCGATTAATCAAGAAAAACTCGGTACAGTTCCTGCTATGTCAAAAGAAGAAGTTGATCAGGCAATGGAAGCTGCTAGAAAGGCATTACCTGCTTGGCGTGCCCTTTCAGCGTTTGAACGTGCCCAATATTTGCATAAGGCAGCAAATATTTTGGAAGAGCGTAAGGATGCTATTGGTGAAATTTTAGCAAAAGAAGTTTCAAAAGGTATTAAGGCATCAATCGGAGAAGTGGATCGTTCCGCTCATCTCATTCGTTTTGCTGCTGAAGAAGGTTTGCGTGTTTATGGTTCATCATTAGAAGGTGGAACATACGAGCCAACTGCTAAGTCAAAAGTTTCCTTGGTTCGTCGCGAGCCAGTAGGTATCGTATTGGCGATTGCACCCTACAACTACCCTGTTAACTTGTCTGCTTCGAAGATTGCTCCGGCTCTAATCGGAGGAAATGTGGTTATGTTTAAACCACCAACGCAGGGTTCTATTTCTGGTCTATTGTTGGCAGAAGCTTTCGCAGATGCAGGAATCCCAGCGGGTGTCTTCAATACCATTACAGGTCGCGGTTCAGAAATTGGTGACTACATCATCGAACACCCAGAAGTGAACTTCATCAACTTTACAGGTTCAACTCCAATTGGACAAAAAGTTGGACAGTTAGCTGGTATTCGTCCAATCATGCTTGAATTGGGTGGTAAGGATGCTGCGGTTGTTATGGAAGATGCGGATTTGGACCACACTGCAAAAGAAATTGTAAGTGGTGCCTACAGCTATTCAGGTCAACGTTGTACGGCTATTAAACGTGTTCTTGTTATGGATTCTGTAGCGGATGAATTGGCTGCGAAGTTGAAAGCAGAAGTTGAGAAGTTGACTGTCGGTGATCCATTTGAGAACAAGGACATTACGCCAGTAATCGATGAACAATCTGCTGAATTTATCGAAGGTTTGGTTCAAGATGCACAGGCTAAAGGTGCAACTGAATTGACACCATACAAACGTGAGAAAAACTTGATTTGGCCAACCCTTCTTGACCATGTTACACCAGATATGGAAATTGCATGGGAAGAGCCATTTGGACCAGTTCTTCCAATTATTCGTGTTTCAACATTGGATGAAATGTTGGAATTGTGTAACCAGTCTGAATATGGTCTTCAATCTTCTATCTTTACAAGCAATTATCCGTTTGCCTTTGATTTTGCGTCAAAATTAGAAGTTGGTACGGTTCATATCAATGCTAAGACCCAACGTGGTCCAGATAACTTCCCGTTCTTGGGTGTTAAGGGGTCAGGAGCAGGTGTTCAGGGTATTCGCTACAGTATCGAAGCGATGACGAAAGTGAAGTCAGTGGTATTTGACGTTCAATAATAGACAGATGAAAAAGTTTCCGAAAGGAAGCTTTTTTTGATATATTATTTTGATATTTTACTAGGTGTTGATATAATAAATTTAAAACAGAAAGGAGTGAGTAGGATGCACAATCCTGTCCGTTTTGCTTTGAGGAAATTATCGGTTGGTTTAGTTTCGGTTGCCTTTCTTTTTGCAGTGACTACAATTTGTTCAATTGATGTTAGTGCCGATACGGAGGCTATTTTAGGCAATTCTATTCATGAATTACCTACTTTTGATGATATTGGAGATGGTGAGGAGTTGCCTCAGGAAGAGGAGAGGACTAGCCAAGAGGAAACTGTGACCAGCCTAAATCAATTAGACCAGACTCAATTAAATCAAGGTTTATATGAAAATCAGAATGAAGCATCAAGCCCAAGCCTTGATGGTGAATTGACTGTTACAAATCAAGAAGATAGCCTGTCTAGTGGGGTGTTTAGAAGTAGTGGAGAACCAACTTCTTCAAAAGAAAATCTTGAAATGCCTGTCTCTCAACCGACCAGCTACTACGTCACAGATAGTGGGGAGACCCGTGAAATTATCTGGGCGCAAGGGGTGACGCCGCCAAGTATGGGAGAGGCTGGTGATTTTAAAAAGGAAGTGACCGGTGAATTTGTTGAGTATTATATGCCCTATGAAGCCGGAAATGGTTACTATGATGCCAACAAGAGTTTGGATGCTTCTATAGAGGACTTGAACCTGTGTTTTGCGGCAGTTTCTTCCAACATGTTGCACTGGTGGTTGGAACAAAATAAGGAGTATGTAGAACGGTATATTAGTGAGAAATATGGAGCTGATCTAGGGCAGCAGGACTATTCTTTGACTGATATAAGACGTTACACAGATTCTTTTGAAAATCAGCAAAATAGCCGAATTTTTAACCTCTTTAAAGCCTACTACGGTCGCCGATTGAATGGGTTTGTATCAGATGCTCTGGTGGATCTATTTATCAATGGTTATCCCCCAAAGAGTCAAGGAGGGGTCAATTTAGAAAATCCTGATTTGGTACCGGATAAACGCGGTGGCTTTTTTCATGAAGTATTTAAGGAAAAAAAGTTGACGGATCGGATGTTCAGCGGAGATTATCTCTATTTTGGAAATTTGGTTCGCAATAACTTAGAAAATCAAGGTTTACTTGGCTTGACCTATCGAACTTTTGGAACGACCACTCATATTGTGACGGTCTGGGGGGCTGAGTATGATGAGAATGGATTGATTCGAGCAGTTTATATTACGGATTCGGACGATCAGCATCATCCGATTGGCTTGAAACGGATGGGAATCACACGGGATTCCTCTGGCAATCCTCGATTAAATAATAATGTCGTGAAAAATTCGGTTGGTTCTCATCTGGACTATGTTCATGTCATCAAACTTGGGCAATCCTATTGGGAAGAATATTTTAATCCAATAGAAGAAAAAAGGCAGTTGGCTAGACAGCAATTGGCGAACGTCAAGGAAGAAACACTTCTAGCGATAAGGAGTCAAGAAGAATTTTCGGAAAAAGAAAAATATGACTATAGTTCCTTGCTAGAAGCTAAATATGGTGAGGTGCTAGCGTCAATCAATGCTGTGGTTGTCGCTTCTGAGCTAGCGACTGTTTTGGAGTCGGGAATGAAACAACTAGCAATTCCCATGCAGAAGCTAGGAGGCGCTGTCCAGCATTCCTTACCTAAGGGTCACCTTTCTGTTCATGGTTCTTCGGTTAGCCATGAATTACCAGTAGGTCATTTGTCCCTTCATGGTTCTTCTGTTAGCCATGAATTGCCCGTCGGTCATGTTTCCGTTCACGGATCGTCCGTTACGCATGAGTTGCCAGTAGGTCACCTGTCCCTTCATGGTTCTTCTGTTAGCCATGAATTACCAGTAGGTCATTTGTCCCTTCATGGTTCTTCTGTTAGCCATGAATTGCCAGTAGGTCACCTGTCTCTTCATGGAAGTTCTGTCACGCATGAGCTGCCAGTAGGTCACCTGTCCCTTCACGGTTCTTCTGTTAGCCATGAATTGCCAGTAGGTCACCTGTCCCTTCATGGTTCTTCTGTTAGCCATGAATTACCAGTAGGTCATTTGTCCCTTCATGGAAGTTCTGTCACGCATGAGCTGCCAGTAGGTCACTTGTTCCTTCACGGTTCTTCCGTTAGCTATGAATTACCAGTAGGACATTTGAACCTTCATGGTTCTTCTGTTACCCATGAATTGCCCGTCGGTCATGTTTCCGTTCACGGATCGTCCGTTACGCATGAGTTGCCAGTAGGTCACCTGTCCCTTCACGGTTCTTCTGTTAGCCATGAATTACCAGTTGGTCACTTGTCCCTTCACGGTTCTTCTGTTAGCCATGAATTACCAGTAGGTCATTTGTCCTTTCATGGTTCTTCAGTTAGCCATGAATTGCCAGTAGGACATTTGTCCCTTCACGGTAGCTCCGTCACGCATGAGGTTCCCGTTGGTCACCTGTCTCTTCATGGAAGTTCTGTCACACATGAGGTTCCCGTTGGTCACCTGTCTCTTCATGGAAGTTCTGTCACGCATGAGTTGCCAGTAGGTCACCTGTCCCTTCATGGTTCTTCTGTTACGCATGAATTGCCTGTGGGAGCTTTGTCAAGTTCTGAGGATTTGGTGGCTGACAAGTTAGAACATGTGACTGCTGAAAAAACGGAAATAGAGCAGGCTGGAAGAGGAATTTTAAACCAGATTTTTACCTTGTCTAATGAGTATTCAGGAAAAATTTCAATTAGACCTATACTAAATATGCGTGAGAATGTATATAAAGATACCAACTTTACTAGCGAACTAATTGTGGAGCAAGAGACAGTTGGTCAGGCTAGTAGTACAGGTTTACCAAGGGCATTCAATCAGTCATCAGAACCTGATTTTCAGCATGAAAAGGATTCAGAGAAGGAACAAGTCACCCCTTCCACAAGTATCAGTTCAAACAATCAATATCTGGGCAAAGGGAGTGAAAAAGCAGTAGCTAAGGGGGATGAGGCGGATAGTCAAGAAAAAGAAACGGCTGACCTAACTCCTTATTTAATAGCTTTTTCTCTGCTAGGTATTGGGGCAGTGGGTTATTGGTTACTTTTTCACAAGATGATTAAAGTTGATAAGCCATAGAAAAAAGGCTACTCAGTGCGAGTGGCCTTTTAGCTATTTATTTGTTTTTTAATGTAGTTAGTAGGAGAATAGGCTGTTCGATCGAAGCTGTTTTCCTTCCCTAAAATTTCTTGAGCGATTTGCCAGCCGATGAATGGACCATTTGTCAAACCAGAGGAACCTAGACCGCTTGCAACCCAAACATTTTTCATGTCTTCGAGATTGCCATAAAATGGTGCATAATTTGAAGTGTAGGCACGGGTTCCGATCCGTGTTTTGGCAACGGAATAGTTGGCTAGGTCTGGCATAAACTCGGCTGCCTTATCTTGCATAGCTTGGATTTTTTCAGGGTCGAGTGTCAGGTCATAACCCATATCATCCTCGTGTGTAGCTCCAACGATGATTTTACCATTTTCAAAAGGCAAGATGTCAATTTGTCCATAAGGCATGCAGACGGGCCAGTTGTTTGTGTCGTATTGGGTATCTAATTCCAACAATTGTCCTTTTTGTGGACGAACATCAACCTGATAACCAAGTGGTTCTAGGATATGTGGTAACCAGGCACCTGTTGCCAGGATGATGTGGTCGGCTGTCAGCTCTTGTCCATCTAGTTCGATAGTGTGAGCGTCTAGCAATTTTGCCTGTCCTTGTAGACGCGCTCCGCCATTTTTCAAAACTTCCTCTTGCAAAATGTCAATCAAACGCCCGCCATCGATACGGCCGCCTCCTTCTAAATGAATGCCGTAAAAGTCAGGTTTGAGCGGTGGGAGATAGTCGCTGATTTCTTCTCCTTGCAAGCTTGTAATTTGACCAATGGTTGGAGTATCGACACGGCGGTCTTCCGCAATTTTTTGGATTTTTTCTAGCAATTCTGGCTTGCTCTTCAAGCCGATTGTTCCAGTTTGCTTGAAAGGGATGTCCATGGCTCCAGCAGCCTCTAAATCTGCGACTAATTTGCGATAGAAGACTGCACCTTCTGATGTCAGTTTATACCAATCTTTATTTTTCTTTTGAGCCATCCAAGGACAGATAATTCCAGCAGCTGCACGGGTAGCGGTGCCGACACCGTGGTCTATGAGGGTTAAGTTGACAGTTTCATCTTGGGAGAGGTAGAAGGCAGCTGTTGAGCCGACAATCCCTCCGCCTATAATCATCACGTTTTTTTTCATATGTTCATTATATCACAAATTCAGCAGTTTATTTATTTTTTTCAAGATGGTACAATAGAATGATAAGAATATCAGAGGAGTTCACGTGTCAGATATTATGTATCCAGAGGTCCTAACCGTTGGAAGTGGGGCCATAAAAGTTGCGACAGTTGGCGATAGCCTGACATACGGTTACGGTCTGGAGCACCGTGAAAAAGATGCCTATCCCTGCATTTTGGCTGAGAAACTGGGTCATCATTATCAGGTATCTAATTTCGGTTTGAGTGGTCGTTCGCTTCAGTCGACGTCGGATTATCCCTATTTTAAAGAGAAAAATGCCCAGTTGTCTCTTGAGAGCGAGGCGGACATTGTCATTATCATGATTGGTAGCAATGACAGCCGTGGTCCTTACTGGAATAAGGAGCGATTTATTAGTGAATATAGGGAAATGGCAGAGCGGTACTTGAGTTTGCCTAGCCAACCAGATCTTTACTTGGTCATTCCACCATTCGTGCCAACCAGTCGCTTCGGGCTTAATAATCAGATTATCGAAGACGAATTACAAGCCATTATTGCAGAAATTGGTCAGGAATTGGATGTGCCAGTCATCAATCTTTATCCCTTAACCAAGGGGCATTTGGAATATTATAGCGATGGCTTGCACTTGACACCTCTTGGAAATCATGTCATTGCTGAGGAAATTTTTCAGAAAATCATGAGCTAACTTCCAAGAGGAACTTGTCCTTATCTTATGGTATAATAAATTCAGGAATGGAGATAGGATGTTAAAAAGAGATTTTATAACCCAGCTAATTTTATTATTACTTTTAGTTCTTGGTTTAATCGGGCTTAGAGTTTGGTTTTTCGAGCCTGTAACCATTACAGATAATATGGCTAATAATTACCTTCAGAGTGGAGATTTTATTATTACTGTGCGAAAGGACAGGTTGAAACATGGTGATTTTGTGTTATATACTCATGAGGGTAAGGAATACGTCAGTCGAGTGATTGCTGGTGAGGGTGATCAAGTGACCTATATGGATGATGTATTATATAGAAATCATGAGATTGTATCAGAAACCTATTTAACGAAAAATCTGGTTGATGAATACTACACAGAGGATCTGACGATTTCTACGCTAACCAATTCTGAGTATGAGGTCATCCCTGAAAATAGTTATCTTGTATTGAACGACAATCGGAATAATAAAGAAGACAGTCGACAATTTGGTTTGATTAATGAGGACCAGATTATTGGTCGTCTATCCTTTAGACTTAGCCCCTTGTCTCATTTCGGTTTTGTGGATACTGGGATCAATAGATAGGTTAGGAATAATTAACAAAGGACAGAGCAAGTAGTTGATCTGTTCTTTTTTATTGAAAATTTTCCTGACGGTAAATTCTCAAAGTAAGTTCTAGTTCCCGTCCTTCCAGAAGTTACTTTGAGAAAACTGCATAACATCAACAGAATTTAGTCTCAGACTAAGTTCTTTTTTTGACTAAAAATGTTGATAATAGTGA